>JANOCP010000040.1:0-7557 GCA_031412235.1 Polaromonas sp.
AAATACGAGCGCATCAGCTGGGACACGGCTCTGGCTGAAATTTCAACCAAAATGCTCGATTTGCGCAAGGCCAGTGGCCCCGATTCGGTTTATGTGATTGGCTCGTCCAAACACAACAACGAGCAGGCCTACTTGTTGCGCAAGTGGGCAAGTTTCTGGGGCAGCAACAACTGCGACCACCAAGCCCGAATTTGCCATTCCACCACGGTTGCTGGCGTCGCCAACACGTGGGGCTACGGAGCCATGACCAATTCATATAACGACATGCAAAACAGCAAGTGTGCGTTGTATATCGGCTCCAATGCAGCAGAGGCGCACCCGGTCAGTCTGCTTCATATGTTGCACGCCAAAGAGACCGGCTGCAAGATGATTGTGGTGGATCCGCGCTTTACCCGCACCGCAGCCCGGGCTGATGAATTCATCCGTTTGCGTTCAGGTTCTGACATTCCGTTCCTGTTCGGCATGCTGTATCACATCTTCAAAAATGGCTGGGAAGACACCAAGTACATTAACGACCGTGTTTACGGCATGGACAAGGTCAAAGAAGACATCATGGCGAAGTGGACGCCAGACAAGGTTGAAGAAGCCTGCGGCGTACCTGAAGCGCGTGTTTACATGGCCGCCGAAATGATGGCAAAAAACCGCCCATCCACCATCGTCTGGTGCATGGGTCAGACGCAGCACACCACAGGCAATGCAGTTGTTCGCGCCTCATGCATTTTGCAGCTTGCGCTGGGTAACGTCGGCGTGTCAGGCGGCGGTACCAACATCTTCCGCGGCCATGACAACGTGCAGGGCGCAACCGATGTAGGCCCGAATCCTGACTCCTTGCCTGGCTATTACGGCCTGGCCGAAGGCTCGTGGAAGCACTTTGCCAAAACCTGGGGCGTTGACTTTGACTGGATCAAGGGCCGTTATGCATCGCCTGCCATGATGGGCAAGCCCGGCATTACCGTGTCGCGCTGGATCGACGGTGTAATGGAGAAAAACGAATTCATCGACCAGGACTCCAACCTGCGCGGCGTGTTCTTCTGGGGCCATGCGCCCAACTCGCAGACCCGGGGTCTGGAGATGAAACGTGCGATGGACAAGCTCGATTTACTGGTCGTGATTGACCCATATCCGTCGGCAACTGCCGCGATGGCAGCAATGCCGGGCAAGGCTGAAGATTTAAACCCGAATCGTGCGGTGTATTTGCTCCCAGCAGCCACTCAGTTTGAAACCAGCGGTTCCGTTACGGCATCGAACCGCTCAATTCAGTGGCGTGAAAAAGTCATTGAACCGCTGTGGGAAAGCCGCAGCGATCACATGATCATGCACCAGTTCGCTGAAAAACTGGGCTTTGCCAAAGAGCTGTCCAAAAATTACAAGATGCAAAAAGTCAAGGGCATGGACGAGCCCGTGCCAGAAGATATCCTGCGTGAAATCAACAAGACCTGCTGGACCATTGGCTACACCGGCCAAAGCCCCGAGCGCCTAAAGGCGCACATGCGGAACATGCACCTGTTTGATGTGAAAACACTCAAGTCCAAGGGTGGAAAAGACAAGGAGACCGGCTACGACACAACGGGTGATTACTTCGGTTTACCGTGGCCATGCTACGGCACACCAGCCATGAAGCATCCCGGATCGCCTAATCTGTATGACACCTCAAAACACGTTATGGAAGGCGGCGGTAACTTCCGCGCCAACTTTGGTGTCGAAAAAGACGGTAAAAACTTGCTGGCCGAAGATGGTTCTTATTCCAAAGGTGCGGACATTCAGACCGGCTACCCCGAGCTTGACCATATGCTGCTCAAAAAGCTTGGCTGGTGGGACGAGCTGACCGATGCCGAAAAGCTGGCAGCTGAAGGCAAAAACTGGAAGACCGATTCATCTGGCGGCATGATCCGTGTGTTCATGCAGGGCCATGGGTGCCACCCGTTTGGCAATGCCAAGGCGCGTGCTGTGGTCTGGAACTTTCCGGATGCCATTCCGCAGCATCGCGAGCCGCTTTACGGCAACCGCGCTGACCTGATGGCCAAGTACCCAACGCACGACGATAAAAAAGCCTTCTGGCGTCTGCCCACCTTGTACAAAACCATTCAGCAGAAAAACATTGCTGACAAGGTGCACGAGAAGTTTCCATTAATCATGACCTCGGGTCGTTTGGTTGAGTACGAGGGTGGCGGAGAAGAAACCCGATCCAACCCCTGGCTGGCTGAGTTGCAGCAGGAGATGTTTATTGAGCTCAACCCTAAAGTCGCCTCCGAAAAAGGCATTCGCAATGGCGAGCGTGTCTGGGTCAGTACGCCAACGGGAGCACGCCTTAACGTGCAGGCTATGGTGACCGAGCGTGTGGGGCCTGACACCGTGTTTATGCCGTTTCACTTTTCGGGTCGTTGGCAGGGCGTTGACATGTTGCCTTATTACCCGAACGGTGCTGCGCCAGTGGTACGCGGTGAGGCTATCAACACTGCAACAACTTACGGTTATGACAGCGTGACGATGATGCAAGAGACAAAAACGACGGTCTGTAACGTCGAACGAGCATAAGGAAAACAATATGGCACGCATGAAATTTGTTTGTGATGCAGAGCGTTGTATTGAATGCAACGGCTGTGTAACAGCCTGCAAGAACGAACACGAAGTCCCCTGGGGCGTGAACCGCCGCCGCGTGGTTACCCTCAACGATGGCGTCCCCGGTGAAAAGTCTATTTCGGTGGCCTGTATGCACTGCAGCGATGCACCGTGCATGGCTGTCTGCCCTGTTAACTGTTTTTACCGTACCGACGAAGGTGTGGTTCTGCATGACAAGGATGTCTGCATTGGCTGCGGTTATTGCTCTTATGCCTGCCCGTTTGGCGCACCGCAGTTTCCGTCGGCTGGAACTTTCGGGGTGCGTGGCAAGATGGACAAATGCACCTTCTGTGCCGGCGGTCCCGAAGCCAATGGCAGCCAAGCCGAATTCGAAAAATATGGCCGTAATCGACTGGCTGAAGGCAAGTTGCCGGCTTGCGCCGAGCAGTGCTCGACCAAAGCGCTGCTTGCTGGTGATGGCGACGTGGTTGCGGATATTTTCCGCAACCGGGTGGTGCAGCGTGGCAAGGGCGCCGAGGTCTGGGGCTGGGGAACAGCCTATGGTTCTAAACAGGCGGGTCAACCACCTGTGGGAGCAAAATCATGATGCGCTTGACCCTTTTGGTATCTACCGCTGCCGCAGTGGCTGCGCTCTCAGCATGTGGCGACAAACCGCAGTCCATGGGCGGCGTGAAAAGCGATGTTGCGCCTTATCAGGGCGTGGATAACAGGTTCGCAGCACCCGGCTGGAAGGCCGGTGACAAAACCAGTTGGGAGCAGGCGCTGAAAGCCAGAACCCAAAACACCCAGAACGAATACTCGCGAACTGCTACCAAATAATGCTGGAGGCCATATGAACCGTGTGCAACTAGCCCTATTTTCGATAGCGCTTTGCTTTACAGGCTGGGTTCATGCCCAAGCGCCTGCTGCGCCATCTGCTACTGTGTCTGCGGTGTCACCAGCAGGTGGGGGTATTCAAAGCCAGAATATTTTTGAGGTCAAACCCGACGCCAATCTTGACCCGAAGTACGCGACCCAAACCAACGCCGAGCGCGCCAGGGTGCAGCCTGGCAACAACGCGCCCATGTGGCGGCAGGTTGGTAGCGGCGTAACGGGTTTCACCAGCTTGCCGAAAAGCGAAGCGCCTGAGGCGGGCAATCTTATTCAGCCCTTCGTACAGTACCCAGGTTCAAACCTGACCAACGCGGGTGAAGCCTGGCGTCAGGTGCGCAATAACTGGCTGATTCCCTACGGCGGTGCGTTGCTGGTGATTGTGTTGCTTGCCATAGGCATTTTCTACTATAGCAAGGGCATGATCAAAAATCATGCACCAGATACCGGCCGCAAAATTGAGCGCTTTACTCCGTTTGAGCGTGCGGCACACTGGTCTAACGCGATTGCATTTGTGGCTTTGGCTGTCTCAGGTGTTGTCATGGCGTTTGGTAAATTCTTCTTGCTCCCCATCATGGGCGGAACGTTGTTCGGGTGGCTTACCTATGCGCTTAAAAACCTGCACAACTTTGCCGGCCCCTTGTTTGCTGTTTCACTTGCGATTGTGTTTTTCACTTTTGTAAAAGACAACATTCCAAGCCGGGGCGACCTGGGTTGGTTGCTCAAGGGTGGCGGCATTTTGCAGGGCAAGGAAGTGCCTTCGCATCGCTTCAACGCCGGCGAAAAACTTGTGTTCTGGGGTGGGGTGATGTTTTTGGGGCTGGTAGTCATTGCATCGGGCCTTGTGCTCGACAAACTGGTGCCCGGCCTCATCTACGAGCGCTCAACCATGCAGATTGCCCACATGGTGCATGCAGTTGCGACGGTACTGATGATGGCCATGTTTATAGGTCATATTTATATTGGCACCATCGGCATGCAGGGTGCTTATCAGGGCATGAGAACCGGCTATGTCGATGAGACTTGGGCCAAAGAGCATCATGAGTATTGGTACGATGATGTCAAGGCCGGCAAAATTCCGGTGCAGCGCAGTGAGCCGGCTGTACAAGCGGGCCAAACCGTACAGATTTAACCCATTGAGAAACCCTTTATGAAAAAACTTCTCATCTCTTCGCTCATCCTGGGTGCATCGTCAATTGCGCTGGCCAAACTGCCAGCTCTGAGTGATGAAGCCAAAGCCAAGGGGGCTGAGGCAGCTGCCAAAACCGCCTGGAACGGCAAGGTTGATAACTATTTGCTGTGCAAGGCGCAGGACAAAGTAGCTGCCAGTTATCACAAGGCGGCCAAAGCTGCAGGCAAAGATGCCAAGCCGGCGGCCGCGGTGCCGCCATGTGCGGACCCAGGCGCTTTTGTCTACACGCCGCCTGAGGTTGCCAAACCGATTGAGGCTGCCGGTGCTCATTCGCCTGCCGGCACTGCGGCCAGCCCACCAAGCACCAGGCAGCCTGATGCCATTGTTAATCCTGCCGCTAAAAAATCCTGATCCGACATTCCCAGTTCCCGTACTGACTCAAAAGCCGACCCGAAAGGTGTCGGCTTTTTTGTTGTAGTCTTCCCGGATGAATTTTCCCATGCCCATGCCGATGCCTTACCTCACCCACGCCGAAGCACCTCTGACTTGCGATGTTTCCGCAGTCAATGAGTTCGGCGAGCGAGTCAGCGTGTCCATCCCCGCAGAGCGTGCGCTTACTGTTTACGTTGACAAGCGCGAACTGGTCACGCTCATGACGCTGGGCGCACACCCCGAGCTGCTGGTACTGGGGTATTTGCGCAACCAGCGGCTGGTCAAAGCAGTGGAAGATATTGAGTCCATCACTGTCGACTGGGACGTAGGTGCGGCGGCAGTCAAGACCAGAGGCGGTATTGCAGATATTGAAGAAAAAACGTCAAAGCGGGTAGTGACCACTGGTTGCGGGCAGGGAAGTGTGTTTGGCGGCTTGATGGATGAGGTTGATCAACTCAGGTTGCCGCAGGATGCCCACATCACGCAAAGCCAGTTGTACTCGTTGGTCAACACCATCCGCCTGAAAGAAACCACCTATAAATCTGCAGGTTCGGTTCATGCCTGTGCGCTGTTTGACACCACCGGCAGCGAGCCTGAGATGCTGCTGTTTGTAGAAGATGTGGGCCGCCATAATGCCATCGACACCATAGCCGGCTGGATGTGGATCAATATGGCCCCCACGCTTGTCGCTGCGCGTACTGCGCTGCCCCCCGAGGGGGCCGCTGCGCCTGCGGACTGGCAAAGCCAGATCCGCGGCCCCTGCTTGAATGGGGATGATGCCCCATCGCAAGCAGCTGGCCTGGTTTTTTACACCACTGGTCGCCTGACCAGTGAAATGGTCATCAAGTCAGCCCAGATGGGGGTGCCGATTGTGGTTTCGCGCAGCGGCATCACGCAAATGGGGCACCAGGTTGCGCAGACCGTTGGCCTATGTGCGGTTGGCCGGGCCACTAACAAGCGCTTTCTTTGCTATGCAAACGCCCAGCGCCTGAAGCTGGAACCCGGCCTGGCGGGCTGAAGCAAGTCAAGCCCCACGCCGATAGGGCTTTCCCGTTCTGCGTTATGGTGACGAGATGAACACACTTTTCATAAAACTAGGCTGGCGTACCCTGCTGCGCGACCTGCGCGCCGGGGAACTGCGGCTTTTGATTGTTGCCGTCACCCTGGCCGTAGCTGCGCTGACCGCGGTTGGCTTTTTTGCTGACCGGCTCAAGGGTGGCCTGCAGCGCGATGCGCGTCAGTTGCTGGGCGGTGATGCAGTGATTCGAAGTGACGGCGTCACCCCGGCTGCTTTTATCGCCAAAGCGCAGGCACTTGGCCTCAAAGCCATATCAACCGTCAGCTTCCCGACCATGGGCCGTGCAAGCGATGCTGATGGCGGAGCCAGCAAGCTGGTAGCCTTCAAGGCCGTACCCGAAGGTTACCCGCTGCGCGGCAGTTTGAAGGTTTCTGAAAATGCTGAAGGTAGTGGCAGCAGCACGCGTGATATTCCCGCGCCGGGCACGGTCTGGGCCGATGCGTCACTGCTTGACAGCCTGAACCTCAAGCTCGGCCAAACCCTGCTGATGGGCGATGCCAGCTTCAAGCTCACGCGCATCATTGTGCAAGAGCCTGACCGTGGCGCCGGCTTTATCAGCTTTTCACCGCGCGCCATGATCAATTCGGCAGATGTGGCGGCAACCAACCTGATCCAGCCGGCCAGCCGCACAAGTTACCGCTTTGCCGTGGCAGGTGACGACAAGGCCGTCAGCGACTACGTCAAGTGGGCCAATGAAGAAATCAAAAAACCGTTTGCGCAATCCGGCGTGCGCGGTGTGCGGCTGGAGTCATTGGAATCCGGCAGCCCCGAGATGAAACAAACCCTGGATCGTGCCGAGAAGTTTTTAAACCTGGTGGCGCTGCTGGCCGCGCTGCTCAGCGCCGTAGCAGTAGCCATTGTGGCGCGTGGTTTTGCAGCCAAACATCTTGACGACTGCGCCATGCTGCGCGTGCTTGGCCAGCCGCAACGTACGATTGCACTCGCCTATGCGTTTGAATTTGTGCTGGCCGGGCTGGCCGCCAGCGCACTGGGCGTAGTCATCGGTTTTGCCGTGCATTATGGTTTTGTGGTTCTGCTGGCTGGTCTGGTTGAAACCGCGCTGCCCGCTGCTACCGTGTGGCCGGTGGTGTTTGGCATGGGCATGGGCCTGACCCTGTTGCTGGCCTTTGGCCTGCCGCCCGTGCTGCAACTGGCTCAGGTACCGCCGCTGCGCGTCATTCGCCGCGATGTCGGTAATTTGAAGCCTGCATCGATTGCCGTTCTGGGTGTGGGCATGCTGGGCTTTGCGGCGCTGTTGGTGGCTGCCAGCAGTGACTTGAAATTGGGCTTGATTGCAGTGGGCGGCTTTGCGGCGGCAGTGCTGCTGTTTGCAGCGGCCAGCTATGCCGCGGTCAAGCTTTTGAGAGCCAGCGTGAATGAGGATGTGGCTCCGCGCTGGCTGGTACTCGCTACGCGGCAACTGTCGGCCCGGCCTGCCTACGCCGTTGTGCAAACCAGCGCTCTG
>JANOCP010000041.1:0-11394 GCA_031412235.1 Polaromonas sp.
CGCCGCATGATTGAAGCGGCAGACACGCTGTTTATCGCCACCGCCTATTCTGATGCTGACGGTAACGTAGAAGGCGCTGGCGCCGCAGGCGGCGTAGATGTGTCGCACCGGGGCGGCAAGCCGGGTTTTGTGCGGGTTGACGCAGACGGCGCGCTCACACTGCCAGATTTTGTGGGCAATTTTTTCTTCAATACCCTGGGCAATATCGCCGTCAACCCGCGCGCGGGCTTGTTGTTTATTGACTTTGACAGCGGTGATTTGCTCTACCTGGCGGTTAAAGCTGAAATTGTGTGGGACGGCCCTGAACTGCGGGCCTTTGAAGGCGCGCAACGTTTGTTGCGCTTTACAGTGATGGAGATGCGGCGTGTTGAAGCCTCATTGCCGCTGCGTTGGGGGTCGGCTGAACTGTCGCCCGCGTTGGCCGGGACGGGGAAGTGGGAATAAGCCGGTCAAGGCCGGTTAAGGCCGGTTAAGGCTTCTGCGCCCACCGATACCGCCCCACCTCAACAGCCGCCACACAAACCGCCAGCCAAGCCGCCCCAGACGCAAAACCGGCCAGCACGTCGCTTGCAAAGTGAACCTGCAGAAAAACCCGGCTGCTCCCCACGGTAAAAGCCAGCGCTGCCGCCGCCATCAGCACGGGCAGGCGCAGGGTGGCGCGGTTTGCTGGCAAAAAGCGGCTGAGCAGGTAGGCCAGCATGCCAAAGGCCACGACAGAGCCGGATGAGTGGCCGCTCGGAAAACTCCAGCCATTGGCCAAGACTAGGCCGTGTTCGTGGATGGGGCGGGTGCGTTCAAAAATGCTTTTTAGCACTGGGTTGAGCACTGCATTTCCTGCAAGGGCCAAAATCCAGGCCGCGCATAGCCAGAACTGGCGACGCCAAGCCAGAACCGCGGCCACCAGAATTGTCAAGACGGTGAGCGTGATCGGGTCGCCGAGGTGCGTCAGCAGGGCAAAGACCTGCAGGGTACCGATGCTGGCGCTACTGCCTATGGCACGTGAAAACAGCACGTCCAGCTGGCCCAGCCAGCGGCCGTCGCCTATGTTTTCGGCAATTTCAGCAAACATCGCGGCGGCGCCCGCAATCAGCACAAAACCCATCAGCAAATGCCCGACCAGATACACCAGCGGCGGGTAGCGGCTGGCCTCACGATGCACGCCGTAACGCTGCAGCAACCACCACAATGCGGCTACGCCGGCCAGTACCATCAGCAGCGCCATGCCAAAGGCGGGCAGGGCATGGCGCGCGAGCGCCTGGACGGCATCGGTAATGGCTGGTGAGTCGGCTTGCAGCATGGTATTGGGTCAATTGGGTATGAAAACAGGCTGTTGCCCATATTTGGCGGTTACAAGCAGCTATTAAAAAAGTAGCAATTTAACCGTGCGAAGCGAGCTGAAAAATCCGCCGACTCGTCGTGGAGTTTTGCGTCAATAGAGCCCAAAACTGCCTCAAACCCCTTGGGTCACGATAATCAGGGCATGACTACTTCCCCCACTGACTTTAGCGCCTTGTCGCTGCCAGCCCATGTGCTGGCCAACCTGACCCAGCTCGGTTACACCCAGATGACGCCTATTCAGGCGGCCAGCCTGCCGGTTGCGCTGCTGGGCAAAGACCTGATTGCACAGGCCAAAACCGGCAGCGGCAAAACCGCCGCCTTCGGTATTGCATTGCTGGCCAACCTTAATGCGCGGCGTTTTGCGGTGCAATCGATGGTGCTGTGCCCCACACGTGAGCTGGCCGACCAGGTGGCAACTGAAATCCGCCGCCTGGCGCGCTCTGAAGAAAACGTCAAGGTGGTGGTGCTGTGCGGCGGCGTGCCGCTGCGCAACCAGACCGCCAGTTTAGAGAACGGTGCGCACATCGTCGTCGGCACACCTGGCCGCATCATGGACCACCTTGCGCGTGGTAACCTCAAGCTGGACGCCATGAACACGCTGGTGCTTGACGAGGCTGACCGCATGCTCGACATGGGGTTTTTTGACGACATCGCCACCGTAGCCAAGCAGTGCCCCAAAGAGCGCCAGACCCTGCTGTTTTCAGCCACTTACCCAGAAGGCATCGCCAAAATCAGCAACCAGTTCATGAAAACGCCGCAAACCATCACGGTGCAGGCCCAGCATGAGAAAACCAAGATCCAGCAGCGCTGGTATCAGGTGCCTGACAGTGACCATGACGAAGCCCGGCTGGGCGCGGTAGCCCAGGTGCTGCGGCACTACCGCCCGGCCAGTACGCTGGCGTTTTGCAACACCAAGTCGCAATGCAGGGCGCTGGTCGCCTATTTAAAAGACCAGGGTTTCAGCGCTCTGGCCCTTTTTGGCGAACTCGAGCAGCGCGAGCGTGACCAGGTATTGGTGCAGTTTTCAAACCGCAGCTGCTCGGTGCTGGTGGCAACTGATGTGGCCGCGCGCGGACTGGACATCAACCAGCTTGAAATGGTCATCAATGTTGATGTGACGCCAGACGCCGAAGTGCATATTCACCGTATTGGTCGCACCGGGCGCGCCGACGAGGAAGGCTGGGCTATCAGCCTGGCCAGCATGGACGAAATGGGCAACGTCGGCAAGATCGAGGTGCTGCAAAAGGCAGAGTCTGAGTGGCACAAGCTGACAGACTTGAGCCCAGCCAGCAATGACCCGCTGCTGCCGCCTATGGTCACCCTGCAAATCGTGGGTGGCCGCAAGGAAAAGATCCGTGCAGGTGACGTGCTGGGTGCGCTGACGGGCGACGCAGGCGACGTGCCTGCCTTCACGCGCGAACAAGTCGGCAAGATTAATGTGAACGAGTTTTCAACCTATGTGGCGGTTGAACGCAGCCTGGCCAGCAAGGCGCAGCAAAAGCTGGCCAATGGCGGCGTCAAGGGTAAAAGCGTCAAGGTTCGGTTTATGGATGAGGTTTGATGCTTTCAGACCCGCTTATTTTTAGCCAAATAGCGCCTTAGCCCAATTAAATCGGCTGTAGTTCGCTATTTATTCAATAGCAAAACATCTTTGGAATCATGCAAACCAACATTTCAACGGAGCCGTCTATCCTGGCACCAGGGCTTGCAGTCGTCATCGGTGCAAACGGCGGCTTGGGCGCGGCCTTGCTGGCGCAGCTTGAGCGTGATGGCGAATATGCGCAGGTACTGGGCCTGGGGCGTCATACCGAAGTGAGCGTGGACTATCTGCATGAGGCCAGCATTGCTAGCGCGGCGCAAATGGTCGCCAGCCTGTGTGCGTCGTCGAATACAGAGCTGCGTCTGCTCATCGTGGCAACCGGCTTTTTGCATGGGCAAGCGGGCCAGCCTGAGCGTAGCTGGAGCAACCTTGATGCGGGCTACCTTGAGCATGTTTTCAAAATCAACACGCTGGGCCCGGCGCTTGTGATGAAGCATTTTTTCCCCTTGCTGCCCAAGCGCGGCCGCTGCGTAGCCGGATTCATATCGGCAAAAGTCGGCAGCATTGGCGACAACTCGCTGGGCGGCTGGTATGGCTACCGGGCTTCAAAAGCGGCGCTGAACCAGCTGGTCAAAACGGCCTCGATTGAGCTGACGCGGCGCAATAAAGAAAGCATTTGTGTGGCGCTGCACCCAGGTACGGTGGACACGCCGCTGAGCCAGCCCTTTGCGAAAACCGGCCTGAAGGTGAGGCCGGCTGAAGAGGCGGCCGGCGATTTGCTGGCGGCGCTCAAAGGCTTGAGTCCGCCTGACACCGGGCTGCTGGTGGACTATCAGGGCGAAAAGCTGCCGTTCTGACCATTTTGTGTGCCCACGCGCTGGTGGGCGGGGTTCAGCTTAATTCAGCAATCAGGTCAATGTACTGTTGCATGGCGTCTTCTTGCGAGGTGCCTTTGAGCTTGGCCCAGGCGTCCCATTTGGCGCGCGCCACCATTTCACTGAAGCCGGGTTTTTTCTCGGTGTTGTCACCGGTGCTGCCCTGTTTGTAGAGCGCATAAATCTTGAGCAGCGTGGCGTTGTCGGGGCGCTCGCTGAGGTTTTTTGAGTCGGCCATGGCTTTGTCGAAGGCGGCTTTCAGGTCTGACATGGAAATGCTCCGTTTGGGTTTTAGAAGTAGGCCACCAATGATGGCGCTTGGGGTAACTGCCCAGTATCTTAGCCATCTCGTTAGCTGCAAAATAGGCGGTCTTCCCCAAGTGGAGGGGATTCACACAGGAAAGCATTCATGGTCACACGTATCCCGGCACCGTCAGCGCGCATCAAGAACGGTAAAACCGTTGCCCAGGACATGGCCAGCCAGGCCGCCATCAAGGTACAAAGAAATGTCAAGCGCGCGGTGGCCGGTACGCTTGGCCTCAATGGTGAGCGCATGAGCAAGGTCGATACCGCCTGGCTGCGCATGGACTGCGATGCCAACCTGATGATGATTGTGGGCGTGTGGCAACTCGCCCCTGGCGTCAAACATGCAGCGGTGTGTGAGCGTATAGAGAACAGCCTGCTCAAGTACGACCGGTTCAGGCAACGGGTGATCGAAGACGCTGCTGGGGCGACCTGGGTAAAAGACCGCAACTTTGACCTTGCCAACCACGTGGTGCTCGACAAATTGCCGGCTGCGGCAAAGGGTTCCAATGGCAATCAGCAGCCCGCGCTGCAAGACCGTGTGGCCGCGCTCGCCACCCAGCGGCTGGACCCGAAACGCCCACTGTGGCAAATCCATCTGATTGAGGACTACACCGGCCCGGATGGCGTCAAGGGTAGCGCCATGATCGTGCGCATTCACCATTGCATTGCCGACGGTATTGCGCTGATCTCGGTCACCATGTCGCTGGTCGATGGCGGCACCGCGCCACCCGAGCGCAGCAAAAAAGGTGCTGCCGCTACCAGCGCCGAGGACTGGATTGCCGACACCCTTCTCAAGCCGTTTACTGACATTACCGTCAAGGCGCTGGGCGCGGTCGGTGAGGGCGCGTCGCGCTCGCTGGGCATGCTCGAAATGCTCGGTGAGCCGAAAAAGGGCCTGGTCGAAGGGTTTGAAAAGGGCGTGAGCGGCTCCATGGACATGGCCAAGGTCATGCTGCAGGTGCTCAAAGACGGCGCGGCTCTGGCCCTGATGCCTGACGATTCAAAAACGAGGCTCAAGGGTAAACCAGGCGGCGCCAAGAAAGTCGCCTGGTGTGACCCGATCCCGCTGGACGAGGTCAAGGCGGTTGGCAAGGCGCTGAACTGCTCGATCAACGACGTGCTGCTGAGCTGCGTGGCCGGGGCACTCGGCGAATATTTGAAGGCCCATGGCGACGACGTGACTGGCCAGGAAATCCGCGCCATGGTGCCCGTCAACCTGCGGCCGCTAGACCAGGCGCACAAGCTGGGCAACCGTTTCGGCCTGGTGCCATTGGTGTTGCCGATTGGCGTGGCCAACCCCATCGAGCGGGTGTACGAGGTACGTCGCCGCATGGCGCAGCTTAAGGGCAGCTATCAGCCGCTGCTGGCCTTCAGCCTGCTGGCGGTGGCCGGCCTGCTGATAAAACCTGCGCAAGACATGATGCTCAACCTGTTTGCCAAAAAGACCACTGCCGTCATGACCAACGTGCCTGGCCCGCGTGACAAGCTCAAGTTTTGCGGCAGCACGCTGGAGCAAAGCATGTTTTGGGTACCGCAGTCAGGCGACGTGGGCTTGGGCGTGTCGATTTTGAGTTACGGCGGCGGCGTGCAGTTTGGCGTGATTACCGACAGCCTGCTGTGCCCCGAGCCGCAGCGGATCATTGACGAATTTGTGCCGGAGTTTGCAAAACTCTCCATCGTGACCCTGATGCTGCCTTGGGGTGATTAAGAGCCCATCTGCGGCTCAATTTTTAGCTGTTTTTATGCCATTTTGGCCTCTGGCCCAATGATTACGGCTTCAAGTAGCTACATTTTTAATAGCGTCCGGCCTGAACTTAAACTAAGCTCAGGCGGCAAACCGACGGCCGGCTATCTCCAGCAAGCCATCAAAAATCAGGCTTTCAACCAGTTCGACCTTCACCGACATACTGGGTGCCATCTTCCAGCCTGCGCCGCCGGTCATGATGCACTCGGGCGCTTCGCCGCAGTGGCGGGTGATGTTTTCAACCATGCGCTGTACAGCGCCAGCAATCGCAAAGGTGCCGCCACTGGTCAGCGCGTCGCTGGTGTTGGTAGGAAAGTCGCGTACCTCACCGGTAGGCACATGCAGACCAGCTGTGCCGGACTCAAGGGCGCGCAGCATGATGCCGTGCCCAGGCAGGATGATGCCGCCCAGAAATTTGCCGGTGGCGTCGATGGCTTCTACGGTAACTGCTGTGCCTACCATCACCACAATGCAGGGCTTGTGAATGCCGCGTGCCAGCAGTCGGTGGTGTGCCCCTATCATGGCGACCCAGCGGTCAGCGCCTAGACGGGCGGGGTGGTCATAGCCGTTGGTCAGACCGGCTTCGGCGGGGCTTGACACCACCCAGCGAGCCGCCACGTCCCACAGTTCAATCTGCTCCGACACGCGGCGCTTGATGGCGTCACCAGCCACAATGCAGCCGAGGATGCGGGTCGGTGGAGGCAGGCCGCTCCAGTCGCCTTCAGACAGTTTGTCTATGTTTTCGAGAAAAACCGCGCCGTGTCCCAGAACTTTGGCCCCGGCTGACGGGGAGTCGTATTGCGCCCATTTCAGGCGGGTGTTGCCAACGTCAAGTGCCAGAAAGGTCATATGACGGAATTATGAACAGGTTTGCTGCGCACCAGCTTACTTCGGCGAGAGGGTTTTCCAGCAGATGCGTTGCCGCGTTCGGCGCCCTATTTTTGACGCCAGGGCAGACCCCTAAATCGCCAGCCGCCGTGGTGTCCGCGATGCGCCTGGCCATTCGGGTCGCCCTCAAAGCCCTC
Source organism: Polaromonas sp. (assembly GCA_031412235.1). Classification (GTDB taxonomy): domain Bacteria; phylum Pseudomonadota; class Gammaproteobacteria; order Burkholderiales; family Burkholderiaceae_C; genus Polaromonas. Next base: position 6,829 of record JANOCP010000041.1, read on the forward strand.
AAGTATGTTGTAGGCCTCCAGCCCCAGCTCGGTGGCGCGCTTTGCAGCCGCGATTGACCGCACGCCGCTGCGGCACAGCAGCACGACCTTTTTGCCTGCGGGCACGGCGGCCTGGAGTGCCTTGTCGAATATCGGGTTCATGGCCATGCCCGGCCACTGCTTCCAGGCGACGGCTATTGCACCAGGCACAAAACCGACCCATTCACGCTCGGCGTCGGTGCGCACATCCACCAGCACTGCCTCGCCCGACACAAACCATTGCAGCGCAAGTTGCGGTGACACATCACCCGCATAGGCCGGCGCAGGCCGAACCTGCATCAGTTCGACCGAATCCGCGTCGTGCCGCAGACCTGAGGTCTGGTTGATGGGGAGCACTTCATCGAGCCTGCCAGGCAGGGGCAGCTTCAGGGCTGCCATGGTGGTGACGAATTCTTCAAGCGTTTTGCCGGCCACGCGAGCGTTACCGGCTTTCTCGCGTCCAATCGTAGAGTAGCGACGCCCCTGGTAGTCATGGCCAGGCCATACCGTGGTGTCGTCGGGAAGGGCAAACAGTATGCGAGTCAAGCTGTCGTAAAGTGCCTCGGCACTGCCCGACTGGAAGTCAGTCCGGCCGCAGCCATTGATTAAAAGCGTGTCGCCCGTAAGCACATGGTTTTGCCAGACGTAAGACATGCTGCCAGCGGTATGCCCCGGTGTGAGCAAGGCTTTGAGGCTCTCGCCGCCAAAATGCAGTACGTCACCGTCCTGCAACTGAAGGGCCGCAGTGGTGATGCCGCAACCGCCGGGCGCGGCAGTCTGGGCACCAGCATGTTCAGCCAGCTGCCCGGCACTGGTAATGTGATCGGCATGCGCATGCGTCTCAATGGCGTAAAGCAGCTTGAGCCCGTACTCTGACAGCACGGCCAGGTCACGCTCGATTTGCTCATCCACCGGGTCAATGATCACAGCCTCTCGGGTTGTTTTGTCAAACAGCACATAGGTATAAGTGCTGGATGCGGCATCAAACAGCTGGATGGGTTTCATGGCATGGCTTCCGGTTCATCAGATAACGGGTCTTTTCAGGGTTGCGACTGGCCAGTGCGTGGCCGCCCGGCGACAAGTATGCCAGCCTGACCTGGCAGTGCAGGTTGCGCAAACAAAGAGCGTCTTGATGCAGAATCAAACCTGACGACACAACCTGCCGGAGCCACTTATGCCCTCTGAGACTACCGCCAAAAATGCATTTCCCGATGATCTGGAAAAACCGGTGTTGCCTGATCTGGATAGCAAAGAGATCCAGAAAATGGCAGCCTACTGGCGGCCGCGCCTGGTAACAGGGGCTTCAGCCAAAGCAGGTAAAAAATCAGCGGCATTTGTACTGGCTGACCGTGATCCCTCCGCCAAACCATTTTCAACGGGCGACAAACAGCGTGACAAGGCTGTTGTGGGCCTGCTCGCTGGCGAGCTGGACGGCTTGCAGAACCTCTTTTACGCGGACAAACGCTACAAGTTGCTGGTGATTTTGCAAGGCACTGACACCTCGGGCAAAGATGGCACGCTGCGCGATGTGTTCAATCGCATGAGCCCGCTGGGCGTGCACACGGTGGGCTGGAAGGCGCCCAACGAAGAAGAGCGGTCACATGATTACCTGTGGCGTATTCATCAAAAAATGCCGTCTGCTGGCGAGATGATGATCTTCAACCGCAGCCACTACGAAGACGTATTGGTGCCCCCGGTCAATGGCTGGATAACGCCCGAGCAGACGGCACAGCGTTTTGCCCAGATTAATGATTTTGAACGCATGCTAAGCGAAAGCGGCACCGTGATTTTGAAGTTTATGCTGCATATCAGCCTTGACGAGCAGCGGGAGCGGCTGCAAGAGCGCATTGACGACGAGACCAAGCACTGGAAATTCAGCATGGGCGACCTGGACGCCCGAAAGCAATGGAAGCACTACCAAAAGGCCTATGAGGCGCTCCTTAATGCGACCAGTACTTCTTGGGCACCGTGGACGGTGGTGCCGGCAAATTCCAAAACACACCGCAACCTGATGGTGGCGACGCTGCTGCGTGACGCGCTGTTGAAGCTGGCCTTGCGCTACCCGCCCGGTGATCCCGCGCTCAGGGGTATCAGGATCGCCTAGCCAAACCGCAGTGCTGGACTTGATTGCACCGTTTTCAGGAAAGAATGTTTTTACCGTGGTGACGGTAAGTAGGGGTAGTGGGTGGGTACAGCTCGGTGAAAACCCTCTTTGCCAGCGCAGTGCAATGTCTAATGATACGTGGTCTTAGTTTTTTAAAACCAATCGGAGATATGCAATGACAGATAGCAAGACCCCTAGCAGGCGCGGCCTTTTGAAGGGCGCCGCAGTTGCTGCTGGCGCGATGTCCGCGCCAATGGTGGCCACCGCGCAAACCACCACCACTCTGCGTTTTCAGAGCACCTGGCCTGCCAAAGACATTTTTCATGAATACGCCAACGACTTTGCCGGCAGGGTCAATTCCATGGCCAGCGGCAAGCTGAAAATCGAAGTCCTGCCTTCAGGCTCTGTGGTTCCGGCCTTCCAGCTTCTGGAAGCCGTGAACAAGGGCACGCTGGACGGCGGCCACGGTGTAGTGGCTTACCACTATGGCAAAAATAACGCCTTGGCATTGTGGGGCTCAGGCCCGGCCTTCGGTATGGACCCCAACATGGTGCTGGCCTGGCACAGCTACGGCGGTGGCAAGGCGCTGCTGGAAGAAATCTACAAGTCCATGAACATGGACGTGGTGTCCTACCTGTACGGCCCGATGCCGACACAACCCTTCGGCTGGTTTAAAAAGCCAATCTCTACTGTGGCGCAACTTAAGGGCGTGAAGTTCCGCACCGTGGGATTGGCTGTTGACATGTACACCGACATGGGCGCAGCGGTTAACCCACTGCCAGGCGGCGAAATTGTCCCGGCACTTGACCGCGGTTTGCTGGATGCAGCCGAGTTCAACAACGCTACCTCTGACCGTATTTTGGGCTTCCCTGATGTGGTGAAAAACTGCATGCTGCAGTCGTTCCACCAGTCTGGCGAGCAGTTTGAAATTTTGTTCAACAAAACCAAGTTTGCCGCTCTGCCAGCCGAGTTGAAGTCGATCATTGACTACGCGGTTCAGGCGTCCAGCGCCGACATGAGCTGGAAGGCGATTGAGCGCAACTCCAAAGACTACATCGAGCTGAAAAAGCAGGGTATCAAGTTCTACAAAACGCCAGACGCGATTTTGAAAGCGCAATTGGCCTCCTGGGACAAAATCATCGAAAAGAAAAGCGCTGAAAACGAGATGTTCAAGAAAATTCTTGCATCACAAAAAGCCTACGCCGAGCGTGCTGGCCAATGGCAAAATGATTACATGGTTGACTTTAAAATGGCCTACAACCATTACTTCGGCAAGGGCGCCAAGAAGGCTTGATAGGCAAGTAGCAGGAACGGGGTTTCACCCCATCGCACCAGCCACAACGGGACACCGTGTGGCTGGTTTGCTTTTTAGAAATTGAAAACAATGAATATTCAAAAACTTTTGCATGCAGCTGACCACATCAGCACCTGGGTTGGCAAAGCCTTCTCCTGGCTGATTGTGGTGCTGATGCTGCTGGTCGTCGCCGAGGTCTTCAAGCGCTATGCGCTGAACGCGCCTACCGCCTGGGTGTTTGACGCCAGCAACATGCTGTATGGCACGCTGTTCATGATGGGCGGCGCTTACACGCTGGCGCAAGACGGCCACGTGCGGGGTGACTTTTTGTATGGCAACTTCAAGCCGCGCACACAGGCCACTATTGACCTGGTGCTGTACATCGTCTTTTTCTTACCCGGCATTGCCGCGCTGACCTGGGCAGGCTGGTCGTATTTTCAGGACTCCATCGCCATCAACGAACAAACCTTCAACGCGGACCCACTGCCGGTGTACCCCTTCAAGTTCATCATCCCGTTTGCAGGCGCATTGGTGCTGATGCAAGGCATCTCAGAAATCATTCGCTGCATTGTTTGCCTGAAAACTGGTGTATGGACACCACGCCTGAAAGACGCCAGGGAGTCTGACGTTGTCGCGATGCAGCTGGAAGGCAGCGAGCATGTCGACGAAGAAACCAAGCGCATGGCCATTGAAAAATCTGCTGGAATGAAGGGTTAAAAATGAGTAATGCTGCGCTTGGTTTGACGATGCTGTGCCTGATCATTGTGGTGATCATGATGGGTTTCCCGACTGCTTTCACCCTGATGGGTTTGGGCATGCTGTTTGGTTTTGTTGCTTTTTATGACCCCTCGATGCCGTGGCTTGACAACAAGATCTTCCCGTTGATGGTGCAACGTGCCTTTGGGGCCATGAACAACGATGTGTTGCTGTCTATTCCGCTTTTTGTGCTGATGGGCTACATCATGGAACGCGGCGCGTTGGTGGACAAAATGTTCCAGAGCGTGCAGCTGGCGTTTCGCCATTTGCCGGGTTCACTGGCCGTGACCACGCTCGTCATTTGCACCTTTTGGGGTATTGCCAGCGGCCTCGTGGGTGCGGTGGTGGTGCTGATGGGCGTGATTGCCATGCGGCCCATGCTGAATGCAGGTTA
>JANOCP010000042.1:0-18236 GCA_031412235.1 Polaromonas sp.
CAGGCCTTTGAGGCCATGCTGGCCGAAGAAAAGGTAGATTGCGACTTTTCAGCCACCGGCAAACTGGTGCTGTATTCAGACCCGGCAAGCCTGGCCGTAGCGCGCCAGCAGTTGCTGCTGCAACGCGAGCTGGGTAGCAGCCAGGTCGTCGTCAGCGCTGACGAATGCATTGAAATCGAACCGGCCTTGAAGGCCTACCACCCAAACATAAGCGGCGCCATCCACACGCCCAGTGAATGCGCTGCCGACTGCCAGAAAACCTGCGAGGGGCTGACGGCGGTGCTGCGCGCGCGTGGGGTGACCTTCCTGCTGCACACACCGATTGAGCAACTGGTGGTACGCGGCGGCTCAATCGTTGCGGCAAACACTCCGCAAGGCCCGGTTGAGGCTGACCGCTATGTGATGGCACTGGGCGCGGCATCTGCACCCATGGCACGGGCGCTGGGCATCAAACTGCCGATTTATCCGCTAAAGGGTTACAGCATTACGGTTGAGGTTGCCGGGGAGCCCGATGCTGCCCCCAAAGTCAGCGTCACCGATAGCGCCCGCAAAGTGGTTTTCGCGCGTATGGGGTCCCGACTGCGCGTGGCCGGAATGGCTGAACTGGCGGGCTACAACACGGACATAGCGCGGCCGCAAATTGCATCACTCAAGGCAACCACTGAAACCGTGTTTCCGGGATGCAGCGCATTTACCGAACTCAATGCCTGGGCAGGTTTGCGCCCGGCTACACCAACTGGCCTGCCCATCATCGGCAAACATCCCCACGGCCCGGACAACCTGCTCCTCAACGCTGGTCACGGTGCGCTGGGGTTCACGCTTGCATTTGGCTCGGCTGCACGCATAAAGGACTTGCTGGACGCGCCCTGAGGTTTTTGTGGGGATTCAGGTGTTACGGGCAATGCCCTATGGCGAACCCTGAGCCCGCGAGTCGCTGGCCGCATGCTTGTTGGCCGTATAGGTCAGCGCCTGCTGAAAGCAACGCACAAATGCCCTGACGGCTACAGAGCCAGGCTTGCCGGCCGGGAACAATGCCTTGATGGGTACCGGAATCAGGGGGTCGAGTGCCAGCACGTCAACGCGGGTCAGGTCAGCAGATGCGGCCGTACACGTATCTATCAGCGCAACACCGAGGCCGTGGTGGGCCAGCGCCAACGCAGAGTGGTAGGTCTGCACCACAATCTTGAACTCAAGGCCCACACCGGCCTCGCGACAGGCCTGGTTCAGGCTGCGACCCACCGGGTCATGCACCTCCAGCCCAATCACAGGCACTTTCAGCAAATCTGACAGTCCAACATTGCCGCGCTTGAGAAGACGCGCCGTCAGCATGCCCTTGGGCGCAACGCAGACCATGCGGCCATCAGCCAGGTGCTCCTGCGCCAGCGCAGAATGCGTCACAGGGCTGAATAAAAAACCAACATCGGCCTCCTGCAAGGCCAGCGCAGAAACAATCTGCGGAGAGTGCAGCGCCCTGACCGTGATCGGCACGTCGGCGTGTTTGACGCGAAACAGCTTGATCGCGTGCGGCAGGATCTCGTAACTCAAGGCCAGCACCGTCAAAATGCGCAACTCGCGGGCACTGTCACCTGTTTTGAGGTTGGCAGCCAGCCGCTGCACTTCGTCAAGTTGGGCGAACAGCCGCTCAATATGCGGATAAAGCGTCAGGGCCTCGGAAGTCGGCGCAAGGCGCCCCTTGGTACGCTGGAATAGCGCAAAGCCCAGCTGGAGTTCGGCATGCTGCAGTATGCGACTGACCGCTGGCTGCGTAACATTTATCAGGCGGGCAGCCCCGCTCACACTGCCTGTCAGCATGACCGCATTGAAAACTTCTATATGGCGCAGGCGCATGGGTTGTGACTTGTTAAACGAACCGACACAGGGCCCTGTGTACTTGGCACGTCAGATGGGTAACTTCTGACAGAAGCCAGAAGTTCTTAATATATGATTCCGAGTCAGCAGCACAAAATCAAGGCAAGTGTTGCATCCGGTTTCAATTGCCGCCAAAGTTTGTCATTTTCCATCAGGAGTCCAAAAGTGTTTCAAAAAGTTGTTCCCGTCAATAAAGAACGTCACGCCAGCAAAAAAGTCAAGGAAATAACTGGTTTTGAATTTGCGTCCAAATTCCATATCGCCTATGTGACGATGCAAGAGTTTGCACGGGCAGCTTCAATCTTCCCGATCGTTTTTCTTGAAGACAAGGAAAAAGACGAATTCCGCCCTGTCGTGCTGTTGGGCCTGAATGCCGGCGACAACCTTTTTGTGGATGGCCATGGCAAATGGCAAGCATCGTATGTGCCTGCAATCATTCGCCGCTACCCTTTCGCCCTGACCCCAAGCGGGCAGGACGGCCAGTATGTGGTCTGCATTGACGAAGAAAGCTCTTTGGTCAATGACACCGAAGGCGCTGCCCTTTTTGATGAAAAAGGCGAACCAACCCAAGTCATCGAGAACGTCAAGCGCTACCTGGCTGAATTGCAGCAAATGGACACGCTGACCCGTGACTTCTGCAAGTTCCTGGCTGAAAACAATATGTTTACCCCATTGAACATGCGCGTTCGTGACAACGAAAAGGTCAAGAACATCTCTGGCTGCTACGTTATCAACGAAGAGCGCCTGAACAATATCTCTGACGAGCGTTTCCTGGAAATCAAAAACAAGCGTTACCTGCCTGCCCTGTACGCTCACCTGATTTCGCTGGCTCAAACCGAGCGCCTTGTGAAGCTGCAAGACGAAAAAACAGCCGCCGCCAAGTAATCCCCGGCATCAGGCTGTGACGCGGACTAGCTACTGGCCGCGTCGCAGCCTTTTTACCTTTGAGCGATGAATTTCAAGATCTTCACCCCGCCGCATTGGAGCAAGCTACCCGATGTACTTAAAACGCGGGGAGCGAGCGGCACCTGGCTGCTGACAATTGGCAAGCTGGGTTTCGCGCTTCTTGGAACTGCGGCAATAAACACCTACGCACAGAACACTGGAGTTGAGAAGTCGGCAACAGCTGAATCTGTACCTGCCAGCCAGCCCATCGATATTTCACGCCTTGAACCGCGTGCTTTTTTGCAGGAACTGATCGCCCGCAATCTCGAAGTGCGCTACAGCCAGCTCAACACCGACGTCACGCGGCACCTGGGCAGCGCAGAGGGTGGGCTTTATGAGCCGACCTTCTTCAACAGTATTCGCAAAGAGGGTCGCAACCGCCAACGGACCATTGAAGAAATCGGCATAAGCAACGCCGGTCTGCCCGTAGCCATTGACAGAACCAACAGCTTTGAAAGCGGGATTCGCAGCCGGCTTCCAACCGGTGCAGATATCAGCCTGAGCTACAAAAGGTCTAACAAGAGCAGCAACATCATCGAGCAAAACTCTTTAGGTTTTTTTGGCACGGAATACTCGGGCTTGCTGAACCTGAATTTGAAACAACCGCTGTTGAAAAATGCCGGGCGTTCGATCACCGAAACTGATAAAAAAATTGCGGAACTTGAATACCAGGCCGCCTTGCAGCAACTTACGCAGCAAACCTTAAAGACCAGCATAGACGGACTCAATCTCTACTGGCAGCTGCACCGGTCACAAGAAACCGTACTACTGCGTAAAGACGCTTTGGCGACCGCGAAAGCCCTATTTTCTGACGCTCAAGCGCGCATCACCGCCGGGCGTACCCCATCGAGCGCACTCCTTGAGCTTGACGGTGTTGCCTTAAACCGTGAGGCAGAGCTTTTGCGCGGCCTGCAAGCGCTTCGCGAATCACAAAGCAAGATTTCGACGGCTCTGGACATGCTCTGGGACAATGGAAAACCGGCTGCAACCAGCGCGCAGTTTTCTTCAACTGACCTCATGGCATACGAAGCGCAGCCGTCTCTGGATGACATGTTGTTGCTGTGGTCGCCTTACCAGCTTGCACTGCTTCGACGGCAGCAGGCCCAATTGCGCCTGGACTATGCCCGTAACCAGAAAAAGCCGGTGCTCGACTTCGTCATGAGCTACGGTAACACCGGCCTCGGATACAACCCTTCAGATGCGAGAAGTGCAACTAAGGGTGGAAAGTATCCAGACTGGTATGTGGGCCTGAATCTTGAAGTGCCTATTGGGGGCAACCAAAAAGCAACGGAGCAGTTTCTTGCGCAGTCCTCGCGCCTGGAGCAGGCTGAGCTTGAACTGCAAGCCATCCGCCATGCGTTTGTCAACGATTTGACTGTGAAGCTGGGCGAGCTGCAAAATGCCCGTTCCGTGCTCAAACTGAGTGACAACGAAGTCAAGCTGCGTCAAAGTATCTTTGATAATGAGCGAACCAGGGTCAATATTGGATCAGGTTTGTTGAGCAGCCTTATCCAAAGGCAAACCGACCTGATTGAGGCCCGACAAAGGCTTCTTGAAAGCCAGGTCAGATATGAAATAGCACTTGCTACCTGGCAATTCACGCGGGGAAGCCTGCTGACGGACAATGGCATACAAGTCACCGGCATAGCGGCTTACCGTAACTAAATTTCAGCATGAAACACCTTCCAATTAACGGGTCAAACCACCGACCCACTGGCAACCGATGGCTAGCCGGCTGCTTGTGGGTTGTCCTGTGGACCGCTTCAATGGGTTTACATGCCAAAACCTTTTCAGGCCTGGTTTACCCGCTTCACGACGTCACGTTAAGTGCCGGAGTTGCGGGCATCGTGATGCAACGGCTGGTGGAACCAGGAAACCGTGTCAAGGCGGGTCAGGTACTGCTCATACTAGATGACCGCCTGCAGGTCATTGAAAGTGAGCGGCGTAAAGTCATTTTTCAGGATCAGAGTGAGCTGGCCTCGGTCCGAGAACGAACCGTCATCCTCTCATCGCTGCTCGAAAATTCACGTGCCGTCTTCAAACAAACAGGCTCGATCAGCAAGGATGAGCTTTTTCGACTCGATGCGGAGTACATTGCGTCCAAGGGCCGACTGGAGCAGCTGATTGAACAGAAGAAGCGCGAGCAGCTTGACTATGAATCGGCTGAGAGGGAGCGACGCCAAAGACATATTACAGCGCCCTTCAGCGGCATCGTTACAAAAATCATTCCGCAGGTTGGTGAATGGGCCAAACCCGGAGACCCAATTGTTTTGTTGGTAGAACCATCAACGGCGGTTCTTCATTTGGCGATACCGCACAAGGAACTTGACGGACTCAAAATGGGTTCTGTACAAGCCGTCATTTTTGAAGCGGGCGGTTCTGCGACACGAGTGGCCGGGCGTGTCACTTTTATTTCACCGGTTGCCGACCCTGCCAGCGGGCTGGTAGAGGTGAAAATCACGTTCGCCAATACCCAGCTGGCCATCAAACCGGGTATCAAGGCGAGTATTGAGTTGCAGTCTCCTGCTTCAAAACGCTGACCCCCCACGCAAGACTGATGCAGAGTATCCCAAGGTGATTACCCAGCCATCCCAATCGGTTTCCACCGTTGTCGAGCCGTCAGCCGCGCTTGACCCGCGCGACCTTATCGAACAACTTAACCAGTTGCGAAAGGTGTCGACTTCCGAGCTGGACTGGAATCGCTTCTGCAGCCTCATGCGCCAGCTGTGCAAGGCCAGTCACGCTGCGGTTTTCAAACAGGTTGCAGATTCCGAAACCATTGAGTTGCTGGGGCGTTCATCGGAACTTGCGACGTGGTCCCCGCTGCAGGCGCTCCCACCGGGCATAGACCTCATGGCGAGGGCCGAGGCCAACGGCTATGCCCACGCCCCTGCACAGGCGCCAGATGGACAAACCTGCCTGGTGCTGGTAGTGGCGCTGCAGGGCCTGCCTTCATGGTTTCTGCTCATGAACATCAAAATGCAGGAGCGCTCGCAATTCAACGAATTGACACTGCGCGCGCTTTTATGCTCGGACTTTGATCGCCCCGCCATCCACTCAAATGCGGTTGCTACTTCCTCCGAACTGACCAGCATGCTTGACCTGGCGGCAGAAGTCATGCAGCAACCCCGATTTGCTTCTGCGTGCCTTGCCCTCGTCAATAGAATTACTACCGAATGGTCGCTGGTTCAAGCCAGCCTTGGCTGGGTAGATCGAAACCGTGTCAGAGTCGTGGCCATCAGTCATCTGGACCGCTTTGAGCGCAACTCGCGCCAAACCCAGATGATTGAAGAGGCCTTCATGCCGGCCGTAATACACGGAAATGAGATCTGGTCATCCGCATCCGATCAAGGCGTTGTGGATACCAGCACCATGGCAAAGCTGGCCGTCGAGTTGGGTGCTGACCGATTAGCGGCGATTCCGATCAGGGATGCGCAGGGAATTACTCACGCCGTCCTGCTGCTTGCATTTTCCCCCGGCAGTCGACAGGTTTTTGACTTGAGCCACCTGTTGCTTGCCATGGAGCTGGTTCAGCCCAGATTGTCCGATCTATGGTCACGCTCGCTCAGCCCATGGCAGCGTCTGGTACTGCAGCTGCACAATCTGTCGAAAAAACTGTTTGGCCCTGAACATGGTTTAGTTAAATTCGGGGGGGTGATTGGCATACTTTTGTTGCTTTACGCCATATTCGGGACCTGGACCTACAGGGTGGACGCAAATGCACAGCTCAATACCGAGTCCACACGCCTGATAAGTGCCCAATTTGACGGTCGGATAGACCAGGTTCATGCCACCGCAGGGGAATTGGTTAAAGAAGGCACACTGCTGGTTTCGCTGGACACGCGGGAGTTGGAGCAACAGCAATCTGAATTGGTTGCCGAAATCAGTAAAGCTGAAGCTGAAACCAATAAAAATCGCGCTGAGGGGCGTCTCGCTGAAATGGAAATAGGACAGGCCCGACTCGACCAGGCATCAGCAAAAATCAAACGAGTTGAATATTATTTGCAGCAGTCGCAAAGCCTGGCTCCGTTTGAAGGCGTAATCGTAGAGGGTGAGAAAAAAGACCTGATGGGCGCGCCGGTTAAAAAAGGCGACAAGATATTCAGGATTTCCAAAATCGGGGGACTCTACGCAACCTTGATGGTGACCGAACGTCAAATGCGACATATCCAGCCGGGAGCTACCGGCGAAGTGGCCTTGTTAAGTCACCCAGACCACAATATTCCGATTCGCGTGAGTTCTGTTATTCCTGTTGCCCAAGTCAAGGGGCAGGAAGGTAATCAGTTCATGATTACGGCCGAGTTACTTCAAGCGCCACAGGAATGGTGGCGGCCTGGCATGACTGGACTGGCACGTATTGATGCTGGATCAAAAAATATTCTCTGGATACTGACACATCGCGTGATCGACAATCTGCGACTGATGTTGTGGTGGTAGCACTGAAAATAGAAATCTTGTATGGCCACCACCATATTTAGTGACTCCTGGTTTCGGGTCTCAGGCTTGCGGGTTGCCTTGCTCCCAAGTGTGGAAGTCAATGCGCAGACTTTTCGTGGTCAAAGATGGCACGTACTGCAGGACACCTACACGCAACGCTACTTCCGTGCATCCGAGCAGGCCTGCAAATTCATCTTGAGTTTGCGAACCACCAAAACCGTCGAGGAAATCTGGGAGGAGTTCGTCAATAGTCATCCTGAGGATGCGCCCAGCCAGGAAGAGGTTATCCAGATACTGTCCCAGCTGCATACGTCGAACCTGCTTTATTCGCTTGAGCATTCGGACAACGAAGCCATCGTCGATCGCTATAAAAAGCAAAGAAACAAGGAGCTGCGGGGGAAGTTGGCCTCATTCCTGTTTCTGCGGGTTCCGCTCTGGAATCCAGACCATTTGCTTAACCGGATACAGCCATTGATTCGGCTATTTACAGGCTGGGGCGCCTTTTGTATCTGGCTTGTGGTGGTGGTTTTTGGGGTATTTGCGGCGATTGAGCATCGTGAAGCGCTGGTAGACCAATCACAAGGCGTTTTGTCCGTCAGCAACCTGCCCTGGCTGTATGTGTGCTTAAGCACCTTGAAATTGTTTCATGAGGCAGGACATGCCTTTGTTTGTAAAAGGTTCGGCGGGGAGGTACGAACCTGTGGCGTGATGTTCTTGTTGCTCACACCACTTCCATACGTTGACGCTACCAGCAGTTGGGGATTTCCAAATCGCTGGCACCGGATTTACGTAAGCTTTGCAGGCATGGCCGTCGAGTTTTTCTTCGCTGCAGCTGCGGCTCTTGTTTGGGCCAGCACGGGTCCAGGTCTGACCAATAGCCTGGCCTTCAACGTGATGCTGATTGGTTCCATCTCAAGCGTTCTATTCAATGGCAACCCACTGCTGCGATTCGACGCGTACTACATGCTTAGCGACTATGCGGAAATCCCGAATTTTTACCAGAAGGCGCAGCAGCAGTGGAAGTACTTTGGGGATCGCTATATCCTGGGCTCAATCAACGCGCAAAGCAAGGCCAGCGACGACCGTGAATGGTATTGGCTGACTGTTTATGGCCTGCTGAGCTTTATCTACCTCATGATTATCACATTGGGTATCTGTCTCTTTTTGATGGACCAATGGTTACCTCTTGGATTGCTTGTAGTTGCCATGACTATTTTCAGCAAAGTGCTTTCGCCTGGGTATCACTTGTTCAAGCACCTGACGGGCTCAAAAACCCAGGCAAACAGACGTAGAGCAATAGGCGCAAGTGCGGCAATAGCCGCTTTCTTGACTGTTTTGATTTGTTTTATACCCTTCCCGTACGCTCTAAGAGCGTCTGGGATATTGCAGGCAAACGCCTCTAACTTTATTTATCTGCAGGCACCGGGAAAGCTTGAAAAACTGCACGTGCGCCACGGTGAAAAAGTCACTAAAGGTCAACTGATTGCCACCCTTGTCAATCCAGACCTGCTAGCTGAGATAGCCATAGCCGAACACTCAAAAGAGGAGGCGCTTGTCCAGTATCGTCAGGCCCTGCATCGTTCGAACAATCAGATAGCGGCGACCCAAACCCAACTTGATACGCTGGAGAGTCGTCTCAAAGAATTGAATGGCCAGCTTGATAGATTGAATATCGTGTCTGATCAGGATGGAGAATGGGTTGCGCCAGAGCTTCACGAAATGCTGGGCAGTTGGCTGCAACGAGGCAATGCAATAGGCGAGCTGGTTGATCGTCGCAGTTTTCGGTTTGTGGCAGTTATTCAGCAAGAGCAGGCCGAATACATCTTCAAAAACGACTTTCACGAAACAGAGTTGCGGCTGGCTGGACAGTCCGATGTCAATGTAGTGCTGCCCAACGTCAAGGTTATTCCCTATCAAAACCAGCGGCTTCCTTCTGTAGCCTTGGGCTGGCTGGGTGGTGGCGAGATACCTGTCAGCACCAATGAGTCGTCTGGAGACAAAGCGAAAGACAGCTTTTTTATTCTGCATGCGGCAATTCCAGAGGACCAGCTACAGCGAACTACCGTACTGCATGGCCTCTCAGGCACCATGCGTATCAAGCTGTCGCCGCAACCAATGCTGGTCCAGGCCTATAGAGGCATCAAGCAACTCGTTCAGAAACGCTACTCGCTCTGAATCTGGCCATGAACCAACCCTTCAGTTCGCACTGGCATGCCCCTCGAAACGCATCCCTGACGCCGTGGTATAGCCTGCACGGCTGGCTAGGCTTGTTTCACCATAAAACAGGCCAGGGTTACCGACAGTTGGAACTGGCTGTCGAAGAGTTGCACAGGCGTCTGCCCGGGTCTGCGTCGCAAGTAGCCATGCCGCCAGCGGAGGAAATAGTTGCAGCTCGAGCATCCGTTCACAGGCGACAACAAGCAGTCAAAACAGCCGCTGATTTACAACTCAAAATTCGGGCGCTAGAAACAGTAGCCAAAGTAGCTTGCAATACACAGGGGCAGCGCCCCTCTTATCCGCAATTGCTGGCTGCAATTTGCATGACCGAGGGTTACCTGATTCAACTGGCACCAGGCGAAGGTAAAACGCTTGCCGTTGCCATTGCTGCCGTAATGATCGCCTGGACCGACAAGCCGCTGCACATCATTACTTCAAACGACTACCTGGCGGCGCGAGATGCTGAATCGATGTCGCCTCTGTACCTTGCATGTGGGTTGACGGTGGCCGACATTACTGACAAGACCGATCCCCACGAGTTGGCGAGCCGCTACAGGCATCCCATTGTCTACGCCACATCCAAACAGTTTTTGGCTGATTTTCTTCGCGATGATTTGCTGCTTTTGGGTGCTAGAGACCCGGTTCGCCGAAGACTTTGGCGGCTGCGAAATATAAACCCGGAAAAGAACCCTGTGATGCGCGGACTTTATGCGGCAATCATTGACGAAGCTGATGGTGCGTTGATTGATGAAGCAACTACACCACTGATCATTGCCACACCGGAAGATGACAAGGCAAACATGCTGGACGCCATTCGCCTCGCCAGGAACCTTGTCGAAGATCTTAAACTGCAGGACGACTACACGGTCTATGTGAAGTCCGGAAATGCTGTCCACTTTACGGAACAGGGAAAACAAAAAATTGCCGCTATGTCCTCTGGCTTCAGCAGTTACTGGCAGGTGCCAACCCGGCGGGAGGAAATTTTCAATTTGGCCATCATGGCCCGAGACGTGTTCCAGCTTGACCGGCACTACATCGTCAAGGACGGGGAGGTTGTGATCGTCGATGAAGGCACGGGCCGCAGCATGCCAGGGCGGTCATGGAGCCACGGCATTCATCAATCCATCGAAGCCAGGGTGGGTGTCGAGTTAACGCCATTGACCAAAATTTCAGCCAGAATGACATTCCAGGAGTTTTTCAGGCACTACCACCGCCTGAGCGGTGCCAGCGGAACCTTGCACGGACTGGACATGGAACTCTGGAAAACTTTTGGTCTCTTTGTTTTGCGAATTCAGCCCGGCAGGCCCAGTCGCCTGCAAAACCTGCCCAAGCAGACCTACCGAACCCGTCTGGAAAAGCTCGACGGTTTTGTGCGGCGTATCGAAGAACTGCACAGCCGCAATTTACCTATTCTGGTGGGCACACGCAGAATTCTGGACAGCGAAGAAATTGCAAAAATTCTTCGTGCCAAAGGTCTGGTTTGTACAGTCCTGAATGCAAAAGAACACGAAACAGAGGCGCAGATCGTCGCCGAAGCGGGGAACTTCGGATACATAACCGTCGCAACCAACATGGCTGGACGCGGCACAGATATCAAGATTTCTGATGAAGTGGAGGCCGCCGGTGGGCTGCAGGTGCTGATGTTTGAAGCGCACGAATCGCCACGCATTGACTGGCAATTATTTGGTCGCGCTGGCAGGCAGGGTGCGCGGGGAACTTCGCAGGCACATGTGTCCATGGAGGAAGAGCTGATAGTTAAATACACGCCCTCATGGTTTAAACCATTGGCGGCGTCAATGCCAAGTCAATTCAACGCTGCATTCAAGGTTAACCTGCTGCAATGGTTATCACAACGCAGCGCCAACACCATTGCAAACAAACAAAGAAGCAACCTGGCGTTTATCCAGAAACAGCTCCGCGAACAACTCGGGTTTTCGAAGAATTGAATGGATATCTGGCCCCGTACACATTGCCGGCCTCAACACGACGCAGCCTGCATCCTTATGCTTTACTTACTTTCTCCTGCAACCTTTTTCCCGTCAAGCTTGAATGATCCTGTAGAGCGCACCGATTCCGAATACTGTTGCCAATACATTTCCGCGAATACGGGGTTTTTGAGGGCATCAGCCAAGCTTGCCATCATTAATTCAAGTTCTTCAGGTAGTTCTCCCGGCAAAAAAGACTTCCTGAACTCGACCCTGCGAAGCATCTCTTGACTCAAAATCCAGGCGAGAAAGTCAGACCTGTTCGGTGGATGCAGCCCAACTGAAGCATGCAAGGTCTTTTGCCCCCTGATAGGCGTAACGTCATGCCACCAGCCGCGGGGAATGTACAAAGCGTCGCCCGCCTGCAGCTCAACTTCCAGATAAACGGAGTCGGGGTTTGGCGGAACATCCTGATCACCTCTGTGGGACTTGACGGGCAGCTCAATCGTCGGTCTGAAAATCTTCCAGTTCTTCTTTCCAATTAGCTGCACGGCGAGCACATCGTGGCTGTCCCAGTGAATCGACAAGCCACGCTGCGTACCGAGAGAAAAATATCCGTTGGACGAGGTAGGAAACCCCAGCCATGACTCAATATCGTTGACGATTAGCGAGACCTTTTCAGACAGGCTGGCGAATCTTTGAATTTTGAGATTGGCGCCTCGCTCAAGAAGACCCTGAACCTTCTCAGGGTCAATTTCCATTTGACTGGCGTGCTTTATTGAGTTGTAAACTTCTTTGCAGTACTCGTTTCGGTTCGGCACTCTGCCATGCATGCCTATCGTAAATGGCAGGATTGAGCTCATTGACCTGGTCAACGCAGCATCGAGATCGCTGAAGGAGAAATAGTCGCGGGGCAACACATTGCAGATATGAAGGGGCTGGGACTCAAAGGCCAGCCTCATAAAGTCGTCTGCAGGTATCCAGTTGAATGTGGTGGTCATTCGCGTGTTATGGCATCTGCGATCTGGCAGGCCTCAGGGAATTCGCAGCACCACCCCTCAGGTGGAAGGCTTGGTGTACGCAGTGCTGGGTTTTCCGGCTCACGACTCACACTGCCGCTTATTGACCGCTACGAACCAAGCGCAGGCTTTTCCCGCTGGCATTGACGGGGCCAACTGCGACCGTCCCTTCGGAGAAATCAACAAACCAGAATTCATTTGTATTGTTTGCATTGAAGGTAGCCGAGACGAAGGAAACCGCCTCATTTGCAGGAAATATTGAAGTCACTATGGCCAGCCTGCCTGCGCATGCTCGATTGGCAATAGACGCCAATTCATTTCGCGTGGGGATTCTCCAGTCTGAATAGCCAAGACCAATTGACGACGATGCCCCGTTGACCGCAGCCAGACGATCGGTAATCGCGGCCACGCTGTTGAACGGAAGCGGTGTGCCGGAAGTACAGGCGGTGCCCGATAGACCTTCCTTACATTGCTTCCACATCAAACCGGTTCTAGCGTCAGTAATAGTCCCATCAGCCAAATCGGTGAAACCTATGTTGTTGCAGGCAACCGGATTCGCAACGCCCCTGACCAAACGCACTTTCAGCGCGTCGGTCTTCGCGCGATACGAAACTGCCCCGCCATTGTCGGTACTTAGGAACCAAGCATTAACCGGGGCATCGACATTTGATTCGCTGGTCCAAAAGTCGCCGCTCATCGCATCTGTTACCCCCACACGATCCGCGTTTGGTGCGATGCCAGTCGTACTGCTGGCATCCATCAATGATAAAAGCTCATTGGCTGTAGGAACTCGCCAGTCGCTGTGACCGCAAGGCGCAGCAGCATTGATCGCACTAACGTAGACCGTAAGGCTTCCAAACGTACTGGTAGTCGCACTTACCTTCTGCCAGGTCAGCCCGGACACCTTGTCGTCCGTACAGGCCGCCTGCCGGTTGAAGGAAAAACCCAGTGCGCCATCAGCTGAATCATTGGTCAGGATATTGGTGTCACGACCAAATGCCGTGACACCGCCCATCACAACGGTAGAGCCTGCCCCGTTCAAACCACCAGCATCATCGTTGATGATCTTCCCGATGGCACTTCCCCCAACAGAGCCCGCCGCCGTCCAGTTAATCTTGAGTGTTTTGTTTGGCGAAAAAACGCTATCACCGCAAACAGTGACTGCCAGTTTTGCAGTACTGGTACCCCTGGCGATACTCACTTTTGCGTTGGTGGCAGCTATAAAGTCGATTCCAGTAGAGCAGCTCGCACCACCTTTCGCGAACTCCTTGGTGTCAATACCTGTTTTTGCGGTACTGGCCGTGCTGAAAATCACATCGACACCCCTAAGTGCGGGCTTATCAAGAGTTACTGCAAATTCGAGTTGCGCATTGGTTCCGCTTGAACCCTCAAG
This sequence comes from Polaromonas sp., assembly GCA_031412235.1. Lineage (GTDB taxonomy): Bacteria > Pseudomonadota > Gammaproteobacteria > Burkholderiales > Burkholderiaceae_C > Polaromonas. The sequence continues at coordinate 13,806 of JANOCP010000042.1, forward strand.
AACTTGTGCTGCATTCACGGATTGCACCACGGCGGATTCAATTGGCTCAGCGATGCCGCCCCCCCCACCTCCACCGCACGCAGCAAGCACAACACTGACCAATAAAAAAATAGCAGGGCGAACAAATACCTTGCCGCTTGGAGCGATTTCGCTTGTTTTCTTTGTGAATTTCATTTTTTACCTATGTGTCAAAGTGACAGGGTGTCAACCCAATATTCAAAACTATCCTGACTGAAAGTTGAGAGGCCGCTGATCAATGGTTGCTCGCCCGGCGTTCCAAGAATATACGACTGCTGAAGGCGGTCTGCAATGCCGTAACTTGCATCAGACAGCAAGTTGGCATCACTTGCGCCCGAACCTGCGAAACCACTGAGCTCACCCAAACTGACTGAGCTGTTAAGGGCATCATTTACAGAAATCCCGCTCAGGTAAGCGCTCACCGTCAGATTAGCATCAGAGTCCGATGCCGTCGAATTTGCGTAAGTCAGTGAACTCAGGAATAGCGACGAAACAGGTGAGCGCAGCAGGCCGCTATTGCGTGGTACACCAGCAGCAATCAACGCAGCGTCGTCTTTTTGCAGCAGCGTTGCCGGGTCTTCAGTAACGCGTGTAACGCTGCCCACCACTACCAATTGTTGGTAGAGGTTGCCCGCGTTCATCACATTAAAGTATGAGCGGCCGTCCACTCCGGAGTCACGCACCACTACCCCCTGCGGGGCAAGTATCTGCACGACTTCAGCCACTGCCTCCAGCACATTGCCCGTCGAGGTAGTCGATGGGCCGTAGCCGTAGAAATTGACTGCCTTCGCAAAAATGTCAGCAGCGTTGTCCCGATTTGCGTCCGAGATCATGCCGCTATTGGAGCGAATGTTAACCACCCCGCCTTGTGTCAGGTCAGCTGAACGCGCATTGATGGTAGCCAGTGACAAGTCGCCGTTAGCAGTGACCGATACATCCCCGCCGCGGCTGTCAAGACGAGTCGCAGCAGTCATATTGATGCTGCCACCGCTGCTTGCCATGGTGATGGTATTCAGGGCAACCGTGCTCAAGCCCGCATTCAGGGTGATGTTGCCGCTGGCGAGCAAGCTCACGTTGGCAGGTACCTGTACAGTTCCACCTGCAGCACTTGCAGTGACTGTGATGGTGTCACCACGAATTTCCATTGGCGTGCCCACGACAGAAGTGAAATCGCTGTTGCCAGCGAGTGTGACTGCGCCAGTCCCCGCCTCACCGATGACCAGCCGGGTGAATCCGGTTCCGATAGCCTCGATTTCACGACTATTCAGGTTCAATGCGCCTGCAACAGGTGTTGCAGAGGCGCTGGCACCGAGGACAACATTGCTGCTGGAAGTCGCAGAAGTAATTGTCAGCACGCCGCCAGTAGTAGACAGGGAATTAGCGCCACCTTTCAAGGCAAGGGTCTGCGCATCAATGGTGACATCGCCGTCTACCTGGATGACTACCCCGTTCTCGAACACAACACTGCTGGCACCACGAATGGTAAGCGTACCTGCAGCGGTCAGCGTCAGGGCCTTGTTGAAAGTCACGACACCAGTGGCATTGATAAGCACGTTACCCGTCACGGCAACCGTCTCGTCAAACGTGACGTTTACTGCGGAGGTGATGGTCAAGCCATCTATATTGGAGATGGCGCCTTTGACACTAATACTGCCGCCGCTGGCACCCAGGCTCAATTTTTCATTTGTATCAGCAGACCCGGTCAAACCGGATATATTTCCGTTAATCAGGAGGTCGCCGGCGCCTGCAGTACCTGCCGTGATTGTGGAGGCACTGTCGACTCTGAGCATTCCATTGAACGTGACATTTCCGGCCATGCTGATATCAGTACCGGCCAGTGTGATTGTGGTGTTGGCCAGTGTGCCGAGCACCGTGAAGGTATCGCCTCGCAGCTGGCCTTCAACACTCAAACGACCTCCTGCAGCCGCGATATCCAGAATCAGCGGATCCTTGAACACGATAGGTGCAGGCACATTTGTCGCCGTTTTACCCAGCAGGACGATTGATTGGTTCACTTGACCGTTGCCAAGCGTGATCTGTGTGAAACCATCTTGCAGCAGATTGACCTCGTCAATGCTCAGGTGCAAGGTGCTGCCAGAGTCTGCGCCACCAACGACGATCTCAACCGGAGGTGTGGCAACGCTGCTTGGTGTAAGCGGTGCGATCAGCAGGATGGAGCCAACGCTCATAAGAGCGGCCTGTATGTCCAGCCTGTCAGCAATCACGGTCACATTGTCGCCCTGGCGATCAACAGGTCGGTTAAACACGACGGTGCCGCCAGGTGCAGTGCCGATAGCAACAAAGCCCGATGTGTCAATAACGCCTGGCTGAAGGCTTCCTCCAGCCGACACGACAACCACGCCCGAACCCGTGACGATAGTCGAGTCGGGCATGGTCACATCACCGGTGGTTCCGCGTACTGTGACGGCTCCGCCTGCCGATGTGCGGATATCGGCACCAGCATCGAACGTCACCGAGCGCGCTGAAAGCACACTAACGTTGCCCGCACCGCTAACAATATCGGCACGGACAGTCACATCAGCTGCCGCATCAAAGGTCTGGATCAGCACGGTACCGGTACCGGAAGCGCTGACGGCTGTCCCGGGAATTCCGGCAGTTGTGCTGCCGTCGGTCAGAACGATTGAGCCCGTTGTGCTGCTCAGTGCAATGTTACCGTTGCCTGATGTTGTGATCAGGTCTGATTGCACAGCATCAGTTACGGTTGAACCCGCCACGCTACCGTCAAAATTAACCCGGTTGACGGTGACAATTACATCCCCTACTGTGACGCCATTCGATTCAAGCAGGTAAATGCCGCCGGACGTGGCGCGTGCGCTGACGGTATCGACTGTGGTTTCCAGTTGGTTGACGCTCTGGCCTACGCCGATGCCGGCGTTGAGCCTCAAGCTGGCTGCCGTGATATTGAGCTGGCCATCATTGACTGTTGTTACTACATCGGCATCAATGATGCTGCCATTGGTAGCTGTCAGGCTGACATTGCCGCCTGTACTGATATCACCCACCGTGATGCTGCCACCAGCCAGGACACGTATAGAACCACCTGCACTTGCGATCAAGCTGTCGGCAGCCTGTGTCACGCTACCAGTACCTGCCACTACATCTACCGTGCCGGTAGTCGCGGCACGCAGTTCAACGCCTGCAGAAAGGCTCAAGCTCTGGCCAGCCAGGATGCTTATGCTGCCTGAACTGCTGAAAACATTGGCATTGGCGGTGATGTCGCTTGTGGCGCCACCGGCCTGAACCAGCACGTTGCCTGCTGCGCTTATCGCGCCGCTGGCCTGCGTGTCAATACTGCCTGCCGTCGTTACCAGCACCAGGCTGCCTGTGCTGATCAGGTCGCTTTGCACGGCATCTGCCGTTTGCGCTACCGCTACGCCGTTCGTGCCTACCCTGTTAAATGCCACCGCCGCGGTCTGACCCACTGTCACTGCCGTGGCTTCTGTCAAATACAAGCCGCCCGTTCCCGTCTGCGCACTTACCTTGCCCACTTCCGTTTCAAGGTGGTTTCCGCCAACACCTACCCCGCCTGCCGTCGCATTGGCACTCAGGCGCAGCTCCTTGGCGTACACATCAACCGTAGTCTCTGCGTTGTCCAGGATGCTGGCACCTGTGCTGATGATGCTGACAGTACCCCAGCTGGCCTGACTGGTTAGTGAACCGCTGCGGTCTGTGGACACACGAGCGTCGAGCTGGCCTACGGTGATGTCACCGCTGGCCTTGACACGAATATTGCCCGTTGTACCGCCACCAGTCTGGATCACAGTACCGTCGGCCATGGTGATGGTGCTGCCTGTCGACTCAAGCTCAACCGTGCCTGCCGTGGTGCTGATGTCCCCTGCTGCTGCCAGGTTCATGGCCCCGCTGCTGATCAGACTGACGGTGCCGCTGCCTGCGTTGAGTGCTGCGTTGAGGTCCAGGCTACCAGTGACGCTGAACAGGACGTTGCCTGTCACTGTGCTGATGACGCTGGCTGCACTTGCGGTGCCGCCGTTGACCGTCAGGGCACCGCCTGTGACCAGCACGAGGTTGCCTGCGCCTGTCACGCTCAAGTCTTCTTGTGTGACGGTGCTCAGGGCCGGGGTGCTGATGCTGACGTTGCTGGCGACGCGGTTGACCGCCACCGTGAGGGTATCGACTGTTACGTCGGTGCTCTCGGTGATGAAGGCTCCGCCTGCGCCTGCGCTGATGCTCAGGGTGGTGACGCTGGTCTCCAGGGCGTTGCCGCTGGCTCCGATGCCGCCGCTGGCTTTGAGGATCAGGCCATTGGCGCTGATGTCTATCGTCGTGTCACCTGCGGTGTCGCGGTCGATGATGCTGCCTGTCTGTGCCGTGATGGCTACGCTGCCAGTTCCGGCGCTAATCGTCTCGACCGTGACATCGCCTGTCGCTGCA
>JANOCP010000043.1:0-2737 GCA_031412235.1 Polaromonas sp.
ATCATTGAAATGAACAAAACCGGCTACTGGCCGTCAACGCCCAACACCAATTTGCTCTACGCGTTGAGCGAAGCCTGCGACATGCTGCTTGAGCACGGGCTGGAGGCCGTGTTTGTGCGGCACCAGCGCTGGGCTGAGGGCGTGCGCGGGGCCGTCAAGGCCTGGGGTTTGCAGATTCAGTGTGCCGACGCCGCGGTGTATTCGCCCATTCTTACCGGTGTGATGACGCCCGAGGGCGTGGACGCCGATGCCGTCCGCAAGATCATTTACGAGCGCTTTGACTGCTCACTCGGCACCGGGCTGGGCAAGGTCAAAGGCAAGATGTTCCGTATCGGCCACCTGGGTGACTGCAATGACCTGACCCTGATGGCGGCCTTGAGTGGCTGCGAGATGGGCCTGAAGTTGGCGGGCGTCAAGCTGGCGGGCTCTGGCGTGCAGGCGGCTATGGATTACTTTTCAAGCCACGCGGCGGCTGTGCCCATGCGCAAGGCGGCTTGAGAAGGCACTTATGCTATTAATTTAGAAGCGTCTGATAGCCGTAAATATTGGGCTAAAGCCTGATTTCATCAATAAATGGAGACAAAAATGCAACGTAGAACATTCATGAGCGTCACCGCCGGAGCCGCCGCACTGGTTGCCTCACCCATGCTCAGGGCGCAAACCCTGCCTTCAGGTGCTGTCCGCATTGTGGTGGGCTTTCCTCCTGGTGGCGGTACTGACGCGCTGGCGCGTGTGGTCGGGCAAAAGCTGGCGGTTATGTGGAACACCTCGGTCATCATTGAGAACAAGGGCGGTGCGGCCGGCGTGATCGCCGCAGACTATGTGTCCAAGCAGCCGGGCGACGGCAACACCTTGCTGATGGCGCATATCAACAGCCATGCGCTGGCACCGGCGCTGGGCATCAAGCTGGGCTACAACGTCGAGCGCGACTTTGTACCCATCAGCATGGTCGGCATCACACCCAATATGCTGGTGTGCAATGCAGACCAGTCTGCAAAAACCGTCAAGGATCTGGTGGCGCTGTGCAAGTCAAAGCCCGGCCAGATCAGTTTTGCGTCGGCGGGCGGCGGCTCTGCCCAGCACTTTGCGCTGGAGATGTTCAAGCTGCAGGCCAAAATTTTTGCGCTGCATATTCCGTATCGCGGCTCCGGGCCGGCACTGGTTGACTTGATTGGCGGGCAGGTCAACTACTGCTTTGAAACCATGACGTCGGCCACGCCGCATGTCAAAAGCGGCAAGGCCATTGCGCTTGCCCAAACCCGGCTCAAACGTGCCAAGGGTCACCCCACGGTGCCGACCATGGACGAATCCGGCTTTCCGGGTTTTGAGGCTACCGTGTGGTATGGCCTGATGGGCCCTTCAAAAATGCCGCCTGCAATGGTGCAGCGCATGAACGAAGACGTCAACAAGGTGCTGGCCATGCCCGATGTGCAGGAGAAGATGGAGCAATACGGCGCTGAAGACGGCGGCGGCAGTACTGAAAAGTTTGCCAATTTCATCAAGGCTGAGCAGAAAAAATGGACCGAGGTAGCGCTGCAGGCCAAGGTTAAAGCGGACGCTTGAGTGTGTGCGCATTGATGCGCCAATTTTGCATCAAAAGTGTCTTGTGCCCAATATTTACGGCTATATATAGCTATATAAATAATAGCAATCCAAGGGCTTTTGTGATTACTGTGGTTGCTGGGTCTTGGGTTTGTAGCCGCAATACGGCGCCACTGCACATTCCCAGCAACGCGGCGTACGCGCCACGCACACATAGCGCCCATGCAATATCAGCCAGTGGTGCGCGTCCACCAGGTATTCAGGCGGAATACGCTCGAGCAGTTTGAGTTCGACCTCAAGCGGCGTTTTGCCCGGCGCCAGGCCGGTGCGGTTACCCATGCGAAAGATGTGCGTGTCTACCGCCATCGTCGCCTCACCAAAAGCCGAGTTAAGCACCACATTGGCGGTTTTGCGGCCCACGCCGGGCAGGGCTTCAAGCGCCTCACGCGTGCGCGGCACCTGGCCGCCGTGCTGCTCAACCAGCATCTGGCAGGTCTGCATCAGGTGTTTGGCTTTGCTGTGAAAAAGCCCAATGGTTTTGATGTAGCCCTCAAGCCCGTCAAGCCCCAGGTCAAGAATCGCCTGAGGTGTGTTGGCTACCGGGAAAAGCTTGCGTGTGGCCTTGTTCACACCCACGTCAGTGGCCTGGGCTGACAGCAGCACGGCGGTCAATAATTCGAACACGCTCGTATACTCCAATTCGGTTACGGGCTGTGGATTGGCTGCCTTCAAAGTGGCAAAAAACGGCGCGATGTTTTCCTTTTTCATGGGTTGATTTTTACATGCCTGCGTCAGTACCTCTTCAATTCGCCTCCCGCCTGAACAACGTTGAAACCTCCGCCATCCGCGAACTCTTCAAGCTGCTGGGCAAGCCCGGCATCATCAGCTTTGCGGGCGGGTTTCCTGACCCGGCCATGTTTGATGTTGAAGGCATCAAAGAGGCATCAAACAAGGCCCTGACTGAAGAGCCAGGCGCCGCGTTGCAGTACGGCGCAACCGAGGGCTACCAGCCGCTGCGCGAGCAGCTCAGCGCCTTTATGGCCACCAAGGGCGCGACGGTAGCTGCTAACGAACTGATAGTGACCACCGGCAGCCAGCAGGCGCTTGACCTCCTCGGCAAAACCATGATCTCGCCCGGCGACAAAGTCATAGTTGAAGGCCCCACGTTTCTGGCCACCATCCAGTGCTTTCGCCT
>JANOCP010000044.1:0-6651 GCA_031412235.1 Polaromonas sp.
CCGGTAGATGCGCTGGCTGCAGCGTTTGCCGATGCCGGGGCAGACCTCATCAGTTTTCACCCTGATGCGTCTGGCCATGTGCACCGCAGCGTTCAGGCCATCAAGGCCAAAGGCTGCAAGGCCGGGCTGGTGTTTAACCCGGCAGCGTCCATGGATGTGCTTGACTGGGTGATTGATGACATTGACCTGATTTTGATCATGAGCGTCAACCCCGGCTTTGGCGGCCAGAGCTTTATTGATTCAGCCCTGCGCAAGATCGAGCAGGCACGCAAGCGGATTGATGCGTCCGGCAAAGACATTCGCCTTGAAGTCGATGGCGGCATCAAAACCGACAACATCGCCCGTGTTGCGGCTGCAGGCGCTGATACCTTTGTGGCCGGCAGTGCGATTTTTGGCAAGCCGGATTACAAATCGGTGATTGATGCGATGCGGGTTGCGCTGGCCAGTTAGGGCGGCTATCGGGTTCAATCAAGGGGGCTGATCTCACGCCGGGGCACAGGCGTTTGTCCTGGAGCTGTGAACACAGGTTTCTTGCCTGGGTACAAGCCGTAGGCATGCCTCAGGCAGTAGCCATCGGCTCTCTTGCGCCCAATCTGGTTGCCCAGCCGGCCAGCGAAGGAAGGATGGAGGGGTAGAGTTCCACGCCGGCATGCATCTGGTGACTGGCCAACCCAATGCCTTTTTCCCCCGGAATACGCACGGCGTTGCCCGGGCTGGCCGGCCGTGATGCGTGGCAGGCTGCTACCACCTTGCTGGTTTGCCGGGTAAATGCGTCGAGTCCGGCAAAGGCGCGCGGGTCAATGATCTGCAGGAAAACAGTTGCACCCCAGCCTTCTTTGGGGTCGGCGCGCCCGTGCCCTGCCAGGCCACCCGTCAGCGCTTCAACCAGCAGAGTGAGGCCGTAACCCTTGTGGCCTGAATCCATACCGCCCAGCGGCAAGATAGTGCCTTTGGGGTCATCGAACAGCACCGACGGGTTGTCGCCAGCCACACCGTGGCCGTCCATCACCCACTTTGCAGGCAGGCGCTTGCCTTCCTTGTGAAGCCGGTTGGTCATGCCGTTGGTGGTGGCAGATGTTGATACGTCCATCAGCACCGGTACGCTGTTTGTGGGAATGCCGGCAGAAAGCGGGTTGGGCGTGAACACCGGGTCCAGGCCCCCAAACGGCGCAACACTTTCGGTGTTGGGGTCCGAGCAGGTGAGCAGCATCATCAGGCCCTGATCGGTAGCGCGCTTGAGGTAAGCCGCCAGGCAGGCGATGTGGTGGCTACGGCGAATCACCACTGTGCAAGTACCCTGGGATGCAGCGCGCGTCGCGGCCAATTCCATGGCCTGAAGTACCAGCCAGGGACCAGGAAGCCTGCGGCCGTCCCAGGTCACGGCGGCAGGGTGGTCTGCGAGCACCGTCGGTACGCCCCGTTTTTCCATCGCGCCCGACTGCAGGTCCCCCAGATAGCCAGACAGCAATGCAAGCCCATGGGTGTTGTGTCCCATCAGGTCGCCTTCAACCAGCACCTCGGCCACAGCGCGGGCCTTGTCTGGCTCCAGACCGACGGCGGCAAGCAGGGACTGGGCATATTCAATCAGGTCGCCATAACAATATCTCATTAAACGTGACTCCGGTTTCGATGGGTCGGCACCAAATACAAGTGCAAATGCCGCTCCGCGCTTCCTGCGGGTACCTGTTTATGGCGCCCCTTTAAAGTAGCGATTGTTTCCACACTTTATTTGACTCAGCCCCTTTTATCCACAAGGTTTGTATTGAACGCTATTTCCCTGAACCAGTGCGCCTTTGACGGCGCCATCATTGACCTTGACGGCACCATGGTCGATACCATGGGCGACTTCGTTGCCGCCATCAACCTCATGCTGCTTGATATGGGCTTGAGCCCGGTTGAGCGCAGCGTTGTAGAACTGCGCGTGGGAAAGGGCTCTGAATATCTCGTCAAGTCAGTACTGAATACCTTGGCAGCCCAATCAATTCGGCCGCAGAAAGCTATCAATACAGAAGCATATTTTGAGTCTGCGCTGGGGCTTTATCAAATGCATTACAGCGTTATCAACGGCCAGTATGCGCAGGTTTATCCCGGCGTGCTCGAGGGCTTGCAGGCTATGCAGCAGGCCGGGCTCAAACTGGCCTGCCTGACCAACAAGCCGCTGGCTTTTGCGCAAGAGCTGCTTCGGCTCAAGGGCCTTGACAGCTATTTCAGTGTGGTGTTTGGTGGGGATTCATTCTCACGCAAAAAGCCTGATCCGCTGCCGCTGCTTAAAACCTGCGAGGCGCTTGGCACTGCGCCTGACCGGACCCTGATGATTGGGGACTCCAGCAATGATGCGCAGGCTGCACGCGCTGCGCGCTGTACGGTAGTGCTGGTAACTTATGGCTACAACCACGGCAAGTCGGTTCGCGGGGTTGATGCCGACGGCTACGTTGACTCGCTCGCCGGGATTTGCCGGCTCAAATAAAAACGGAGCCTGCAGGCTCCGCGGATAAAAGGTGGGTCGCCTCAGGCCGGTTTGCCCATCAGCGCGTCCTTGAGTTTCCAGTCAGCAGGGTTGTTGCCCAGCCAGATACGCATCAGGGCGTTAAAAAATTCAGGTTCCTTGAAAGCATCGCCCTGAACCTTTCCCTTGACAGTGATGATGGTGCCTGTGCCGGGAACCCAGTCCATGGAGAAGGTGTCCCCAGCGACGAGTTTCTTTTGGTCTGAAAACACCTGGCCCATGCGCACCAGACCGGGAATCAGTTTGGACATTTCGCCTTTGGGGGCGTTTTCTTCAAAGCCTTTGGTAAAAGCCTTGCCGAGCTCATTGGAGTCAATGTCGCGCAACATGGTTATAGCCATGCGTTTAGGGCCGGTAGCGGCGTAAAACTCTTCAGGGGTGGCTACTTTTTTACCAACATACAAAGCGCCCACATAAACCTTGAAAATCGCCTTGTAGCGCACGCCGGCGCCGTTAAGCTGAAGCTTAGTGCCTCGCACATCAACGCTGTCCTCAAGCTTGACGCCCGATACATCCACCTGGGCCGCCAGGGCGCCGAGTGACAGCATGATGCCGGCCAGCGCCACAGCGCACTTGTTTGTCAAAGTCATAAAAGTCTCCGTAGTGGTCGTTGAAAAAGAACGGACGTTCTTTTTTGCATCACTATTCTCAAGCCCGTTTCAGGGCACCGCAATAGGGTTTGCCAGAGGTCTATTTGCTACACTTTGGGGAAATGCCAACTTCCCGCATCATTCACGCCAAACTTCCGGGTCTCTCAAGCCGGGGAGCTTGGGCTTGGCGAAGCTGCTCACGCCCCCACGCTTGAGCGCTGGCAAACCGCCTCAGGTTTGCCCGCACATTGCCCCCGTCAGGCGGGCTCTTTGAATGATCAGGGCCACGCTTTTTGCGCTGTGGCTCATTTGCGAAGGACACCAAAGTGATTACCGAACTTGAATTTAAAAGCCTTGCCAGCCAGGGCTACAACCGCATTCCGCTGATGGTTGAGGCCTTCGCCGATCTGGAAACTCCGTTGTCGTTGTACCTGAAACTGGCTTTTTCCAAAGACGGCGGCAAATACAGTTTTTTGCTGGAGTCAGTAGTGGGTGGGGAGCGTTTTGGCCGCTACAGCTTTATTGGCCTGCCAGCCCGCACGCTGGTGCGGGCTTCGGATTTTGGCGCTGAGGCCACCACAGAGGTCGTGACTGACGGCACGGTGGTTGAGACGTCAAAACAAAATCCACTTGATTTCATCAGCGATTACCAGAAGCGTTTCAAGGTGGCCTTACGCCCCGGCCTGCCGCGTTTTTGTGGTGGCCTGGCCGGCTATTTTGGCTACGACGCGGTGCGCTACATCGAGAAAAAACTCGAAACCTCGTGCCCGCCCGACACCCTGGGCTGCCCCGACATTCTGTTGCTGCAGTGCGAAGAGCTGGCCGTCATTGACAACCTTTCCGGCAAGCTGTACCTGATTGTTTATGCCAACCCGGCCAGCCCCGAAGCCTATGCCAATGCCAAAAAGCGCCTGCGTGAGCTGAAAGAGCAGCTCAAATATTCAGTCAGCGCGCCCATCGTCAAGCCTTCGCAGGGCTACCCGGCCGAGCGCGACTTTTCCAAGGCCGACTACATCGCCGCAGTCGAGCGTGCCAAACGCATGATTGAGGCGGGCGACTTCATGCAGGTTCAGGTTGGCCAGCGCATCAAAAAGCGCTATACCGAATCACCCTTGAGTCTGTACCGCGCGCTGCGGTCCCTGAACCCCAGCCCCTATATGTATTACTACCATTTCGGAGATTTCCATGTGGTGGGCGCATCGCCAGAGATTCTGGTGCGGCAGGAGCAGCTGACTGAAGCCGCTGGCGGCGGACAGAAAATCACGATTCGCCCTCTTGCAGGCACACGGCCAAGGGCGTCGTCACCCGAGGCCGACAAGGCCGTCGAGCACGAACTGGTCAACGACCCCAAAGAGCGCGCAGAACACGTCATGCTGATTGACCTGGCGCGCAACGATATTGGCCGCATCGCCAAAACCGGCAGCGTCAAGGTAACCGAGGCTTTTGCGGTTGAACGCTACAGCCACGTGATGCACATCGTCAGCAACGTCGAAGGGGCGCTGCTTGACGGCATGAGCGGCATGGATGTGCTCAAGGCCACCTTTCCGGCGGGCACCCTCAGCGGCGCGCCCAAGGTGCACGCCATGGAAGTGATTGACCAGCTGGAACCCACCAAGCGCGGCCTCTATGGCGGCGCCTGCGGCTACCTGAGCTATTCAGGCGACATGGACGTCGCCATCACCATACGCACCGGCATCATCAAGGACCAGATGCTGTATGTGCAGGCGGCAGCGGGTGTGGTGGCTGATTCGGTGCCCGAGCTGGAATGGAGGGAGACCGAAGCCAAGGCAAGGGCTTTGCTCAGGGCGTCGGAGTTGGTCGAAGAAGGCCTGGAATAAGGAGCGCCGCTATGAAAATCCTCATGATCGACAACTACGACAGCTTTACCTACAACATCGTCCAGTATTTTGGCGAGCTGGGCGCTGATGTGCAGACCTTTCGTAACGACGACATCACGATCGAAGACATCGCCGCAAAACTTGAAGCCGGCCAGCTTGACCGGCTGGTGGTGTCGCCCGGCCCGTGTTCTCCCGCCGAGGCGGGTATTTCAGTCGCGGCCATCCAGCACTTTGCCGGCAAGCTGCCGATTCTGGGTGTGTGTCTTGGGCATCAGGCGATTGGCGCTGCTTTTGGTGGCAATATTATTCGTGCCCAGCAGCTCATGCATGGCAAAACCAGTGTGATCACCACCACTGGTCAAGGCGTATTTGCTGACTTGCCCCGGCAATTCACCGTTAACCGCTACCACTCGCTGGCAATTGAAAAATCGACTTGCCCCGATGTGCTTGAAGTCACCGCCTGGACTGATGACGGCGAGATCATGGGTGTACGGCATAAGACGCTGGCGATTGAAGGTGTGCAGTTTCACCCTGAATCCATACTGACCGAGCATGGTCATGCGATGTTGAAGAATTTTCTGGAGCAGCGAGCATGATCCGATTCGCTACTAATTTAATAGCTTTATATAGCCGTAATCATTGGGCTGGGAGTCGAAATGAGCAATAAATCAGTCGATTTGCGCAGTGACACCGTTACCCAGCCCACGCCAGGCATGCGCGCCGCCATGCAGGCCGCCTTGCTGGGCGACGATGTGTTTGCGGGCGACCCCAGCGTCAATGCCCTGCAAGACAAGATTGCCGACATGCTGGGTTTTGAAGCGGCGCTGTTCGTGCCGACCGGCACGCAAAGCAATCTGTGTGGGCTGCTCAGCCACTGCCAGCGCGGTGATGAATACATCGTCGGCCAGATGGCGCATTGCTACCGCTGGGAAGGTGGCGGCGCAGCGGTGTTTGGCAGCGTGCAGCCGCAGCCGCTCAACCATCAGGCCGACGGCAGTCTGGCGCTGGCTGATATTGAAGCCGCCATTAAGCCCGACGACGCGCATTTCGCCCGTACGCGCCTGCTCGCGCTTGAAAACACGCTGGGCGGCAAGTTGCTGCCGTTTGACTATGTGCAGGCGGCAACAAGCCTGGCTAAAGACCGGGGCTTGAATCGGCACCTTGACGGCGCACGGCTGTTCAATGCCGCAGTCGCGCAGGCTGCGCAAACCGGCAGTGACGCCAAAACAGAGGCAAAACGCATTGCCCAGTGCTTTGACAGCGTTTCCGTCTGCTTCAGCAAGGGGCTGGGTGCACCGATTGGTTCAGCCCTTTGTGGCTCTAAAGGCTTTATTGCCAGGGCGCACCGCATTCGCAAGATGGCCGGTGGCGGTATGCGTCAGTCCGGCGGGCTGGCGGCTGCCGCATCGTATGCGCTGGACCACCACATCGCGCGGCTGGCAGACGACCATGCGCTGGCCAAGCGGCTGGCTGATGGGCTCGCGGGTATTGAGGGCCTGCAGGTTGAAGCTCCGCAAACCAATATATTGTTTGTTGACCTGACCGGGGTCGCCCAAGCGCAATCAGCGGCATTGCTCAAACACCTGGGTGAGCACGGTATCCAGGCAACCGGCCTGTACCGGCTGCGGTTTGTGACGCATCTGGACGTCGATGCTGCGGGTGTTGATCGCGCTGCGGCGGTGATTCGTGATTTCTTCAAGGCTTGAAGGCGGGCCTG
>JANOCP010000045.1:0-13432 GCA_031412235.1 Polaromonas sp.
TGGTATCCCATGATCCGCGGTCGCCTGGTAGCCGTTAACAACAAGCCCGTCACACCCGATGACTTCACGGACGACCGCGCCAAGCGCCTGGTGGACCGCGAGTTCAATTTGTCTAATGCCGCCCAGCAACCGGCTCACAACCAAACCGTGGCGGGCCAATGGAAGGTAGAAGAAAAAGGCGCGATCAGCGTGGAAGAAGGCATTGCCAAAACGCTGGGTTTAAAACTCGGCGACGACTTAAGTTTTGACATAGGCGGGCAAGTCAGCAGCGCCAAAGTCACCAGCCTGCGAAAGGTTGACTGGGGTTCGATGCGGGTCAACTTTTTTGTCATGTACCCGGTGGCCAATGTGGCTGATGTGCCGGTGTCTTACATCAGCGCGTTTAAAGCCCCACCTGCCGCCAGCGGCAGCAATGCCCAAAGCTTCGACAACACATTGGTCAGAGCCTTCCCCAACATTACCAACATCGACACCACCAGCACGCTGGCTCAGGTGCAGCGCGTGCTTGACCATGTGATTCGCGCTGTTGAATTTTTGTTTGGCTTTACCCTGGCTGCCGGCCTGGTGGTACTGTTTGCCGCCATAACCGCTACCCGTGAAGAGCGCGCCAAAGAGTTCGCCATCATGCGCGCCGTGGGTGCCAGGGCCTCACTGCTGCGCCAGGTACAGCGCGCCGAGCTGGCGGGTGTTGGCCTGCTGGCCGGCTTTTTAGCGTCAGTCGTGGCGCTCGCGGTAGGCTGGGGCCTGGCGCGCTATGTGTTTGACTTTGCCTGGACAGGCTCGTGGACAGTCCCCGTACTGGGCAGCCTGGCGGGCGCCGCGTTGGCCCTGGCGGCAGGCTGGTGGGGTTTACGGTCGGTGTTGAACACGCCAGTCGTCGAAACCCTGCGAAAAGCCCAGTAGCGACAATTGACCTATGCAAATACAGGAAAAGCCACAGTTTGAAACCCCCTTCGCCTGGATAGGCGGCGAAGAACGCGTAAAAGCCCTTGTCGAGCGCTTTTACGACCTGATGGACCTCGAACCCGGCTACAGCGCCCTGCGCGCCGCCCACGCCGGTCCGCTGGACAACGCACGCCAGCGCCTGTTCTGGTTTTTATGCGGCTGGCTCGGCGGGACGCAGCACTACACCGAGCGTTTTGGCCACCCCAAGCTGCGCATGCGCCACATGCCCCAGCAAACTGGAGGCGGCTCCATCGGCATCCTGGAGCGCGACCAGTGGCTGGCCTGCATGAACCAGGCAATGCTTGAAACCGGCGTCGATGAAGCGCTGCGTGCCCGCCTGAACACTTCGTTTTTTCAGACGGCTGACTGGATGCGCAACCGGGGGGAATAGTTGTGGTGAATCGGCAGTTTGCTACAAAAATAATAGCTGCTTATGACCGCGGATATTGGGCTGAAGACACTATTGATACCTAAAAGCACACCCAGAGTGCCCAGAATGACGTCGCGGGGTGACCGTAGTAAACGGGTTTCAAAGCATTTTTGGGCGGTTTATATGCAAAATATGCTTCTGGCCCAATAAGATCGGTTATGAGCTGCTACTAAATAAATAGCGTTCAGTCAGCGTGAGCCGCAAACCGCAAACCGCAAACCGCAAACCTCAACCCTGCGCCAGCAACACCACCAGTGCGCCCGCGCCGCCTTCTGCCGGGCGCGCCTGCGCAAAAGCCAATACCTGCTCTTTTTGAATCAGCCAGCTCTGCACGCGGCCCTTGAGCACTGGCGTTTTGCCGGGTGAACCCAGGCCTTTGCCATGCACCACCCTTACGCAGCGCCAGCCGACCTTGTGGGCGTCTTTGATGAAGTGGCTTAGCGCGTCGCGGGCGTCTTCACGGCGCAGGCCGTGCAGGTCTAGCTGGCCCTGAATGCTCCACTCGCCGCGGCGCAGCTTGCGCACCACGTCTGGCCCCATGCCTGGCCGCCGAAAGCTCAGCGCGTCGTCGGAGTCAAGCAGCGCTTCGCCATCAAAACCGTCTGACAGGGCTTCGCGCATCACTGCCAGCTCGTCGCGCTGCTGCTGCACGGCAATGGGGGCGGGCTGCGGGGTAGGCAGGCTGACGCGGATGCCGGGCCGGTGTTTGACGGGTAGCGGCTTGATCGGACCCACGGCGCGTATAAAAAACTCTTTTTCGGCTTTTGCTTTGGCCGCCGCCGCCTTGCGGGCCGCTTCAAGCTCCGCGGCAAGCTTGATGCGTGCCTCGATCTCAAGCTTGACGGCTTTGAGACCTTTCAGGTCCTTGATGGCTGGCGTTTTCATTACTTGACCATAACCTGTTTAGAGTAAGCCAAGCTCAGCCATGGACACTGCCTGGGAACTGGTCACCACAAAATGGTCAAGCACGCGCACATCGACCAAAGCCAGCGCCGCTTTCAGGGTATGCGTCAGCGCCTCGTCTGCGCGTGAGGGCTGAGCTGTGCCGCTCGGGTGGTTGTGGGCCAGCACGACGCTGGCAGCGTTGAGGGCCAGCGCGCGGACCACCACCTCACGTGGGTAAACGCTAGTTTGGGTCAAAGTGCCTCTGAAAAGCTCTTCAAGTGCAATCAGCCGGTGCTGGCTGTCAAGAAACAGCACCGCGAAAATCTCGTGTGGCCGACTGCCAAGCTGCAGCTGAAGGTAGTCACGCACCGCCTGGGGCGTGGCAAACATGGTTTTTTCTTTCAGCTGTTCGCTCAGGGCGCGCCGGGCGAGTTCAAGTACGGCAACGATTTCTGCGCGTTTGGCAGGGCCCAGGCCCTTGATGGATTTGAGGTCTTCGTGACTCCGGTGCAGCAAGCCAGACACGCCACCGAATTTTTCAAGCAGTTCCTGCCCCATCTGCAGTGCGTTTTTGCCGGGCAGGCCGGTACGCAGCAGCAGCGCCAGCAGTTCGGCATCGCTGAGCGCGCCGGGGCCACGGGCCAGCAGTTTTTCACGCGGTCGGGCATCTTCTGGCAGGTCTTTTAAGAGCATGGGCTTGGTTTGGCTGGGGATTGAGCCGACTTTCTACAATAAGGCAGTTTACAAACAGTTCCATGCCATCAGGCCTTGCCAGAGAGTTTTATGTCCGTCCTTGAATCCACACTAGCACCCACACTGGCTCCTGTTATCGACGAGGGCTCTTTTTTGACCCTGCACTACCGCATGGCCGGCCCTGATGGGGCGAACATCATCAACACTTTTGGTGGCAAGCCCGCCACGCTCAGCCTGGGCACCGGGCAGCTGTCGTCCGCCATCGAGCAAAAAATGCTGGGTTTGCCTGAAGGCACGCTGGCGACGTTCGAGTTGCCCGCAGGCGAGGCTTTTGGTGAACGCAACGCCGATTTGATTCAATGGGTGGCGCGCAAGCTGCTCAATGAGCTCGGCGACCCGCATGAGGCCTACAACGTCGGTGATGTGGTGCAGTTCCCCACGCCAGACGGCATGGGGCAATATGCGGGCAGCGTGGTGCAGGTCGGTGGTACGGGTGATGCCGTGCAGTTTGACTTCAACCACCCATTGGCGGGCCAGCCGGTGACCTTTGAAGTGGAAGTGATAGGCGTCTTATGAATACAACCACCTTGCCTCAAGAAATATTGTTGGCTGAGCCCCGCGGCTTCTGCGCCGGCGTTGACCGCGCCATTGAAATCGTTGAGCGGGCACTCACCAAATTCGGCGCACCCATTTACGTGCGCCATGAAATTGTCCACAATACCTATGTCGTTAATGACCTGAAAGAAAAGGGCGCCATCTTTATTGAAGAGCTGGCTGATGTGCCGCCTGGTGCCACGCTGGTATTTAGCGCCCATGGCGTCAGCAAGGCGATTCAGCTGGAGGCCGAGCGCCGCGGCTTCCAGATTTTTGATGCCACTTGCCCGCTCGTCACCAAAGTACATGTTGAAGTCGCCAAGCTGCACAAGGAGGGCTTTGAGTTCATCATGATCGGTCACAAGGGGCACCCCGAAGTCGAGGGCACCATGGGCCAACTTGAAAGCGGCATTCACCTGGTCGAAGACGTTGAAGATGTAGCGCGTATCGCACCACTGCAGACTGAAAGGCTCGCCGTGGTCACGCAAACCACCCTGAGCGTTGACGACGCCGCAGAAATTACAGCCGCCGTCAAAGCGCGGTTCCCGATGGTGCGCAGCCCCAAGATGCAGGACATCTGCTACGCCACCCAAAATCGTCAGGACGCCGTCAAGGTGCTCAGCCCGCAAGTTGACATTCTGATTGTTGTGGGTAGCCCGACCAGTTCCAACAGCAACCGCCTGCGCGAGCTGGCTGCCAAGCTGGGCACCGAGGCCTATATGGTTGACGATGCCAGTGAGCTGCAAGAGTCGTGGTTTGAGGGCAAGGCCAAAGTTGGTTTGACGGCGGGAGCGTCGGCCCCCGAGATTCTGGTCAAACAGGTGATTGACCGTATCAAGGCGCTGGGCGCGGTGTCGATTCGCAAGATGGAAGGCATTGAAGAGACCATCAAGTTCCCGCTGCCCAAAGGTCTGAAGCTGGACGCACAGGGCCAGATGATGGATGTTGGCGACAGCCAGCTGCATCAGTCAAGCTGAAGGCAGCGCTGAATCAAAACATGATTAACCGCTACAAAATAGAGAGCTGCTCAAGCCTATTCAAGCTCAGCTATGGGCACTTTATTCATCAAACGCCACTTTTTAAACTCCCCGGCAAGGCCCTTGGCGTGAATTGCGCAGAAATCTGGCTCAAGCTGGAGCATCTGCAAACCGGCGGCAGCTTCAAGGCGCGCGGCATGCTGAACCGACTGCTGTCCAACCCGATTCCAGCCAGCGGGGTGATTGTGGCTTCTGGTGGTAACGCCGGCATTGCCACAGCCGCTGCAGCCAGGGCGCTGGGTGTACCTTGTGAGGTGTATGTACCCGAAGTGTCGAGCCTGGCCAAGCGCGCCAAACTGGCTGAGCTGGGTGCACAGGTCGTTGTTACGGGTGCGGCTTATTCCGACGCACTGCAGGCTTGCCTGGCGCGTCAGCAACAAACCGGCGCGCTGCTTACACATGCCTATGACCAGAGCGAAGTACTGGTTGGCGCGGGCACGCTGGCGCTTGAGATCGAGCGGCAGGGCGGCTTGCCTGATGCCGTGCTGGTCAGCGTCGGTGGAGGCGGTTTGATTGGCGGCATCACCAGCTGGTTTGAGCAGCGCACCCGGCTTGTAGCACTGGAGCCCGAGCTTGCGCCCACGCTGTTCAGGGCGCGCGAGGCAGGCCAGCCGGTGGATGTGGCCGTCGGCGGCATTGCTGCTGACTCACTCGGTGCCAAGCGCATTGGCACGCTGGCGTGGGAGGCAACGCAAGCCCATGTACGCAGTGCGCTGCTGCTGACTGATGAGTCGATTCGCGCTGCGCAACTCTGGCTCTGGAAAGAGCTCAAACTTGCCGTTGAACCCGCCGCGGCCCTGGGCCTGGCTGCGCTGCACAGCAATCGCTACGTGCCGCGCGCTGACGAAAAAATTTGCCTGGTTATTTGCGGTGCCAATCTTGATCTGGCTTCGCTGGCTTGAACTTACTTTTTAAAAAATACAATCGCCTCATGCTAGATATCAACCTGCTCCGCAAAGACCTTCCCTCGGCCATCGCCCGCCTTGAAACCCGCAAAAGCCCGCAGGTTTTCCTCAACGTAGAAGCGTTTCAGGCGCTTGAGATTGAGCGCAAATCCATACAAATCAAAACCGAAGAGCTGCAAAACCAGCGCAACACGCTGTCCAAACAGATTGGCCAGCTCAAGGCCAAAGGCGAAGACGCCAGCGCCGTGATGGCGCAGGTCAGCAATTCAAAAGCCGAACTTGAAGCCTCCAGCGTGCGGCTGGACCAGATCCAGCTTGAGCTGCAGGCGCTGCTGCTGGCCGTTCCCAATTTGCCGCATGAATCCGTGCCGCAGGGCAGCGATGAACATGGCAATGTTGAAGTCCGCAAATGGAGCCCTTCTGAAGGTCTGGGCGGCGCACCTGCAGCGCTGGCGTTTGAAGTCAGGGACCACGTTGATGTTGGACAGCTGCTGGGCCTGGACTTTGAGATGGGTACCAAACTTACCGGCTCGCGTTTTACCGTGATGAAAGGCCAGCTCGCGCGCCTGCATCGTGCATTGTCGCAGTTCATGCTGGATGTACAGACGGCTGAACACGGCTACACCGAGTGTTATGTGCCCTACATCGTCAACAGCGACTCACTGCGCGGAACCGGCCAGTTGCCCAAGTTTGAAGAAGATTTGTTCGCCGCCAAAAAGGGTGGACAAGAAGGCGAAGCAGAAAACGCCGCGCTGTATTTGATTCCAACGTCTGAGGTACCGCTGACCAACTTTGTACGCGACGTGATCACGCCAGAAGCAGATTTGCCGCTCAAGTTCACTGCCCACACGCCATGCTTCAGGTCAGAAGCCGGCAGCTATGGTCGCGACACCCGCGGCATGATTCGCCAGCACCAGTTTGACAAGGTCGAGATGGTACAAATTACGCACCCTGAAAAAAGCTACGAAGCCCTTGAAGCCATGACCGGCCACGCCGAAGCCATTTTACAAAAGCTGGGCCTGCCTTACCGCGTCATGCTGCTGTGTACCGGCGACATGGGCTTTGGCGCCACCAAGACCTATGACCTTGAGGTGTGGCTACCCGGCCAGAACAATTACCGCGAGATCAGCTCGGTATCCAACTGCGAAGCATTCCAGGCGCGCAGGCTGCAGGCGCGCTTTAAAAATGCACAGGGCAAAAACGAGTTTGTGCACACACTAAATGGCTCGGGCCTAGCGGTAGGCCGCACGCTGGTGGCTGTGCTGGAAAATTATCAATGCGAAGACGGCAGCGTGAACGTGCCAGCAGTTTTGCAGCCGTATCTAGGCGGATTGACCAAGCTGACAGCCTGATAGAATCCGGGGTTGCGCGGAGAGGTGGCAGAGTGGCCGAATGTACCTGACTCGAAATCAGGCGTACCGCAAGGTACCGTGGGTTCGAATCCCACCCTCTCCGCCAAAAAATGAGGCTAAAAGCCGCTGTGGATTCACAGCGGCTTTTTTATTGCGGATTTGGGCGTGCCAAGCTGGAATGCCACCGTTGACCACATCTATCCCACTTACAGCAGGGTGTAGGACGGCTCCCCAACGCGTCATGAGCAGGAGCCGGTTAGCATGAAAAGTAGCAAGGCATCACCCACCACGCGAACGTCATAGTTGGGTGTTTAGCAGCGATGCAAGCTGCTCCTGGAGCTTTTCGATAAGTGGCCGACTCTTCCATTGTTCAAAAGTTATCCTTCTCGACTTCTGCACATCCTGTTCAAACACTGCTGTCTGGCGAGCTGCAAAATCCGGGTCATAGATGTTCAGGTTGGCTTCGTCGTTGAGGCGAAATGAGCGACTGTCGAAGTTGGTCGAACCGACCGACACCATGAGCCCGTCAATAATCATGACCTTGCAGTGATACATACTCGGCTGAAACTCGTAGATCTCGACACCTGCCTGAAGCAACGGGCCCCAGGTCAGCCGTGAGGCGGCTTTTACCGTCTCTGTGTCAATGATTTCGCCGGGCGTTACCAGCCTGACCTTGACGCCGCGGCGAATGGCGTCGATAAGTATTCGGCTGCTGGCAGCATCCGGAATGAAGTAAGCCATCGAAAGGTCGATGGTTTTTTGCGCTGCAGTCAGCGCAATGTGGTACATCAGCTCAACGTTTTCACTGCCGTTGGTGGGTGAGCTGGAAAACATTTGTGCCCGGCTGTTTCCTGCAGGCTTGATGTCCGGAAAATAGGGGTCTCCGTGCAGCACTTGACCGCTGACTTTCATCCAGTTGTCCAAAAAAGTCGCTTGCATTTGCGCGACTACCGGGCCTTCAATCTTGAAGTGCGAATCACGCCAGTGGTTGGCATCCTGGCCAGCACCGGTCCACTTTTCAGCAATACCTACGCCGCCGGTGAATCCGGTAGCGCCATCGACCACCAGGAGCTTGCGGTGGGTACGATTATTGAGCTTCGCGAGGTCATACCAGGACAGTTTGTGGAACTTGCGAATATCTACGCCTGCTGACTGCATATCTGCGATCAGGTTCTCGTCCATCTTGGCACTGCCGACCCAGTCAACCAGAATATGGACTTTGACGCCGGCTCTGGATCGCTCTGCAAGGGCGTCGGCGAATTGTTTGCCGATCCCGCCTGACCAGTAGATGTAGGTTTCAAAAGTAATGGTCTGTCTGGCACCCCGAATCGCATTCAGCATGGCAGGAAATATCTGATCGCCGTTCAGTAGCTCCTGCGCCTTGTTGCCGCCAACAATGCCGGGGCCCAGCAGACTTCCCATGGCTCGACCGAATTGCGGATCGGCGGCGTTGTACAGACGAGGTAACTGCTGGTCGATCTTCTTCTCACCCGCAGTGAAATTCAGGCCGACTACCAGCGCTGCCGAGGTGAGGATAAAGGTGACAAATCCAACGGCAACAGGTTTAAGACGTTTCAGCATGGTGGCGATTGTGCGTCGCAACCATTGCGCCCGAAGTAGGCCGCAGCCTTGAGATGACTACGGAAGTTCAGGAATTGGCCCTTGTGATTTGATACTGCCTGGGCAGCAGTTGAATCGCAGGAGCGTGCAATCCGCAGGGCGTTAAAGCAAGCCCTTGATGCGCGCCAGATGGCTGGCCTGTGACCGGCTTTTGACATTCAGTCGACGGAACAGGCGCCACAAGTGAACCTTGACGGTGTGTTCGCTGATCTGCAGCGTCTCGGCGATGTCACGGTTGCTCAAGCCCTTGTCGAGCAGTATTAGCAGTTGCTTCTGGCGTTTCGACAGCTTTTCCAGGGGCACGGAGCCGTCATCGGCGATTGCTTCGCCCAGATACACCTTCAAACCTTCGGTAATTTCGCTGGTGCTGGCCGACTTCGGCAGAAATGCGCTGGCCCCAGCCTCAAACGCCAGAGCCTTGTAATCATGCGCAGACTCTGCGGTAAGTACAACAATTGGCGCGTCGGGAAACTGCTGCCTGAGCTGTCGTACCCCAGACACCCCGCTGCTATCGGGCAAGTTCAGGTCAAGACAGATGAGCTCTGGGTCACCATGGATTTGGGCGGTGGGAATAACGGCCGACACGCGGTCAAGCTCAATCACTGTGATGGCAGGGGTCAAACGGCGCATCAGCGCACCCATCGCTTCACGCATCAAGGGTTGTTCATCCAAAACGAAAATGTTCATGAACTCGATCTAAAGGTAAACATGCTTAGCTGAAACCAAGCATAACCGCTCAAAGTCAAATTGAACGGGGCGTAAATACTTAAAGAACGGTATTTTGTCTCATCTGTAACGCTCTAATGCAACACTTGAAAAGTAGGATTAGGCAAGTTGATGAGTGACTAATTATTTCTTCGTAATATTCACGAGTCTCGCTGGCTTGTGTGTGAGTTGCGCCCAGCACCAACATGTTTTTAGGCGCCTGGTTGGACGAAATACTGCAACGCAGCTGCCACTACATCGGGATCGACGCCCTCTACAGCCTGCAAATTGTTGTGCAGTGCGTCAAGCGCCGAGGCACCTTGCTGCTGCAGTGAAGCTATCGCAAGGGCTGCTTCCTTTGGTGTTGCAAAGTCGCTGCTTTGCAGGAGTAGTTTGCCGTCAGCGCCAATCAGCTTGAAGTAAAACTTGCCATCTGCTTCGCGGTATTGCTTGAAGATTGGTCGCGCGGCTTTTTCTGGTTTGTTGCCTTGTTGGCCGCTTGTGCCGGACGCTCGCGCCACCAGCCGGCGCAGCCCAACAGCTTCGCGCAACTCACGCATCAGGGGTGTGGCCAGGGCACGGGCTTTGTCAGCACCTACCTGCAAAATGAGTTCGATTTTTGCCGGGTCGCCGATGAATGTCTTGTACTTTTCACGCATGGGCGCAACGTCTTCGTCAATGCGTTCGAACAGGCTGTTTTTTGCATCGCCCCAGGCAATGCCATCAGCATAAGCCTGACGCATGGCCGCAGTTTCGTGAGGGCTGGCAAAGGCCTGGTAAATCTGGAACAGCGCAGAGCCTTGCGTGTCCTTGGCCTCGCCCGGCGTTCGCGAGTCGGTCACTATGCCGGCGATGAGTTTTTTGAGTTCTGCACGCGAGGAAAAAAGCGGAATGGTGTTGTCATAGCTCTTGCTCATCTTGCGCCCATCCAGGCCGGGCAGCAGGGCGACAGACTCTTCAATCAGGGCCTCGGGCAGCACCAGGTGCTCGCCGTACAGGTGGTTAAACCGCTGAGCCATGTCGCGCGCCATTTCAATATGCTGGATCTGGTCGCGACCGACCGGTACCTTGTGTGCCTTGAACATCAAAATGTCGGCACCCATCAGCACCGGGTACATGAACAGCCCCGCAGTGACATCAGCATCAGGGTCATTGCCTGCGGCTGCGTTCTTGTCGACCGACGCCTTGTAGGCATGTGCCCGGTTCAGCACGCCCTTGCCGGTCACGCAGGTCAGCAGCCAGGTCAGTTCGGGGATTTCAGGAATGTCGGACTGGCGGTAAAAAGTAACACGCTCAGGGTCCAGCCCGGCGGCCAGCCAGCTGGCTGCAATCTCAAGCGTTGAACGCTGGATGCGCTCGGGCTCATCGCACTTGATGAGCGCGTGGTAGTCGGCCAGAAAGTAAAAACTCTCGGCGCTGGCTCCCTTGCTGGCGGCTACCGATGGCCGGATGGAGCCCACGTAGTTACCCAGATGGGGGGTACCGGTAGTGGTTATACCGGTTAAAAACCGTTGCGGTTGGGTCATCATTTACCTGCTACTTCACCAACATTGCCAAAGGGGTCAGGAGAATCTCAAGAAAGCCGTAGGTCACAGACATCAGCGGCTGCATCCAGATCTTGCTGATGACCCCGGTGAGGATCAGCGCCATCACCACAAAAAAGCCCCACGGCTCAATACGCGACACCAGCATGGCCTGTTTGTAAGGCAGCACGCCGACCAGGATACGGCCTCCATCGAGCGGTGGAAGCGGGAATAGATTAAATACAAACATCACCACGTTGACAAGCAAGCCGGCCTGGCACATTTTGATGAAAAATGGCTCGGTCAAGCCAGAGCCCCGTAGCAGGTAAAACAATATTCCCCAAAGCAGGGCCTGTATCAGGTTAGCGCCCGGCCCAGCCAGCGCAACCCAGATCATGTGGCGCTTGGGGTTGCGAAGCCTGCCAAACTGCACGGGTACCGGCTTGGCATAACCAAACAGGAAGGCGCCCGAGGTAGCGATGTAAAGCACTAGCGGCATCACGATGGTGCCCACCGGGTCAATGTGCTTGATGGGGTTTAAGGTGACGCGGCCTAATGCCCATGCGGTGTTGTCGCCAAAATATTTGGCTACGTAGCCATGAGCCGCCTCATGTACCGTGATGGCGAACAGCACGGGAAGGGCGTAAATGGCGACGGTTTGAATGATGTTTGCGATGTCCATGCTGCGATTATCTCAGTCACCAATCCTGGCAGTTCTGGCCATCAGGGCTACAAACCCAATATCGCTACGTCGCCACGGCCTTGTCGTATGACGACGGGCTCGCCGCCATCGCCCATGCCGGTCAAGTCAATGACGGTGGTTGGCTGCTGGTAGCACGCACCTGCGTCAATCACAAGCGCCAGTTCGTGCTCCATCAGGTCGCGTATTGCATGTGCATCATTTAGGGGTTCGGTCTCGCCGCGCGGAATCAGCGTTGTGGCAAGCAGGGGTGCGCCGTGCAGTTCGAGCAGGCACTGCAGTGTTTTGTGCTCGGGCACGCGCAGGCCAATCGTTTTGCGGGATGGATGGCTCAGGCGGCGGGGTACTTCTTTGCTGGCTTCCAGGATAAAAGTGTAGGGCCCGGGCGTTGCGGTCTTGATCAGGCGAAACTGCCTGTTGTCTACCCGTGCATAGTTGGCCAGCTCGCTAAGGTCACTGCAGAGCAGTGTCAGGTGGTGTTTGTCATCAACCCCGCGAATCCTGCGCAAGGCGTCGGCTGCTGCCTTGTCATCAAGATGGCAAACGAGCGCATAGCTTGAGTCTGTGGGTACCGCCGCAATGCCGCCACGCTCAAGCAGGCTCACCGCCTGCTTGAGGAGCCGGATATGCGGGTTGTCGGGGTGAACTTCAAAAAACTGGGCCATGGCAAATAGAGAATGAAAGACAGAGAACTGTATGGTGAGACAGTAGGGTGGTGTTTAAGTCAGGACTCGGCGGGCTGAATCAGTACCCGGCTTTCCCGTACTGCCAGCCACGCGCCTGCAGCTCCGCAGATGGCAATCATCACAATGCCGAACATGGACCATTGATCAGGCACATGTGAAAAAGCGATCCAGCCGCCCAGCATGGCAAAGCCAATTTGCGCGTAAAGGTAGGGTGTCAGCGTTGCTGCCGGTGCGCGCTGATACGCCAGAATCAACAAAAAATGCCCGATGGTCGCAGCACCACCCATCAATACCAGCCAGGCCCAAAGCGACCAGGACGCCAGTGACGTCCACGCAAAAGGCAGCGCGATTGAGGCTATCAGCGTGCCCACCCAGCCGGTGTACAAGTGCATGGTGACAGGGTCTTCGGTTTTGGCCAGCCTGCTCGTCAGCACCTGAAACCAGGAGTTACTGGCGACCAGGCCCAGTGGCAGTAGTGAAGTCCAGCCAAAAGCATCATGTCCGGGACGGATGATGATGAGCGTGCCCACGAAGCCGCCTGCAACCAGAGCCCATCGCGTAAAAGAAACCTTTTCGCCTAGTGATGTTGAGGCCAGCAAGGTAATCACCAAGGGCGTGATCATCACAATCGCGGTGAACTCTCCGACAGGCAAATACCGCAGGCTGAAGAACGCGAGCAAACTTGTGGTCAGCAGCAGGGCGCCACGCAGGATTTGAAATTTTGGATGGGCAGTGCGCAACACCGCCAGGCCACGCACCGGTAGCACTGCCAGCGTGGTCGCTACCGCCTGGAACGCATAGCGAAACCACAGCGCCATAAACAGGGGGATGCTGCTGCTGACATATTTTGTAGTGGTGTCCAGAGCGGCAAAGCATGCCATGGCGCACACGGTAAGCCCGATACCAGCTACGGCCGATGAAGGCCGGCTCACTGAATGCGGTCCGCCAGCAGCTCCCAGACGGGTGTAAGCCCGCCCGGTAAAAACGGCAGGGTACCGAGGTCTGTATGGCTTTCATCGGGGCTATGAAAGTCGCTGCCGCGTGATGCCGCAAGGCCAAACTCTTTTGCGGTTTCAGCGTACTTCACATACTCTGCTGCCGAGTGGCTGCCGGTGACCACCTCAACACCCTGCCCGCCGTGCGCCTTGAATTCGGTGAACAGCGCGTACTCTTCATTCGGTGTGAATTTATAGCGCGCCGGGTGGGCAATGATGGCCATGCCTTTGGCGTTGGTGATCCACTTGATCGCATCGCCCAGTGATGCCCAGCGGTGCGGTACGTAGCCGGGTTTGCCTTCGGTCAGGTATTTGCGAAATACCTCATTGGTTTCCTTGCACACGCCGCTTTCAACCAGAAA
>JANOCP010000046.1:0-10194 GCA_031412235.1 Polaromonas sp.
CAGCCGCATGCGGCTTGACCCACCACTGCGCCAGCAACGTGACCGCGATGCCATTCGCCTCGGTCTGGCCAATGGCACGGTTGACGCGCTGGTGTCTGACCACACGCCGGTTGATGAAGACGCCAAGACCCTGCCATTTGCCGAAGCCGAGCCCGGCGCTACCGGGCTTGAGCTGTTGCTGCCCCTGGCCTGCAAGTGGAGTAATGACGATATAAAAACAGCTAACGGTTTGATGCGTGCACTGGCAGTCATGACCATCGAACCAGCCCGCATCCTGGGAACGTCTATGGGCACACTTGCGGCCAGCGTTGGCCAGATTGTCAAAGGCGGTGTGGCAGACATTTGTATTTTTGACCCCGCCGCCGAATGGCTGCTTGAGCCTGCCGCGCTACGCAGCCAGGGCAAGCACACGCCATTTTCAGGCTATCAGATGCAGGGCAGGGTGCGCTACACGCTGGTGGGTGGGCAAGTGGCCTATCAGTACCCAGCTTGATACCGGTTTTTTATTGATGAACAAGCTTAAAGCCTGGGGCAAACTGGCGCGTGCGCTGCTGCATATCGTGACCGGTTTTGTAACCATACTGCTGGTCTTCCCGCGCTTGAGCCAAGAGCAGCGCGAGATACGAATCCAGGTATGGTCCCGCGAAATGCTGGCGCTCATTGCTATCAAGTTAATAGTAAGAGGCAAACCTGCCAGCAACGGGCCCATGCTGCTTGTAGCCAACCATATTTCGTGGCTCGACATCACCTCATTGCACGCCGCAAGCTTCTGCCGGTTTGTGTCCAAGGCAGATATTAAAAAGTGGCCCGTTATTGGCACACTGGCCACAGGCGTCGGCACCCTGTTTATAGAGCGCGAGTCCCGCCGCGACGCCATGCGCGTGGTGCAGCACATGACCGAACGCCTGCGTGCCGGCGATGTGATTGGCGTGTTTCCCGAAGGAACCACCAGCGACGGCCAGAGCCTGCTGCCTTTTCATGCCAATCTGTTTCAGGCGGCGATTGCAGCTGACGCACCCGTGCAGCCCGTTGCGCTGCAGTTCATTGACCACGGTACCGGCCAGCACAGCGCAGCGCCCTGCTACGTGGGCGATGACACCCTGGTTGAGTCGGTGTGGCGCGCCCTTTGCGCCAGCAATATTGCAGTCGTCATCACCTACGGCGAGCCACAACTGGCCCAGGGGCGCGACAGGCGTGCCTGGGCGCTGGCGGTCAAGGGGGATATTGAGAAGTTACGGCTGCAGTAGCTTGCGTTTTCACAGCATCGGTCACAACAGCAGTCGTAACATCCTGCAGAGTTTCCCGCGCAAAAGTCACCACATGATCCACCTCGGCGCGTATGCCAATCCATTCACCCAGCGCATGGTCGTGGTGTGAAGGTACATGGGCCATCAGGGTTTCGCCGGTTGCGAGCTTCAGGGTATACAAAAACTCCGAGCCCCTGAAAGCCTTGCGCATGATTTGCGCTTTGACGGGTGCGTTGTCGTCGTGCACGATGTCGTCGGCGCGCAGCAGCACGTCGCACAGGCCGTTGGTGTAAGCGCCTGGTAGGGGGCATTCTTCGAGGTCGGTTAAATCGCCGAGTGCGGTGTGTACCACCACGTTGTCGCCGCGCTGCTCGATGTGCGCCTGGGCAAAGACGCCGTGGCCAATAAAGTCGGCCACAAAACGGGTGGCGGGCCGGTGGTACAGCGCGTAGGCGTCTTCCCACTGGTGCAGCTTGCCGTGGTGCATGACGCCAATCCGGTCGCCAATGGCAAAGGCTTCGAGCTGGTCGTGCGTTACAAACAGCGCGGTGGCCCCGGCGGCCTTCAAGATGCCGCGTACCTCGTGCGCGAGGCGCTCGCGCAGGTCAACGTCAAGGTTTGAAAACGGCTCGTCGAGCAGCAACAGGCGCGGTGAGGGTGCCAGCGCCCGGGCCAGTGCCACGCGCTGCTGCTGGCCGCCCGACAGCTCATGCGGAAAGCGCTTGCCTGCGTCGGGCAG
Organism: Polaromonas sp.; assembly: GCA_031412235.1. Taxonomy (GTDB): domain Bacteria; phylum Pseudomonadota; class Gammaproteobacteria; order Burkholderiales; family Burkholderiaceae_C; genus Polaromonas. The sequence continues at coordinate 1,987 of JANOCP010000046.1, forward strand.
GCCGACCAGGCTCAAAACGTCATTGATGCGCTGGCTGCGCTGGGCTGCCGGCAAATGCGCCAGACCAAAACCCACGTTGTGCGCCACGTCCAGGTGCGGAAAAAGCGCGTAGTCCTGAAACACCATGCCAATGCGGCGCGCCTCTGGCGCAACGTGCGCTGTGGGGCTGCTGACGATGTCTTTTGCCAGCGTAATGCTGCCTGACTGGGCCCGCTCCAGGCCCGCAACCGCGCGCAGCAGCGTGGTTTTGCCGCAGCCTGAGGGGCCAATCAGTACGCCAATCTCGCCAGGCCGCAGACTAAAAGATACGCTGTCAACGGCGGGTTTTGGTCGTCCGGCGTAGTGCACGCCCAATTGGGAGACTTCAAGAAACATAAGGATGATTCTAGATGCTTACAATTCTCATTTGCAGTTAGTCACTTAACTACTGCGTCTTTCACGGGTTTTCATGCTGCGCCGCCTCTTTCCGTCCGCTGTTTTGCTTTTGCTGGTCAGTCTGCTGATGCTGCCAGTGCTTAGCGTAGTGCTGTCCTGGACGCAGTTCAACGCCGGGGCCAGCGCCATCCTGGGCCAGATGCTGCAAACCGTTTTGCCGGATTACGCCTGGACGTCATTGCTGCTTTGCGTGTGTGTGGCAATCGGTGTGGCGCTGGTGGGTATGGCCACCGCCAGCGCGGTCACGCTGTTTGATTTTCCGGGGCGACGGGTTTTTGAGTGGGCACTGCTGCTGCCGCTGGCCATGCCTGCCTATGTGGTCGCCTATGCCTACACCGACTTTTTGCAGTACGCCGGGCCGTTTCAGGTCTGGCTCCGGGCCTCGTTTGGTTTGCAGGGCCGCTTGCTGCCCGAAGTGCGCAGTCTGGGTGGCGCGGTGCTGGTGTTTACGGTGGCGCTGTATCCGTACGTTTATTTGCTGGCGCGCACGGCACTGTCTGAGCGCGCCGTGCATTTGATGGAAGCCGCCCGCTTGCTGGGCGCACCCTTGTCGCGGCGTATTCGTGAGGTTGCCCTGCCGCTGGCCCGACCTGCTGTGGCTGCGGGCGTCGCGCTGGCGCTGATGGAAACGCTGGCCGACTTTGGCGTAGCCAGCTACTTTGGCATCCAGACCTTTACGGCGGGTATTTACAAGGCCTGGCTGTCAATGGACAACCGCATTGCAGCCGCCCAGCTGGCCACGGTGCTTTTGATTGTGGTGGCCTGCCTGCTGCGTATTGAACATCTGGCGCAAAGGCGCATGCGTTTTGTCAGCAACCGGGTCGGCGCATCAAGTGGGGCCGATGCCTTGCCGACCGCATTGCAGGGAGGTCGCGCCGCATTGGCCTGGCTGGTTTGCGCCTTGCCTATCGCACTGGGCTTTGTATTGCCAGTGCTGTTTATGCTGCGGCCATTGCTGGCGGGCTGGGACACCGTGCCATGGTCGCAGTTTGGCGGCTGGGCATTGAGCAGCATCTGGCTTGCAGGCCTGAGCGCCGTGCTGGCAACGGCCCTGGCGTTAGGCCTGGCTTTTATGGCGCGCAGCCAGCCGGGGGTGCTCAGCCGGTCAAGCCTGCAACTGGCCAGCCTGGGTTATGCCGTTCCGGGTGCGGTCATTGTGGTCGGGCTATTGATACCGGTGGGTTGGTTGCAGTCCGTAGCTCCGTCCAGCGGCGTGGGCTATTGGGTCACAGCCACGGTATTGGGCATTGTCTGGGCCTATCTGGTGCGCTTTAGTGCGGTGGCGCTGCAGTCGCTGCAAAGCGGCTACACGCGCATTCCGGTCAGCCTGGACGACAGCGCCCGCATGCTGGGCACCACCGGCGCAGGGCTGCTGGCGCGGGTGCACTGGCCGCTGCTAAAACGCTCGGTGGCTGCTGCCGGCCTGCTGGTGTTTGTGGACGTCATGAAAGAGCTGCCCGCCACGCTGGTGCTGCGGCCCTTCAACAGTGACACGCTTGCCGTGGTGGCGTATCAGCTGGCCCGTGATGAGCGGCTTGGCGAGGCGGCCCTGCCAGCCTTGGCTTTGGTGCTGGTGGGCTTGCTGCCAGTGGCGCTTTTGAGCCGGACCTTGCGCTCGCGCTAGCTTGTCCCGCTTTTCGGGTTCTGAAGCCCCGTCATCCGGTATTTTTATGCAAAATAGGCCCGTAGCCCAATGTTAACGGCTATCAATAGCTATTAAATAAATAGCAGCTAGTGGTCACTGAAATGTGTAGGCATGAGCCTACGCACTTCAATTGCAGTGGCCTACCGCTTAGGCCAGGCGCTGAAAGTATGGTTTCTTCACCTTGTTTCGCATGATGCCCCACCGATTGCGGCGCATGGGAAGGCGGGATTCATCAACATTTTCAGGAGCACACCATGAACAAAGACACCATTGAAGGCAACTGGCTTCAATTTAAAGGCAATGTTAAAGAGCAGTGGGGCAAGCTGACGGATGACGATCTTGACGTTATTGCTGGCAAGCGTGACCAGCTATTGGGCAAGATTCAGGAGCGCCACGGTATTACCCGCGACGAAGCTGAAAAACAGGTCACCGAGTGGCACGCAAAAAACCCGACCAATTTTTTCGAACGCTACTAAAAAAGCGCCGACAGCCCTTACTTACCCATAAAGCTTACCCAAAGGATCTCCCATGAAAACCAAACTCGTCATGCTGGCCGTCGCCATGTCCTGCACTTTTGCAGGTAGCGCCATGGCGCTGACCAAAGCTGAATACAAAACCCAGAAAGACCTGATTTCGTCTGACTACAAGCTCAACAAAAGCAAGTGCGACAGCCTGAAGGCCAACGCCAAAGACATTTGCGTGTCTGAAGCTAAAGGTGTTGAAAAGGTCGCCAAGGCAGAACTGGAAGCCCAGTACAAGCCAAGCACCAAAAACACTGAAAAAGCAAGCCTTGCCAAATCAGATTCAGCCTACGACACCGCCAAGGAAAAATGCGACGACTTCTCAGGTAACGCCAAGGATGTCTGCGTCAAGGACGCCAAGGCTGCGCACGTAAAAGCCAAAGAAGACGCAAAAGTGATCAAAGTTTCGGCTGACACCAGCAAATCAAAAACCGAAAAAGTCACTGAGGCAAAGAAAGATGCAACAACGGAAAAGCGCGAGGCTGATTACAAGGCAGCCAAAGAGCGCTGCGACAGCCTGGCCGGTGCGGTAAAAGACACTTGCGTCAATGATGCCAAGGTCAAGTACAGCATGAAGTAATTCTGCAGGCTTGCCCACCACCCGCTGGGTGACGGGCAGCCTTGTCTGGCATGAATTCCCATGCGTGTAGGCGTCATGGGGATTTTTTATGCCCGCCCGTGCTTAAAGCGGCTTCGACGGGTCTTTCAAAGCCCATGATCTTCATCGCCTTGCTTAATGACTGTGCCGATGCAGCGTAGTCGGCCCAGGGTTGGTTGCCTGTTTGAAGGCGGCTGGCAAGATTTTGCAAGCTCCAGTGGTCACCACCAGATAAATCTGTCAGCTCGTCCCACGCGACCGGTGCCGATACGCCCATGCCGGGCCTGGCCCTGGCGGACCATGCACTGACAGTGGTCGCGCCAAAGCAGTTGCGAAGGTAGTCCACAAAGATTTTTCCGACGCGGTTTTTAGGACCACTCTTTGCAACAAAGCGCTGGGGAATAGTACTGGCAAGGTGCTTGACGATGGCATGCGAAAAGCCCTTCACGGTAGCCCAGTCGTGCAAACGCTTGAGCGGCACGACCACATGCAAACCTTTGCCGCCGCTGGTCTTTAAAAACGCAAGCAGCTCCAGCTCTTCAAGCAGGGTGCGTAGCAGCATGGCGGCCTCCTGCATCTTTGACCATGAAAGATGGTCACCCGGGTCAAGATCAAAAGTCATGCGGTCGGGTTTGGCCATTACCGACGCGGTGGCGTTCCAGGTGTGAAATTCCAGCGTGTTCATTTGCGCTGCCGATAGCAGCCCGGCCAGGTTTGAAATCTCAAGCAGACGGTCATGCCCTGGGTCAAGCGAGGCATCCAGCAGCTTGACGCCGGGCAGCTCAGCATCTTTGGCGTGCTTCTGAAAAAACAGCTCGCCAGCCACACCAGCAGGCGCGCGCACCAGCGAGACAGGCCGCCCTTTAAGGTGCGGCAGCATGAGTGACGCTACCGCTGCGTAATGCTGGATCACATCACGTTTGGTCAACCCGCTCTTGGTGTCGATGACCCGCTTGGGGTGCGTTATGCGCAGTGACTTTGGCAGTGCCGGTTTGTCAATATGCGTCTTGGTGGCCGAATCCAGGGCAGCAGGGCTCATGGCGGTCTCCCGGGTGATGGTGTCGGGTTTTTTATCACTGCGCAGGCCGCGAAAAACGGCATGCCTCACGCGTCCACTGGCTGTCCAGGCCGCAAACGAGACTTCGGCAAGCAGTACGGGCCTGACCCAGTGGGGCTTGCCGTTAATGACTGTATTCTTATCAAAGGGATTATGGTTGGTGGCCAGTTTGTTGAGCTGCTCTCGTAGTGCTGCCAGTGATTTTTCGGTAAATCCGCTACCGACATTACCCGCGTATTTCAACTCGCCCTTGTCGTCATGCACGCCCAGCAGCAATGCACCCAGACCAGAGCGCGCGCCTTTGGGGTCGGTGTAGCCGCAAATCACAAACTCCTGGCGCTGGCCGCATTTGAGCTTGATCCAGTCAGTCGAGCGACCGGCACTATAGCCCGCATCAGCGCGCTTGGCGATAAGCCCTTCAAGGCCCAGCTTGCAAGCCGAAGCGATCAGGTCCCGGGGTGCAGCTTTAAATGAATCGCTGAAGCGCAGCTGTGGCGATGAAGATTTTTCAGTCAGCTGCTCAAGCAGCGCGCGGCGCTCCAGCAGCGGCACGCTGCGCAGGTCGTGGTCTGCATAAAAAGGCAAGTCAAACAGGTAATACACCGTGTTGGCTGCGGCGGGGTTTGGCTTTTCAAAGACGTTTTGAAGCAGACCAAAATCGGGGATTCCTTCAGCATCGGGCGCTATGATTTCGCCGTCAAGCCACCCCGATTTGAGCCCCAGCGTTTTGATGGCTGCGACCAAAGCCGGCACTTTGGCTGTCCAGTCGTGACCGTTTCGGGTAAAGCACCGGACGTGTTCGCCGTCTATGCGGGTCAGCATCCGGTAGCCGTCAAATTTCAGTTCATAAATCCAGCCCTCTCCTGTGGGAGGCGACTCCGCCAGGGTGGCCAGTTGGGGCTCAAGCTGCGGCGGTAGAACGGCTCTAACGGACGCTGGCGGCAGACCGGGCAGTTGACCTCTGAGGGCTGGGCCAGCTTGTGGAGTCGACTGGCTTTTCACGCTATCCGGAAGCGCTTGCGTGATGTGATAGTCGCTGGCCGGGCGCGCATAGTCGTCACGCTCCTTGATGAGCAGCCATGGAATCTGCTTTTCGCTTTTCCCTTTCATGCGGATCAGCGTCCAGCTGCCCATTAGCTTGTGCCCATGCAGTTCAAACTTGAGCTTGCCTTCAAGAAAGCCCTTTGCCGGGTCTTCAGTTGCCCGCCATGTACCGCTGTCCCAAACGATGACCTGGCCGGCGCCGTATTGGCGGGGTGGAATGGTGCCCTCAAATTCACCATACGACAGCGGGTGGTCTTCAACCTGCACGGCCATGCGCTTGTCGTGCGGGTCCAGGCTTGGGCCTTTGGGTATGGCCCAGCTTTTCAGGGTTCCTTCAAACTCCAGCCTGAAGTCATAGTGAAGCCGGCTTGCCCAGTGTTTCTGGATAACAAATACCGGCGCATGTGCATTCGCGTCACCACCGGCAGCCGGCTCCGGCGTAAGGCCAAAGTTGCGCTTTTGCCGATATTTTTCCAGTGTGTCCTGATGGGCCATCCCGGTGATTCAAAAGCGCCGAAGCAGCTATCAGGCCGCGCGCTTTTTCGGCGCAGCGGTTTTGGCAGCGCGGGCAGCAGTGGTTTTGGCCGCGGCTTTGGGCGACCTTTTGCTGTCTTGCGCCTTCGGCTCAGTACCCGGCTTCTTCAGGCTGCGTTTGAGCAACTCCGTCAGATCGATGATCTGCGCGCCGCCGCTCCCGGCATCTTCCTGCGGCCGCTGCGGCGTCACCGATTCTGTTTTGCCAGCATTGACCTTCTGCTCCACCAGTTTCATGATCGCGTCCCTGAATTCGTCCTTGAACGCTTCAGGCTTCCACCTGCTGGTCATGTCTTCAACAAGTTGCGTAGCCATCGCCATTTCGCGCTCGTTGATGCCTGCAGCCTTGATACCTTCAGGGGGAAGGTCAAGGTTGGTCCAGGGCCTGATCTCATCTCCCCAGCGCAGCAGGTTGAGCACCAGGCCGCGCCCGGACGGGATCAGGGCGGCAAGATGCTGCTTTGTCTGGATAACTACCCGGGCGACGCCGATGCGGCCTGTTTTTAGCAGTGTTTCGCGCAGCAGCGCGTAGACCTTTGCGCCCTTGTTGATGGGTGCAACGTAATACGGGCGCTCAAGGTAAACGAACGGGATTTCTGCTGCATCAACAAAGGCTTCAATTTCAATGGTCTGGGTTGTCTTGGGGTAAGCGTCTGCAATCTCTTTTTCCGACAGAACCACATACTGGCCCTCTTCGTATGCAATGCCCTTGACAATGTTTTCTTTGGTGATTTCCTTGCCCGTTGCCTTGTTGATGCGCTTGTAGCCGACGGGGTCCATGCTGCGTTTGTCCAGCCAGTCAAAGTCAAGTCCAGACTCTGACGTTGCCGAATGCAGTGCAACGGGGATATGCACCAGCCCGAAGCTGATGGCTCCTTTCCACAAGACTCGCGACGATGCTTCTGCCATATGCTGCCTCTTGCTGTCATTAACTAGTGTCTTTGATCAAATCACATCAAGACTACGTTCTGGCAAGGCGGCGCATCGTAGGACATGGCAAAAGCCTGCTGTAAGCCCTGTCCGGAGCCAAGCCATGCCACGGCGATTGATGCAAAAGGGTGGATTTGCCGCAAAGGCCAGTCTGGGCAGAATTACACGCCATTTTTTGGTCAAAACAGTTCCTTGCCCAATGAATACGGCTATATGTAGCTATAAAAATCATAGTAAAAATACACTTCATGGATCTCTTGCTGCGATGCTGGCCATCAAGGGATTGACCGATTGACGCCGTTGTTTGTATGGCATACAGTTAAGCGATGTCCAACGAGTCAAACCAGGATTCAAAACCTGTTCCCCTTGCCGGCCTGCGTTTAAGCCGCGAGCCTGGCAGGCGCATGCGCTCGCACTTGCTGGACATTGCGGTGGGTTTGTTCAAGGCGCGCGGCTTGGGCGGCGTGTCGGTATCCGAAATCGCGGTGGCTGCCGAGGCTTTTCCAAGCCAGGTGACGTATTACTTTCGCACCAAAGAGGCCTTGTTTGTAGAGGCTGCATGCCGCGAAATTCTGTACACCGGCCAGCTGGCCGAACAGTCTGCGTCTACGGCTCCGACCATGACGCTGTACACCCGTGCGCTGGTGGAAAGCGTGGCTTCGTCGCCGGGACTGGCGCTTTTTATTGAAGCGCTGGCTGTGACCCGGCGCAGACAAGACCTGGCGCCCTTGATTGAGCGCACCTTTGAGCGTTTGCATACCGAGGGTGACCGCGCCTATGCGGCCATCCGCGACCAGCGCGGCTGGCCGCATGTTGACGACCCCGCCATGCGCGCCCGTCGCTTTTGGGCGCTGGCTTTGGGCTCGGTATTGCGTGGTGCGGCTACCGGTTTGAGTGCAGGCGATTGCGCCAAAGACATGCTGGAGTTATTGCGCGATGAGCCATCAGAAAACACCAGACCATTACCTGATAGCCGCGCAGTAGCGGGTTTGAAAATCGTTGGTCGTGGTGCGTTTAATCATTCCGGAACTTGAAAATCAAGGCCTCAAAGGAACATCATGAGTGCAGCCGCCCGCGTCAAACCTGAAGAGTTCTTCACCCCCGAAGAATGGGCTGGGTTGTCCAAGCGTTCCTCATTCAAGGGCGTTGCAGTTGTGCTGCATTGCTGGCTGGTCATCGCCGCAGCGATGGTCATGGGCATCATCTGGCCCATCACCGTTCCCCTGGCCGTGATGCTGATCGGTACGCGTCAGCTGGGCCTGTTTATCCTCATGCACGAGGCCGCGCACGGCCTGCTGCAACCGAACCGCAAAATCAATGACTGGCTGGCCTTGTGGTTTTGCGGCAATGAACTCAATGCCTATCGGCCCTATCACCTGCAGCATCACCGCTTTGTGCAGCAAAGCGAAGACCCGGATCTGGTGCTGTCGGCGCCGTTTCCGAT
>JANOCP010000047.1:0-14989 GCA_031412235.1 Polaromonas sp.
GCGTGATGGCTGTGATGACTTTCCACTTGGGCGCACCCAGGGCGTAAGCAGCCTCCCGCAAGGCTGCTGGAACCAGCTGCAACATGTTCTCAGTGGTTCGGATAACCACTGGAATAACAATCAACGCCAACGCCATAACGCCAGCCCAGCCCGAAAACGATTTAAATTGCGAAACGATCACGGCGTAGACAAAAAGTCCGATAACAATCGACGGCGCGGACAGCAAAATATCGTTCACAAACCGCGTCACTGAAGCGAGCCAGCCTTTGGTGTTGTATTCCGCAAGGTAAATACCGGCCATGATGCCGATGGGCGTACCGACGAAAGTCGCCAACACCACCATCATCAATGAGCCGTAAATGGCGTTGGCAAGACCGCCAACGTCGTTAGGAGCGGGCGTCATTTGTGTGAACACCGCCAAGGAAATTCCGCCAAGGCCCAAGCGAATCGTTTCCCACAAAATCCAGGCCAGCCAAAACAAACCAAACGACATGGCAGCCAACGACAAAACCAAAGCTATTTTATTAACCATCTTGCGACGACCAAATTTGGCCAGTCGCGCTTCCATCATGACCGCGCTCATGTTTTGGTTCCTTCACTCTTGTTCAGTTGCGCCAGCATCAACTTTGACAAAGCCAGCACAACAAATGTGATGAAAAACAGCACCAAGCCAAGGTAAATCAGAGCCGCCTGGTGCAGGCCTTCTGCAGCCTCAGCAAACTCATTCGCCAGCGCAGACGTGATGCTGTTAGCTGCTTGGAACAGACTCAGTGAATCAAGCTGGTTAAAGTTGCCGATTACAAACGTTATGGCCATGGTTTCACCCAAAGCGCGGCCGAGACCCAGCATGATGCCACCCACCACGCCCGCTTTTGTGTAGGGCAGAACAACTTTGAAAACCACCTCCCAAGTGGTTGAACCGAGCGCATAGGCTGACTCTTTCAACAATACCGGGGTCACATCAAACACATCACGCATCACTGATGCGATAAATGGGATGATCATGATGGCCAAAATAATTCCGGCGGACAAAATACCGATGCCCACTGGAGGTCCTGACACCAAGGCCCCTAGATACGGCGTGTCGCCGAAAGCCTTTTGCAACGGCTGCTGCACATAGGTGGCCAGGATGGGTCCAAAAACCAGCAAACCCCACATACCGTAAACAATGGAGGGGACAGCCGCCAATAATTCAATCGCCGTACCAAGCGGACGCTTTAACCAGGCGGGTGAGAGCTCAGTCAGAAACAGCGCAATGCCGAAGCTGACTGGTACAGCGATGACCAGAGCAATGATGGATGTTGCCACCGTGCCATAAATCATCACCAAGCCGCCATACTCATTTTTAACTGGATCCCATGTCGTACTGGTCAAAAAGCCGAGTCCATATTTGCTAATGGCAGGCCAAGCCCCGAACACCAGGGAAAGCAAAATTCCCACCAAAAGCATCAGCGTTAGCCAAGCGGCACCTTGTGCAAACCAGCCAAAAACTTTGTCCGCAAGCGGGGTTCTGCGTACAGCGTTGCCAGGGGGGGGGGTGGTCATTTTTGTTTTGGCTGATTTAGACAAAGCGTCATAGGAAGCGCCGCCTGCTGGTAATGTTGAAGACACAGTTAGCTCTTTTGTTATTTAGTCAAACAACTCAAAGACCAATTACTTGGTGGCAACCGACTTGCCAGACGCGTCCTTGATATCGGCCCATGCTTTTTCAATGATAACTTTTGCGCTGGCAGGCATTGGCACATAGTCCAAATCATCAGCTGTCTTATCGCCATTTTTAAAGGCCCAATCAAAAAACTTCAAAGAAGCAGTTGCTTGGGCGGGTTTGTCTTGTACTTTTTGCATCAAGATAAACGTAGCGCCAGTAATGGGCCAAGAATCTTTGCCGGGCTGGTCAGTCAGGATTTGATAAAAACTTTTAGCCCAATCTGCACCAGCAGCAGCCGCTTTAAAAGCAACGTCATCCGGTGATACGAAGGTACCAGCTGAATTTCGCATCTTGGCAAAGGTCATTTTGTTTTGCTTGACATAAGCGTACTCAACGTAGCCGATCGAGTTAGGTAAACGGCCCACAAAAGCAGCAACGCCCTCATTACCCTTACCGCCTGCACCAACGGGCCAGTTAACTGCAGTACCCTCGCCCACTTTGGTTTTCCACTCAGGGTTCACCTTGCTCAAATAATTCGTGAAAAGAAAACTGGTACCCGAGCCATCAGCGCGGCGCACGGGCGCAATGGCTACGTCTGGCAACGGCAGTGTAGGGTTCAAGGCCTTGATGGCTGGGTCAGTCCACTTGGTGATTTTACCGAGGTAGATGTCACCCAAAATTTGACCGCTAAGCATCAACTGGCCAGGAGCAATACCTTTAATGTTCACAACAGGAACTACGCCACCGATCACCATGGGGAACTGAACCAAGCCTTTTTTGGACAGCTCATCGTCACGCAAAGGTGCATCGGAAGCTCCAAAGTCAACGGTTTTAGCCTCAATTTGACGCAGACCAGCGCCAGAGCCGACTGACTGGTAGTTAATTTTGACCCCGGTAGCGCGGTTGTAATCTGCAGCCCATTTGGAATAAAGTGGCGCAGGAAAACTGGCGCCTGCACCCGTCACGTCCTGTGCGGCAGCAGCTGATACAAAAGCTGCGGCAGCAAGGCCGGTTGCGAAAGACAGGGCAGCTTTGGAGCTTGAATTCATAAGAACACCTCTTGAGTTGATAACAAAGATAGCCAGACTGTAAAAAGCTTGTGTGACAAAGACATGACATTCGTCTCATGCAACCCATCGATTTATCAAAATCCAAGGCATAGGGAGCCAAATCACAGTGGTTTTAAGTTTTTGTCACAGCTTTGTCATTGAGTTCTCTTACGCTACATGCTGTTTTAAACAGGAGAGTACTCATGTCCAAGTTATCCATTCGCCATTTTGCAATCCTTTCTGTTGCAGTTGCAGCCCTTGCCGGCTGCGCCACTCAGCAAAAACCAGTGTCTGTTTCAGATACCCTTGCCGCAAACCCGCAGCTCAGCACACTAAGCGGTCTGGTGGGCAAGGCGGGATTGACTGAAACCCTGAAGTCTGGCGGACCTTTTACAGTGTTCGCACCAAGCAATGAGGCATTCGCCAAGGTTCCGGCCAAAACGATGGAAGAGCTGGGTAAGAACCCAGACAGACTCAAGGCCGTTCTCACATACCACGTGTTGAGTGGCAAGGTCATGGCAGCCGAAGTAAAAAATAGTAATGCAAAAACTGTCAACGGTGCCAACCTTGCGCTATCCAAGGCGGGTGAGTTTGTCACCGTCGAAGATGCAATGGTTCAGACGGCTGATATCTCCGCCACGAACGGTGTAGTTCATATTGTTGACAGTGTGTTGATTCCTCCCACCAGATAAAACCCCCTTACGGGCGCGGTTCCCGATAGCCGGCTTGCCGCGCATTGAAGCGTTCCACCGACGGGCTGATGATTCGACCGACAAGCAGCCAGTCACCTTCATTTCAAAATACCTGAAACCGGAATGCGGACCTAGCGCCGCAGGAGTACTGTTTTGCCTGTAACAAAATCATCGTCACGCCGACTGTGGCTAAAACAGGCGGGCCTGGTGAGTGCAATGGTGTCCCTGCCTGCCTTGGCACAACCTGCCAAACCGTCGGCAGGACAACGCAGTGTCACGATTGCCCAGATTGTTGACTTCTCACAAGCCCAGCAAGACGTCTCCAAGGACTTCCTGATCGGCTCGCGCGCAGCCTGGCAGGACATCAACCTGAGCGGGGGCATACGCGGCCGGCCGGTTCAACATCTGGCACTTGAAACAGACGGCGTGCCGACCAGCGTGCGAGCAGCACTTGAGTCGGTCAAGAGCAACCCTTCCTGTGTCGTGATGTCCGGTACTGTTGGCGATCAGATCGCCAGCCAGATAGTCGCTTTGTCGCGTCAGGACGGTCTGAACATGGCGCACGCGGCACCCTGGCTGCAAAACTCAAGCCTGGAAGTCGACGACAAGACATTTCCGATATTTGCAGCCCGCCAGGAGCAGATCAGCTACGCACTGAAAACCCTTTCAGTCATGGGCATGAACGAGCTTGGTGCAATTTACGGCACCACCCAGGATTACACGGCTTACCATGTTGAGGTGGAGCGTATTGCCACCAGTCTTCAGCTTAGGTTGCAGTCTTTCCCGGTCGGCAATGAGTTACGGGCGCTGGGTCAAAAACTAACCCCGCGTACACCAGCGGTGCTCCTGTTTGTAGGTGGGACTCCCGAGCTGGCAGAGTTCACGCAAGGGCTGGAAAAACAGGCGCGCCAGCGATACATCGTGGCACTCGCCGATGTCAATCTGCAAACCATGCTCCAAATGGGCGCCGCAAGAAATACGCCTGTGATCGCTACTCAGCCGGTACCTTTGGTAAATGCAAGTGTGCCAGTTGTCAGGAGTTACCGCGAAACCATGACCCGACTTTTTGATGAACCCCCAACACCATTAAGTCTGGCCGGGTTTATCGCGGCGCGCTACACCTATGAGGTGTTGAACGACATTGATGGCCCTCTGACCCGGCAGAACGCATTGACTGCATTTCAGCGCCGTGCAAATCTGGACATCGGCGGTTTTCGCGTCAGCTTTAACCCGCAACGCCGAAGTAATACCTACGTCACCCAAAGCATGATGACCGTGGATGGCAGACTGATTGGCTAGTCGTATAAAAGGCCGGTTACCCCGATGAGGATCCCTCGCGAATGCTATGCTGACCCTGTAAAAGGAAACTCAGATTCAGATATGCAAAATGGAACCTTACTGGCTGCTGTGGATTTGGGATCCAACAGCTTTCGCCTCGAAATTGGCCGCTTTGACCATGGCCACATCAACCGTACCGAATATCTGAAGGAAACCGTCCGTCAAGGAAACGGACTGGATTCCGAGCGAAACCTGACCACTGACGCCATGCAGCGCGGATGGGACTGCCTGGCGCGTTTTGGAGAACGGCTGGCAGGCTTCAAAAAAGATCAGGTACGGGCAGTTGCGACTCAGACCCTGCGCGAAGCCAGAAACCGCGACGAATTTCTTACGCGGGCCCACAAAATTCTGGGTTTCCCGATCGACGTGATTTCTGGCCGCGAAGAAGCCCGACTCATTTATCAGGGCGTGGCACATATGCTTTCGCAATCCGACGAGCGACGACTCGTGGTCGACATCGGCGGACGATCCACCGAAATGATTGTCGGCAAAGGTATGGACGCCCATGTCATGGAATCGTATCGCGTGGGTAGCGTTGCCTGGTCGATGAAATATTTTCCAGATGGTCAGTTCAGCCTGCGCGCCTTTGAAATGGCTGAAATCGCCGCCAAAGCAGTCCTCGACGAAGCTGTAAATACATACAAGGCAGGCGCTTGGGATGTGGCCTATGGATCTTCCGGAACGATTGGTGCTGTCAGCGACGTACTGTCAACTGCTGGCTGGCCACCTGGAAACGTCACGCGTGCCGGGCTTGACTGGCTGCTCGACAGACTCGTCAAAGCCCAAAGCGCTGACCGCCTGAAGATTGACGGAATGAAAGAAGACCGGCGTGCCGTTATCGGAGGCGGAGTAAGTGTGCTTCGCGCCGTTTTTGATTTGCTCGGCATCGAGAAAATGGAGGCGGCTCAGGGCGCATTGCGACACGGCGTGCTGTACGACCTGATCAATCGCGAGCAGGACGTAACTGACTTGCGCTCTACAAGCGTGCAACGACTGGCGGCGAAGTTCAACACGGATACAGCGCAAGCGCAGCGGGTGAGCAAGGTAGCACAGCATTTGTTTCAGATGGCTTGCTCCACTCTGTCAACCGCCGAATCAAAACGCCCGCAGCGCAAGCTGTATTGGGCTGCACAACTGCATGAAATTGGCAGCCAGATTTCACACAGTGACTATCACAAGCACGGCGCCTATATTCTCGACAATGCCGACGCACCCGGATTCGCACTTCCTGAACTTCACCGCTTGAGTCTGCTGGTGCTCGGTCACCGCGGCAAACTGCGCAAGCTTGAAATTGATTTTGAAGACCGCCTGTTTGTCCAGCAGTTGCTGTGCCTGAGGATGGCAGTCATCTTGTGTCACGCAAGACGCGACCCGGACCTCAAGGGTCTTCAGTTGGAGGCGGGCACAGAGCCCGGAAAACTATTTGTGCTGAACTGTAGGTCAGGCTGGGCCGACGCGTTCCCGCAATCTGCCCATTTGCTGCGCGAAGAGGTGCTCGCGTGGCAAAAAACACCCTGGACATTGATTCTTTCGGGCATGTAAGACTGTGCTGTTGACGATTTTTAATTAAACGATATAAACTATATACACCGTTTATTACAAAGGAAATCTCATGATAACTGCAAAAACAAGCCCGGAAAAAGTCGCTACTGCCGATGTATCGATGGCAGCCAAGACACCAGTAACCCAGAAAGTCGCAAAACCGTCCCCGGCAAAAGCACCGACAAAAGCACCAGTAAAAGCACCTGTCAGCAAAAAGCCGGCAAGCAAAACTGGCATTAAAAAAGCTGCTGCCAAAAAACCCCTTTCCAAATCTTTTGCGAGCAGCAAACCAGTAAAAACGGCCAAGCCGACAAAAGCTGTCAAGCTCGAGAAAGCCAAAAAACCAAAACTCGTGCGTGACAGCTTCACGATCCCAAAAGCCGAATATGTTGTGCTTGATGACCTCAAACAGCGTGCCGCCAAACTTACCCGCCCAGCCAAAAAAAGCGAATTGCTGCGTGCGGGTATCAAGGCTCTGGCTGGGCTGTCAGATGCTGCCTTTTTGACTGCCCTGGAGCAGGTTCCAGCTATCAAGACCGGTCGTCCAACGGGTAGTTGATCACCGCCGTCCAGACTCACTGCGCGTAGTCCTTTCTCCCTTGCAGGGGGCGGTGCCTGCGAACTGCCAAGGCCTGATCAGCGGCTCTTTTTCGCATCGGCCCCCCCCCGCCCAATCAGTGCAACATTGGCAGGGGCCAGCTACATCACTTCAGGGGATTGCACCGTGACAATGACGGTCTGGTTTGATCCATCTCGTTCCCGGCTGCGCAGCCACCAGACTGCGCCCTTCTTTACCGCACAGTCGCTCTCTTGCAAACCCAGAAGTTGCGCTATGGTTTGCCCCAGCGTGGGTTGATGCCCTATCACCAGAATGGGGGACTTTCCCGACGGCCATTGCACCAGCTCCAACATCTGGGCCGGTGTACCCTCAGGGCCCAGCTCTGACCTGATCTTGTATTTTCGCCCGAGCGCAAGAGCTGTTTGTTCACACCGCCGTGCCGGGCTCACCAAGATACGGGCCCCCTCTGGCAATTGTCGGTCAAGCCAGGCCGCCATGCGGGAAGCCTGCTTTTCACCACGCTGGGTCAGTGACCTGTCCAGATCAACAGCCTCTGCATCCCCCAGCAGCCAATCCTCAGCTTCCGCGTGACGCCACAAAATGAGATCCATGAGGTCAAATTCCTATTTTCTGCGCCGCTGCGCAGACACATAGCGCGCCATAAGCGCTGCCTGCGCACCGTAGCCCTGCGTCGGTCTGTCCACGCTGGGCGTTGAATCTACCCGCTGGTAATGACCGTCCGACTGCAGGTCCCAGGCATCAACGCCGTCATGCAGATAAGCCACCAGACATTCGTCAATGATACGTTGGCGAATGACAGGGTCGGTGACTGGCCATGCGAGCTCGATACGTCGCAGCATGTTGCGGTTCATCCAGTCGGCACTTGAAAGATACAGTTCCTCAACTCCCGCGTTACGGAAATAAAACACCCGTGAATGCTCCAGAAACCGCCCGATGACTGACCTCACCCGGATATTGTCAGAGACGCCCGGAACCTGTGCCGGAAGCATGCATGCGCCACGCACGATCAGGTCTATTTTTGCACCGCGTTGCCCGGCCTTGACCAATGCCAGTATCAGGTTTTCGTCGGTCAGCGCATTCATCTTGGCGACAATACGGGCGTCTTTACCCTGTAAAGCAGCATCCCCAAGCGCATTTATTTTTTCAATCAATTTGCGCTGCAACTGAAACGGCGCAAGCAAGAGGTGGTGCATCTTTGGTAGCCGGCTCTGGCTGGCAAGATGCACGAAGACGTTGTCAATGTCTGCAGTTAAAAGCGGTTCGGCTGTCAGGTAACTCACGTCGGTATACAAACGCGCCGTACGCGGGTTGTAGTTTCCGGTAGACAAATGCGCGTAGCGCACCAGATGCCGACCCTCACGACGGGTAACCAGCAGCATCTTGGCGTGTGTTTTCAAACCGACCACGCCGTAAACCACTTGCGCGCCAATCGATTCAAGCATCTCCGCCCAGTTGATATTTGCCTCTTCGTCAAACCGCGCCTTTAACTCCACGACGACAGTGACTTCCTTTCCGCGCCGCACGGCTTCCCGCAAAAGAGCCATCAGCTCTGAGTCCGCCCCGGTGCGGTAGATCGTCTGTTTGATCGCCAGTACTTGAGGGTCGTTAACGGCCTCACGCAAAAAAGCAAGTACACCGTCAAAGCTTTCAAACGGCTGATGAATGGAAACATCACCCTGTTTGAGCCGCTCAAAAAACGACTGCCCTGGCTGTAATTGCGTCGGATAGCATGCGCTGTAACTGGGAAACAGCAGCTTCGGGTCATTGACCAAATCCACCAGTTGCGTAAGGCGCACCAGATTGACGGGGCCATGTACACGGTAAAGCGCGAGAGCCGGTAAATTGAACTGCTTGAGCAAAAAACCGGAAAGGTAGTCTGAACAACCGGCGGAAACCTCAAGCCGTACTGCCTGCCCGTAATGGCGCTGCTCCAGTCCCTGACGCAGCGCGGTGCGCAGATTTTGCACATCGTCTTCATCTACCGCGAGATCGGAATGACGTGTAACGCGAAACTGCGAAAACTGCCCCACCACCCGGCCCGGAAACAGCTCTGCCAGATGCGCCCGTATCACGCTTGAAAGCGATAAAAACAGTGTGCCCTTATTTGCACCACGTCCCGGCATGTGTATGAAGCGCGGAAGCACACGGGGAACCTTGACGATGGCGATATCGTTTTCCCGGCCAAAAGCATCGTGCCCGCTCAGCCGAACAATAAAGTTCAGCGACTTGTTAGCCACCTGCGGAAAAGGGTGTGACGGGTCGAGCCCCACGGGTATCAAAAGCGGACGTACCTCACGCTCAAAGTAGGCTTTCACCCAGCGGCGCTGCTCGGCGTTACGCTCGCCATGGGAGACGATTCGAATGCCTTGCCGCCCAAACTCTGGAAGAAGCTCGTCGTTGTAAAGTGAATACTGGCGTGCCACCATATCGTGCGCGGCATCTGAAAGGGCCCTGAAGGACTCGGCACTGTACAAGCCTTTCTGATCGCCTGACTGGGCCGCCGTCAAGTGCGGCGCGGCACGGACCTCAAAAAACTCGTCCAGGTTGGAAGACACAATGCACAAAAACCGCAAGCGCTCCAGTAGCGGTACCTCTGGCCGCCTGGCCCAGTCGAGTACCCGCTCATTAAAGGCAAGAATGCTGTGATCACGGTCCAGCAGCTGAACTGGTTTCAGATCATCGGGCAGCGAAGGGGGTAACGTGGATTTTGAGAGCAATGGCTGATTGGAATACATCTGCTTACCCGACTTACCAAGCGCCTTTGTAGTTAAGGCAAGCAGATAGTGTTTATGTTTTTTGTGACAGTCCTGTGACAGCGGGGATTCCAGCTTTGAGGATAGAACCGCCGGAGCTCGAGTATGCACCTTCTGACGCCGTGACGAGGTAGCCTTCAAACACCTGCGCCGCGCGTGCCCAGCTGAAGTCTAGCGCACGCGAGCGCGCTTCATGCCGCGGAACGGCGAGCGCGCTGTAGCAGGCCTGTTGCAAATCAGTTTGCATAACGCCCCCGTGACAACTTCCGTCAGGTTTGGCCGACCCACCCAGTACCTCTAGCGGTCCATCCACCGGGTATGCGGCAACCGGCGTACCACTGGCCATGGCTTCCAGCATGACCAGACCAAAGGTTTCTGACCGGCTGGGAAAAACAAACACATCTGCCGCCGCATAAACCTTGGCAAGCTCTGGTCTCGCCATTACGCCCATCCAGCGTACCTGTGGGTAACGCTGCTTTAGTGAGGCTTCAAGCGGCCCTACCCCGCAAACGACTTTGGTACCAGGAATATCCAGCTTCAGAAACGCCTCAATATTCTTTTCATAAGACACACGCCCCACAAACAGGGACACCGGTCTAGCCAGCGTGCCCATGGGCGGATAAAGCTGAGGCTCAGCCTGAAACGAGAACAGCTGTGTGTCTACACCATGCGTCCAACTGCGCAAATTACGAAAACCGCGCTGCTCCAGCATGCGCAGCACGCCATTGGTTGGCACCATCACACCCGAAGAACGCTTGTGAAAATGCCTGAAAAGCGCATATCCCCAGGACAATGGCACCTTGAGTGCAGCGTTAAGTATTTCAGGGAATTTGGTGTGAAAGGCTGTGGTGAAGCTCAAACCGCGTTTCATGCAATAGCCGCGCGCCGCCCATCCCAGCGGACCTTCTGTCGCAACATGAATTGCGTCAGGCTTGAAGGCATCCAGCTTTTCGGTCAGGCCACGTTTGGGCCGAACCGCCAGGTCAATGCCTGCATAGCCGGGGCACGGCCGTGTTTTAAAAAGCCCGGGGTGAATCACCTCAACCACGTGGCCCATCAACTCAAGCTCGCGCACGAGTTCGACGAGGGTGGTCACTACGCCGTTGACCTGAGGCTGCCAGGCATCGGTAACAAGTGCAAGTTTCATGCTTGCACCGCCACCGTTGGCGTAGCAGCGACATGGCCCCGCCCCTGCGTTTCATGCACGGGTGCCCAGTGCAGCAACTCCAGCGTACCGTCAAAGTTCTCAACCAGCGCGGTACGGCTTTCAACCCAGTCGCCGTCGTTGCAATACAAAACACCGTTGATCTCACGCATTTCGGCGCGGTGAATGTGCCCGCACACGACGCCCTGATGACCACGCCGCCTGGCTTCGTTGGCAACAGCAACTTCAAAATCAGTCACATAATTGAGAGCGCTTTTTACCTTTTGCTTGAGGTAAGCCGACAGTGACCAATACGGCAGGCCCATACGTGCGCGCAGGCGATTCAGGTGACGGTTGAGTTTGAGTGTGAATTCATACAGGTTATCGCCCACATAGGCCAGCCATTTGGCGCACTGCACAACGGCATCAAAGTAGTCCCCGTGAATGATCCACAACTGGCGGCCATCCGCTGTGACATGTACGGCTTCGTCAATCACTTCAATGCCGCCAAACTGATGGCCAATAAATTCACGCGCAAACTCATCATGATTACCCGGTACATAAACAATACGGCAGCCCTTTCGGGCGCGCTTGAGCAGCTTTTGCACCACATCGTTATGCGTCTGCGGCCAGTACCATTTGCGGCGCAGTTGCCAGCCGTCAACGATGTCGCCTACCAGGTAAAGGTTGTCGCTTGGGTGCGCTTTTAGAAAATCAAGTAGCGCTGTAGCCTGACAACCGGGTGTGCCCAGATGCAGATCAGAAATAAAAATCGTGCGATAGCGTTTGCGCAGCGAGTCGTCATCGTTGTCAAAGGGCTCCGGCGCAGAACCGTCACCGAAAGAGCCCAAAGCGTCAAACATGTTTCGCATCACGCCTCCGCTGATTTGGAAGCAAAGTGTTTTAAATAGCGTGGTGGCAAATCAGCGATGCGCATCATCATGGGCAGGTCAGCCGAGTTGAAGTCTGGGTCCCAGGCCGGTGCCCCCAACACCTTGGCACCCAGACGCAAATAGCCCTTGATCAGCGCGGGTGGCTCTACATCAAGCGTGTCATCAAGCTGTTCGACGGGCAGCGCCAGGCGCGGCGTAACACGGTATTCAATAGCCGCCAGATGCGTTTGCCTGACCTGGCGCCAGATGCTGGCCGCTGCCTGGCCGCTGGATACTCCGTTGTGTTGCATCGGAATGCTGGCGCAACCGATCATGGTGTCAAGCTGGTTGCGCCCCATAAACTCGGCCAGCGCGCCCCATAGCGCCAGAATCACGCCGCCGTGCCGGTGATCAGCATGCACACAGCTGCGGCCTAGCTCGACCATGCGCTCACGCAGGCTGCGCAGGCGCGTCAGGTCAAATTCAGTATCGCTGTAAGTGCTACCAGCACGCTTGGCCTGCGTTGGCGTCAGTACGCGGTAGGTGCCAATGACTTCCTGACTGTTCTCATCACGCACCAGCAGGTGCTCGCAATAGTCATCAAACAGGTCAATATCATGGCCAGGCATGGTCCTGGGCAGGTTGGCGCCCATTTCCACCGCAAATACCTGGTACCTCAGGCGCTGTGCCTGCCGGACCTCGTCCTGGTGCCTGGCCCAGCTGACCGAGATTTTGCCCACGGAAGGCCTTTGAACAACGGTTGTATCGACAGCATGACCGCTTTGACAAAGTGACCCCCGGGTAAAGCCTGGCAAAGCGACTGGCGACAATGCAAAGGTGGGGTTTGGCAGTTCTTTCATGGCTAGCTCCTTGTTTTCTGATGTCTCAAAAAATTCAATCTGAATGCGGTTACAACTTGCGCTGTAAAAAAGCCCCGGTGGCGGGGCTAGTATTTTTTTGATTTTTAATCATTGGCGGACAGTGCTGCACATTCAAAGCGCCGCCCCGAGCGGTTGGCCAGAATCGGCCGTACCACTGAGATGCCTTCCAGCCAGGGCCGGGTACCCGCCTTGAAGCGCAAACCGCCAGGGGTGTTCGCCATTGCGTTTGCCGTGCAGCGCAAAATGCGCAGGCACTGGAGGTTGAAGTCGTGAATGCCGTCGCTTAAAGTGCGGCCCGTACTCTGCTCTTGCCTGCCGAGGTTTGTTTCCAATGCCACCATGTGTCCCCTTTTGCTTTCCATGCATGGATTTTGAAAGCCTGGGGTGACGCGTTCATGTCAGTTTGGTGGCACTTTTATGACACCGGTTTCCTGTTTTGTACGGATTGGTGCGCTATAAATACAGTAGCTGGTAGTAACCGTAATTATTGGGCTGGGAGCGTATTTCGCGCTAAATTATCGGTTTTTCGTAGTTACGGGGCTTTGTAGTTCATTACCCGGCCGGGGGCAGCCCAACCCTGCACGCGTATTCATCCTGCACAGTACCTGATCCGCTCTCGATCACGCCGCATCAAGATCCTGCCCCACCAGTATCCGGTGCCCGTCCACCGTCCTTAACCCAAACTCTCGCATGCCCCAAGACTCGCTGGCGATGGGTTTTATGATTTCTGCGCCAGCGGTCATGACTTGTTGGTAAAAGGCATCCGCGTCATCCACTATCAGATACGCAAACAGGGAGTGATCGCCAAGGTCTGCGGGTGGTATGGCGTCGGGGCACTCACCGGCCATGATGCGGCAGCCGTCGCGCACCATGATTTTCCAGCCGGGGTCAGCGGTATTGCAGATTTCAAAGCCCAAAACGTCACGGTAAAACGCGCTTGAGCGTTCAAGGTTTGGAACCGCGAGGACGAACATGGTTCGGAGGATCATGGGGGCCTTCAAATACCAAATCAGCGTAAGTCAGCCCAGCCACTTCTGAAAAAACTGCGCCTGACCCATTGCCGGGTCGAGCTGGTAGCCGGCAAAGCCTATGCGTTCGTAGAGTTTGATGGCACTGGTATTGCCTTGCAGCACTTCCAGCGTCAGTTTGCAGGCCCCGCGACCGGCGGCAATTTGCTCGACCAGTGCCAGCATTTTTTCACCCAGCCGTTTGCCGCGCTGACTGGCGATGACCACTACGTCATGCACATTGACCAAGGGCTTGCAAGCGAAGGTTGAAAAGCCTTCAATGCAGTTGACCAGGCCCACCGCCTCTGCACCGTCAAAAGCCAGCACGCTGAAAGCCTGGGGCCGTGCGGCCAGGGCGCTGACCAGGTTGGTTTTGGCAAAGTCGCTTAGCGGCTCGCCGCCGCCTGAGATATCGCGGGCGTAGTCGTCGAGCAGGCTAACCAGTGCTGCAGCGTGCAGCGGATTGGCGTAGTCGGCCTGGATGATGTTGAGGGATACAGAGCTGGAGCCGGGGGTTTGCATAAGTATTTAGAAAGAGGTGTTGCCGGGAATCTGTTTAAGGGACTTTTTGGCTGCGACGCCGGAACCCTTAGCTTTTGATTTGTCTGCGCCGTCAGCGTTATGAATCGCCGACAGAAAAAAGGTTGCCGCTTCGGTAAAGGGCCGGTCTTTGCGGGTGATGGCGCCAAAGGACTCCATATTGTGCTGGATGTGGCAGGGCAAAACCTTGAGCAGGCCGTGCGCTGCGTAGCTCCCTGCGATGGACTGCGGCATAACGGCAATCATGTCCGTTTTATCAATCAGATCGGTGGTCGTCAATATGGAGGCGGTTTCAATCAGCCCCCTGGGAGGCGGCACCTGCAACATCCGGAATTCCTGGTCGAGCACCTCGCGCATGGGGCTGCCCGTCGGTTGCAATATCCACGGGTAGCCCAGCAGGCTTTCAAAGGTGACAGATTTTTGCCCGCACAGCGGGTGGTGCACGCCCACCACGATGGCCAGCGCCTCGTTTTCAAGCGGAGTGAAGGTGTAGTCTTGCCGGTGCTCGTCGCGTATGCGGCCAATGGCTACATCAAGCGTGCCCTCGCGCAGCAACTCCAGCAGGCGGTCGCTGGTGTCCATGGTGATGTCTACCGACAGCAGCGGATAGGCTTGCTTCAGCGCAATGATGGCGTTGGTCAGCAGCGTGGGCGATGGCGCCATGATGGTGCCCACAGAAAGCCGCCCTGCGCTGCCCTGCTGCAGCTCGCTCAGTTCGCGGGTCATGGCCTCGACCGAGCCGCGCATGCCCTTGAAGTGGCCCAGCACGCTGTTGCCGGCGGGTGTCAGCTTCTGGCCGCGTCCCACGCGTTCAAACAGGCGCTGGCCGAGTGCCGACTCAAGCTCCTGAATCATCTTGGTGGCCGCAGGCTGCGTCATGCCCAGCTCGCTGGAGGCCTTGCGCAGGGTGCCGTGCTCGCCTACTGCAAGAATCAGCGCGACC
>JANOCP010000048.1:0-1531 GCA_031412235.1 Polaromonas sp.
CTCAAAGTCGTTGCGCGTATCGAGCATCACTACCGGCTGGCCAGCGTCGTCATGCCCGGCATCTAGCCAGCGCTTGAGCGTGTCGGCATCCACGGCAGGCGCGCGGCCCGCTACAGGCTGTATGGCCGGGTGGTTCATGCGGATGATTTCAGGTTTTATCTTGACCAGCAGCTTGCGAAAAGGCTGCGCGTTTGAAACGCTTTCCTTGATTTCGAGGTCGGAAAATCGCACATCCAGCCGCAACCATGCCAAAAAATCATGAATCAC
This sequence comes from Polaromonas sp., assembly GCA_031412235.1. GTDB lineage: Bacteria > Pseudomonadota > Gammaproteobacteria > Burkholderiales > Burkholderiaceae_C > Polaromonas. The sequence continues at coordinate 268 of JANOCP010000048.1, forward strand.
GGCTGCCGGTGCCGCCAGAAACAGATTGATACCCTCTTCAGCCAGCAGCACCGTACCTTTGATGGCGCGGGTTTGTAGGGCATCGAGTACTGCCATCTGCAGCTCGGGCAGGGCATCCAAAGAAACGAACTTGTACGCCGCAATATTCAAAATTTTCATGATGCGAAGAATTGTGAAGGCGTCTCCCATTCAAACAGGGGCCGCGGGACTGGCTTCGCCAGACCGCAGGCGCAGCGGCCCCTCGGGCTGTAATTTACGGCTCCGAACCCGCCTGCGCAGGTTTGGACAGGTTACAGAAGCGAAGCCTCTGGCGAGCGGCGGCCTGCAAGGTGCAGGAAGCGACACGCAGTGCGCGACCGTGGGGCATAGAATAGTTTTATGTTTGTTCATCTCCGTATCCACACCGAATTTTCAGTCGTCGACGGCACCAACCGTATTGACGAAATCGCCGCCGCAGCAGCAGCCGACCATCAACCCGCACTGGCCATCAGTGACCTCAGCAACCTGTTTGGTACCGTCAAGTTTTACAAGGCCACGCGCAGCAACGGCGTCAAGCCGCTAATAGCCGCTGACGTATGGGTGCAGGTTCCTGGCAAGGACGCTAGCGCGCCTCCTGCCAGGCTGTTGCTTTTGGCCCAAAACCGCCAGGGCTACCTCAACCTGTCAGAGCTTCTTACCCGTGCCTGGACGCGCGGCGTTGTGCGCGACCAGGCCATCATCAGCCTGCAATGGCTCAGTGAGCTCAATGAGGGCTTGATTGCCTTGTCGGGCGCGCAGCGTGGTGCTATTGGCCAGGCGCTGGTGCAGGGCGATGATGCCCGCGCCATGGAATGTGCGCTGTATTTTGCGGGCATCTTCCCGCATCGTTTTTACATGGAGCTGCAGCGTGCCGAGCAGGCTGACGATGCGCGGCATGTGCCTGCAGCGGTGCAACTGGCGGCGCGCCTGGCGCTGCCGGTGGTGGCGACGCATCCGGTGCAGTTTTTGACCTATGACGACTATGAGGCACATGAGGCTCGGGTTTGTATTTCTGAGGGCGAAATTCTGGGTAATGCCCGGCGTGTGCGCAAGTTCACGCGCGAGCAGTACTTTAAATCAAGCGCGCAAATGGAAGCGCTGTTTGCAGACATTCCCACTGCGATTGCCAACACGCTTGAGATTGCCAAGCGCTGCAATTTAAAGCTCGATCTGGGCAAGGCCATGCTGCCTGACTACCCCACGCCAGAAGTCAATGGCGTGCGCATGGCGGCTGATGATTACTTTC
>JANOCP010000049.1:0-6095 GCA_031412235.1 Polaromonas sp.
TACCGCATGAGCGAGTTTGTCTCGCGTTATTGGCTGTACAAGGCGAAGTCCCCGCTTGCTGCCGGAGACAGCCCCAGCGCGGCTTTGCAGTCGGTTGCTGCCAAGGCTTGGGGAGTGATTGATTTTCTACCGGCGCGCATCACGGCGCTCGGTTTTGCGGTGGTAGGCAGTTTTGAGGACGCCATTGATGCCTGGCGCAGCTATACACAACGTTTTTCTGCTGACGCCCCCGGCGCGTCCGGCACCCGCAACGACGGCGTGGTTCTTGCTGCAACGTCAGGTGCGGTAAACGTTCGCCTTGGCGGGGAAACCTTGAGGGCGGCATTTTCACCGCAAACATCGCAGGGATTTCATGTAATCAAGGATGATGCCGACGAGCCGGGTGCGACTGAATTCACGTCTGGGCGCGAACCCGAGGTCGCCCACTTGCGCAGCGTTGTCGGACTCGTCTGGCGTTCGGTGGTGCTATGGATGGTACTGCTGGCGTTGCTCACGCTGGCACGCCTGATTGGCTGAGCGCCTGCTTTCGCGTCGCTTGCGTGGCCCTTCAGTAACGCGTTTGAGATAACTCGGCAAACAATTCGCTATACAAACGATAGCGGTTGGCGCTTATAGCGCTTGTGCGAGCGTCCAGATTGACCTCAGAAATTACGCCACAGCCCGGCTCGTGCAAATGTGTGCAGTTGTAGAACTTGCAGTTTTGTGAGTTGGCCTTGAGGTCAGGCATCAGGCTGCTTAGTTGCATCGGTTCTATGTGATGAAGTCCAAACTCCTGGAAGCCTGGTGAGTCGATAAGCGCAGTGCTGCGGGCTGCATCGACCCAGTAAAGCGTCGTGCTTGTTGTGGTGTGCTTGCCTGAATTGAGCGCCTGCGAGATCTCTGCAGTCAATACTTTTGCCTGTGGAATAAGCAGGTTGGTCAGGCTGCTCTTGCCTGCGCCGGATGGACCCAGCACCAGCGTTTTTTTACCGCCAAGCAGAGCCATCAGTTCGCTGGTTTGAGCAGCGTTGATTTCTGAGTCATCCCCCTTCGGCTTGATTGCCAGCGCAAGCATTTTGTAGCCCATCGCGCGATACGGTGCGAGTTTGATCCAGGCGCGCCCAAAGGGCTCTGTCAAGTCGCTTTTGTTCAGCGCAATGATGGGTGTAATTCGCGCAGCTTCCGCAGCTATAAGTGCACGCGTCAGTTGGCTTTCAGAGAATTCCGGCTCAGAAGCAATCAGTATCAGCACCTGGTCGATATTGGCTGCAAACGACTTGGTACGCATTTCATCCTGTCTGTAAAGCGCGTTGCTGCGTTCTTCTATTTTTTCAATCGTGCCTTCATCCTGCGTGGGTAGCCAGCGCACGCGATCGCCAACCAGCGCCAGGCTTTTTTTACCGCGGGGATGACAGATGATACGTGTACCGTCTTCTGTTTCAACCAGCACGTGACGGCCAAAACCAGCAACTACAAGACCAGCTTGCGTACCCGAAACCGGAGCTGCGTCCGGGCGCCTCGGTTTGCTCAAGCCAGCAGGGCGTCAACCTTGGACGCGCAGAAAAAATCGCTGACTGAAATGCCGTTCACATCGTGGGTGTTAAAGCGCACCGTGCATTTGCTGTAAGTCACGGTCAGGTCAGGATGGTGATTTTCCGCGTTGGCAATAAATGCCAGTGCGTTCACAAAACCAATCGTCTTGTGGTAGGCGTCAAATGTGTAAGTTTTTTCCAGCGCGCCATCAATCAGGCGCCAGCCAGCTGGGTGTTCGCCGTTGAGCTTGCTCAGCTGGGTAACAATTTCCGTAGCGCTTAACGAGCGCCGATTTTGATGGATGGGGTTCATACAGCGCTTTCCAGCGGTTGACTCATACGGTCGAGGCGCTCAGATGCAGGAGGGTGAGAGTAGTAGAACTTCACAAACACAGGGTCGGGCGTGAGTGTGCTTGCATTGTCCTTGTAAAGCTTGAGCAAAGCGCTTTGCAAATCACTTGCCTGGGTTTGCGACACGGCATAGGCGTCAGCTTCAAACTCGTGCTTGCGCGAAAACCGCGCAAATATCGGAGATATAAAAAAGGTGAAAAGGGGTACTGCAAGCATAAAGAGCAACAAGGCCAGCGCGTCGTTGGCACCTGCAAGGCTTGGCCTTACGCCAAGCCCGGTGTAAAACCATACCTGCGATGAGAGCCAACCCAACAACGCAAACCCCAGCAGACTCATCGCAAACATGCCGACGATGCGTTTAATGATGTGCTTGTGCTTGAAGTGACCCAGTTCGTGCGCGAGTACGGCATCTACCTCGCCGGGATTCAGCTGATTTAACAGTGTGTCATAAAACACCACGCGCTTGGCCGCCCCAAAACCCGTGAAATAGGCATTGGCATGTGCAGATCGCTTGCTGCCGTCCATAACAAACAAGCCCTTGGCGGCAAAACCGCAGCGTTGCATCAGCGCCGTAACGCGCGTTTTAAGGATTTCATCATCAAGCGGCTTGAACTTGTTGAAAAGTGGTGCAATCACGGTGGGATAAAGTACCAGCACCAGCAGGTTAAAGCCCATCCAGGCCGCCCACGCCCAAAGCCACCACAGCCTACCTGCACCACCCATCAGCCACAGGATGAGCGCAACAATGGGCAGGCCAACGACGGCACCTACCAGCGCGCCTTTCACCAGGTCTGACAGCCATAGCTTGAAGGTCATTTTGTTGAAGCCAAAACGCTCTTCTATTCTGAATGTGCTGTACAGCGTAAAAGGCAGGTCAAGCAAGCCGCCAATGATGCCAAATGCGGTCAGAAGGGCCAGCTGCGGCATGAGGCTACCGTAGCCGGCGAGCGATGAACTGACCATGGCCTGGTTTAACGCGTCAATCCCGCCCAGCAGCGTCCAGCACAGCAATACCGCGGCTCCAAAAGCCATTTCTAGCAGCCCGAAACGCGCCTTGGCGATGGTGTAGTCAGCGGCTTTTTGATGGGCTTCGAGCGTTATGGTGGATGCAAACGCTGCGGGAACGCTGCCGCGGTGCTGTGCCACGTGGCGAATCTGGCGTGAAGACAGGTAAAAACGTGACAACAGGCCCAGTACAAGGGCCGCCGAGAAAACAAGGGTAAAAATAAATGAATAATCGCTCATAGATCGCAGTTTAGGCTATGAGGGAGAATCACCAGATGCTTGATACTGAATCACCACTCAAAAAATCGGACCAGAACCTGGTCTGGCTGGACTGCGAAATGACGGGTCTTGACCCCGAAAAAGAGCGCCTGATTGAAATTGCCATCATTGTTACCGGGCCGCAACTCACGCCGCGCATTGAAGGTCCGGTCCTGGCTATTCATCAGTCAGATGAGTTGCTTGACCAGATGGACAGCTGGAACAAGGGCACGCATGGCCGCAGCGGCCTGATAGAAAAGGTAAAAGCCAGTACCGTCACAGAGCATGACGCAGAGGCTCAAATACTCGCGTTTCTGGCGCAGTACTTGCCCAAAGGTGTATCCCCCATGTGTGGCAACACCATCAGCCAGGACAGGCGTTTTCTGGTCAAGTACATGCCCAAGCTCGAAGGTTTTCTGCATTACCGCAATATCGACGTAAGCACCTTCAAGGAGTTGGCAAAGCGCTGGCGGCCGGAGGTTTATAGCGCCTTCAAAAAGCGTCAGAGTCACACTGCGCTGGCTGATGTGCATGAGTCAATCGACGAGCTTGAACACTATCGGGAACATTTTTTAAAGTGACTTGAAACAACTGTCGGTACAAACCCGGCAGTTTTGCATAAGCATGCTATAATCAAAGGCTTGCTGCAGCACAGGGGTGCGCCGCATTTGTACATCTACCTCACACTTTTGAGGCTCTGTAGACAGAGCCACCGCTTCAGGCAAATGTTTCGCCTGATCCGCATATTCGTTTGATGGTTGATGTTTTATTAACCATGAACGAAGCTTCCTGCATCGCGGGAGGTCAAGTTTTCCTGTGACTTTGCCAAACATTGAAGGGCATTGCACGCAGGAGATTAGTGAGAAAAAACATGACTGACTCTTTTGAGGCTCGCGGCGACTTTTTGCCCGAATCGAATCTTGACAACGAAATTTTGGGTACGCCTGACTTTTCCGACGCATCCGGTGCTGCCGAATCTTCGCTTGACGCGATCGCACCTGTACCTAACGGTTTTGTAAAACTCGGCCTGGCCAAAGAGCTCCTGCAAGCCGTTGCCGACATGGGTTTCACGCAGCCAACCGCTGTGCAGTTGGCGACTATCCCTAAAGCCATGCAGGCTCTGGATCAGGAAAGTACTGATAAAAAAGCCAAATTTACCGATCTGCTGGTTTCCAGCCAAACCGGTAGTGGCAAAACCGCAGCGTTTTTGTTGCCTGTATTGCACACCTTGCTCATGCAGCAAGAGCAAGCCGAGCGTGACGAGAAGGCTGAATTTGAGCGCCTGAGCGCTGAGGCCGTCGCCCGCGGCGAAGCACCTCTGAAAAAGCCAAAGCGCAAAGACCCGACCAACATGCGCAACTTCAAGGCCGCGACACCTGGCGCGCTGATTTTGTGCCCGACGCGTGAACTGGCTCAACAGGTCTGTGCAGACGCGATTGACCTGGTTCGCCATTGCCGCGGCCTGCGTATTGCCAACGTTGTTGGCGGTATTCCTTACCAGTTGCAAATTGCCAAGCTCCAAAACGCCAATCTGGTAGTTGCCACGCCAGGCCGTCTTCTTGATCTGCAGCGCAGCATGCAAATCAAGCTTGACCAAGTGCAGTTTCTGGTAGTTGACGAGGCCGACCGCATGCTCGACCTCGGCTTTGCCGACGACCTGACCGAGGTCAACCAGCTCACTATTGAGCGCAAGCAGACCATGATGTTCAGCGCCACGTTTGCGCCGCGCATCATGCAGTTGGCTACACGCGTCATGCGTCAGCCACAGCGCGTTGAAATTGATTCGCCGCACGAAAAACACGCCTCAATTACCCAGTCACTGCTGTGGGCTGACAACATGACGCACAAGCGCAAGTTGCTCGACCACTGGCTGCGCGACACCACCATCAATCAGGCGATCGTGTTTGCATGCACGCAGGTCGAGTGCGACGGTCTGGCCAATGACCTGGTGCAGGAAGGCTTCAGTGCTGTTGCACTGCATGGCGCACTGAGCCAGGGCTTGCGTAATCGCCGCCTGATGGCTTTCCGTGACGGACGTGTGCAGATTCTGGTGGCTACCGACGTTGCTGCCCGTGGCCTGGATGTGCCCACCATCACCCACGTCATCAACTACGGCCTGCCGATGAAAGCTGAAGATTACGTGCACCGTATTGGCCGTACCGGCCGTGCAGGTCGCGAAGGTCAGGCGATTACGATTGCAGAGTTCCGCGATCGTCGCAAGATCCAGGATATCGAGCACTATACCCAGCAGAACCTCAAGCCAAGCGTGATTGCCGGCCTTGAGCCGCAGCAGCGCTTTGCGCCTACGTCTGATCGCCCACGCGGCAACTTCGGCGGTGGACGGGATGATCGCGGTGGTGGCGGTAGCCGTAGCTTCGGCGGCGGCAACGGAGGTGGCGGTGGCTACGCTGGCAGAAAACCAGCTGGTGGTGGCTTCAGCGGTAACAACGCCGGCAGCTTTGGTGCCGGTCGCAATGATCGTGACGACCGCGGCGGCGCCTTCCAGGGTCGCCCTGCGCCTCAAGGCAATAACTATGCAGACCGCTCCGGTTTTAATGACCGTGGCGCCCGTCGTCCGGATGATCGTGGCTTTGGCAATAACAATGCTGCATTCGCGCCACGCGAAGACCGTAACTTTGCTCCGCGCAATGAAGGCTTCGCACCGCGTCCTGATTTTGGTGACCGCAAACCCGCATTCGCGCGTCCAGCCGGCAAGGTGTTTGTTCCGCGTGATGCGGCTAAAAAGGCTGGAAAATTTTCCAAGCCAGCGCGTGACTGATTTTCGATCTGGTCTTCACTGACCAGCCTTGAAAAACAAAAAGCTGCCGCAAGCCAGAGATGGTCTGCAGCAGCTTTTTTATTTGAGCATTGCCTGGCGTACCGCGGCTATTCCAGCTTGATGCCGATGTCCTTGACGACCTTGCCCCAGCGGTCCATCTCCTTGACCATGTATTCGCTCATGGCTTCCGG
>JANOCP010000050.1:0-8201 GCA_031412235.1 Polaromonas sp.
CGGCCAAACTTGCTGCCGCGGGCAAGACGTTTGCCGACCTTCGCCTGGGTGCCGTGTCGGGCGTGTCGCTCTCCGCCGCGCTTGACCGCGGCTCGCTGATTGATGCCGCAGCCGTATTGACAACCCTCACAGCCGCTCAGATTGACGGCGCAACCACCGCAAGTGGGCTGATTGGCCTGACTGGCGCAGCCAAATGCGGCGTCAAATTCATAGCACTCAACTACAGCACCGTCGGCGTCAATGGTGAAAAAGCAAATTCATCGGGTGTATTGATGGTCCCCACTGGGACCGCAGCAGCATGTACCACCGCAGCAGGGCTGGTAGCGTACGCCAAAGGCACTGACTTTAAAAAGCTTCACACACTTGCAGACCCAAGCGACTCGGAAACCTTCTTGTTGGCCTCCATGTACGCCGCGCAGGGCTATGCTGTCGTGGCTTCTGACTACCTGGGTTTTGCCAAATCAACCTACAGCTATCACCCTTACCTGCACGCCGACTCCGAAGCGTCGACTGTTATTGACTCCATACGCGCCGCGCGCAAGGCCGCTGCGACAACTGCAATCAATGCACCGCTATCTGGCAAGGTCATGGTCACAGGCTATTCGCAAGGCGGTCACGCGTCCATGGCAGCACACCGGGCCATTGAGCGGGACAACGCGAGTGAAATCAATCTGGTAGCGGGTGCCCACCTCGCAGGGCCATACAACATTTCTGGCGGTTTTAGGTCACCCAACCCAATCGCCGGATATCAATTTTTTACCCCGTACCTAGTCACCGCATGGCAAAAGATTTACGGCAACATCTACAGTGATGTGAACACCGTTTTCAAACCACCGTACGCTGCCGGTATAGAAAACTTGCTGCCAAACGCTACGCTTGATTACGACACCCTGCAAACCAGTGGCAGTCTTCCCGCCAACAGCCTTTTCAGTCCGGCCCAGGCGCGTGACGCTTTAGTCCGTTCAGCTTTTGTTGCAGATCTTCAGACCAACGACAACAATGCTCTCTATCTGATTGGCAAGAAAAACGACACTTTGGGCTGGAGTCCAAAGTCAAAGACGCTGCTGTGCGGCGGCGCAAGCGATCCTACCGTGCCACCCGCATTGCATCAGGCAGTCGCGAAGGCAGACTTTGACAGCCGCAAGCTGACTAACGTGACCTCGGTGGACGTTGATGCGAGCATGCGCGCCGTGTACGCAGGACTTTTGGCCGCGAACCCTGTTGCCTTTTTTACTGATTACCACGGAGTACTTCAGCCGCCTTTTTGCGCTGCACAAGCAAGAGCAGTATTTGACACAGTTAAGTAACGCTTCGCATGCCACCGCAAAAAGAGCGCCTTGAAGGCGCTCTTTTTTTGCCTGGATAGCAGGCGAGTTGAAAATTAAAAAACTATCAATTTGATAGCTGTTTATAGCCGTATTTATTGGGCAAAGCGCTTCTTTCATGCAAAAAACAGCTCATTACGGCCTGATCTCACTGCTCGCCGCGCTGTCGGTGGCCTGCACCGAGCGACCTGCCTGGCAAAAGCTGTTAACCCTCAAGATCACCGAGCAATACCCCGCCTACAAGGTGCAAGTCGAGCCCGGTGGGCGCTTGCTGGTAGAGCGACCAGGGCTGTCAAGCTTGCCGGTAGATGCCGAGGCCATTGGGCGTTTTTGCCTTCGCGGGCCCAAGGACTGCAATTACGCGACCGACCAGATGCTGCTGGAACTGGCTGGACCCAAATAGCGGGGGCCTCAGGCATTGCCTGACGTACAAGTGCCGGTACCGCCATGTATGAGGCGGTGCCGGCTTTGTCGAAAAAACCTGCTCCTGTGACGGGTAATCAATAGTTAAGGACCCTCTGCATAACGCCCTGCGGTCCGTGATCAGCCGGACTCGGGCGGTCTGCTGCGCTGTTTTTCTTGGCCACACCGTGCAATGGGCTGCAAAAAGTCACCTTGCAGCCCATCCCGATCCGACTGCCACAGCCTCGCCAGAGTTATGCGGAGGGCCCTTAATTGTTTTGAAAAGCTCAGTCAAAAATCTCGTTAAGCCATGACTTCTTGCGCCGCTGCTGGTAACCGTAGGAGCCATGACCGCCCTGCGGGGCGCGCGAGCCATAGCCGTCAGAATCTACAAAATCCGGTCGCTGCACAGGTGCTGGCTGGCGCGCGGGCTGCTGCCCTGCGGCAAGCTCTGTCAGCTTGTCGAGCTCGCCCCGGTCAAGCCACACGCCACGACATTGGGGGCAGTAGTCAATCTCAACGCCCTGGCGATCCATCATCGCCAAAGTCGCATCAGGGCAAACGGGACACTTCATGTTTTTCTCCAGAAATAAGGGAAAGGTTCAAAGGGCAGGCACAGGCAAAGCCGTGCGGCGCTGCGTGCGGCTGCGCTGCCAGTTCTGCAGCAGCGTACGGGCGGCCCTGGCAAGGGCGCTCTGCAGCGCAGTGCGCCAGTCGCGCGCCATGGACGTCACCACCACCGGGCCAGCCATGCTCGACATCACCTCGACCTGGCAGCGCTTGTCTATGCCGCCGCGCGGACCATTGACATCCGACATATGTACCTTGACGCGCGGTGCCAGCCAGGCCAGTCGCTTGAGCACCTGACGCGCACGGCGCGTGGCCAGATTGCGCAGCTCTGCGGCTTCTGGGTCCGGGGATTCAAAAATGACTTGCATGGCATGCCTTTCGTTTTGACAGTGCAGGATTGCACCAGCTCAGAGAGTAGTTACCTAATTAATTCCGATAAAGCAGATAATTAGTGACTTAGGTTTCTTAAAAACCTGTCTATTTAATGTGCAACTTCTGAAAAATCATGAACACACCTTTTAGCTATCGGCATCTGTATTACTTCTGGGTGGTTGCCAAGGAAGGCGGTATGGCCAGGGCGGCCGACCGGCTTGGAATGGCCGTGCAAACCGTCAGCACGCAGGTGCGCGAGCTTGAGAAGTCACTGGGCTACGAGTTGCTCAAGCCGATGGGGCGCGGCGTAGCGCTCACTGATGCGGGCATGGCGGCCATGCATCAGGCGGAGCTGATTTTTCAGCTCGGCGAAAAACTGCCCGAAGCCGTTCGCGACGCCATGGGTACACCGTCAGTCCGGTTGGCAGTCGGTATATCAGAAGGCTTGTCAAAGCTGGCCGTCAGGCGACTGATAGAACCCGTGATGGATGCGCCCAATTTGCGCCTGATCTGCCATGAAGACGAGTTTGATGACCTGCTGGGCGACCTGGCCCTGCATCGGCTGGACGTGGTGCTGGCTGACAGGGTTGCGCCCAACAACCCCAATCTCAAGCTTTACAGCCATTCACTGGGCTCGTCCAGGCTGGCCTGGTATGCGCCGCCTGGGCTTGCCGCTGCTGCGCGCAAGGGGTTTCCCCAATCACTGGCCACGGTACCGGTACTGCTACCCACTGCACATTCGGCAGTCAGGCTGCGCATTGACCAGTGGTTTGAGCGTGTCGGCGTCAGGCCAAATGTGGTCGGGGAGTTTGAAGACAGCGCCTTGCTCAAAACCTTTGCTGCGGCGGGTATGGGCGTATTTTTGGCGGCAGAGCTGGTTGATGACGACCTGAGTGCCCGCTACAAGGTCGAGCGCGTGGGCACATGCGACGGCGTCGAAGAGCACTTTTTTGCGATTGCCGCACGCAAAAAAGTGCTGCACCCGCTGGTGCAAAAGCTGATTCCGGCGCACCACTAAAGCCGCCAACACAAGCCAAGCAAGCGTCCCTTAGCCCTTGTCCGGCTTGTTTGCAGCCGTGCGTTTGTCTGGCCGCGGTATTTTTTTGAACTTGATCAGCCTGTTGGTTTCAATCGCGTCTTTTTTAAGCTGCCGCTCGGCGTCAAGCAGTTGCCCGGCCGCCAGCCAACGTGCAAACTCTTCAGGTGTCTCCAGCGTGATGCGGCCCAGTGTGGCAGCCCGAAACTCATAAATCACGATCTCGGCCGCCTTCTGCAGGTTGACCCGGCCTTTGGGCAGTACCGCGCCGCGTTTGCGGCCAATATCTTCAAGCACCTGTTCATCGGTTGAGTCAGGTGTTATCTCGACCTTGTAGCGCGCCTCAAGCTCTGCCGGGTACTTTTTGATCAACAGGTTGAGGAGTTCAAGCGCCACTTCTTCTTCACTGAAGGCATTGCGGCCAATTGCGCCGCTGGCTGCAAGGTTGTAGCCGCTTTGGGCCACGATGATGCGCGGCCACAGCATGCCGGGGGTGTCCCACAAGTAAAAGCCGTCGGCCAGCACAATGCGCTGCTCGATTTTGGTAATACCGGCCTCGTCACCGGTTTTGGTGGCGCGTTTGCCCGTCAGAGTGTTGATAAGCGTCGATTTACCGACGTTGGGAATGCCGCAAATCAGCACCCGCATGGGCTTGACCATGCTGCCGCGCAGCGGGGCCAGCGCGTGGCAGGCATCAACCAGTCGGCGGGCGGGTGCGGTCTCACTGGCGTCAAGCTCTATGGCGCGGGTGTTCGGCAAGGCGTTGTAATGCGCCAGCCAGAGCGCCGTGATGGCCGGGTCAGCCAGGTCCTGCTTGTTTAAAACCTTGAGCGTGGGCCGCGATGCGGTGAGTTCAGCCAGCTTGGGGTTGGCACTCGAGCCCGGCAGGCGTGCGTCCAGCAGCTCGATGACCACGTCAATTTCCTTGATGCGCTCACTGATGGCCTTTTGGGTCAAAAACATATGACCAGGAAACCATTGAATAGCCATCGGGATCTTCTTTCTATTGGAGAGTGTGTGCTTTTGCAGTGATGACACACCCTGCTTCGACAGCGCTTATTATCAAGTCTTCACTCAGGTCGCTGTCAAAAGCACAGAAAACCAACACCCCATGCCCCTGCCCTCTGCCCCAAAAAACCAGCCCAATAACAGCCAGACCCGCGGCAAGGCGAATCAGGAACTGTTGTTCAAGGGTATTTTGTGCATGCTGATTGGCCTCGGCGTTTTGTTGTCGCCTTACTTTATTACCTCCCCCGGCATGCAGGGCATCGTGGCCAAATCATCGCTGGTGGGCTGGTTTGCGCTGGTACTGGGCATTGCTTTTGCCGGCGTGTATGGATGGCGCCGCCTGGGCAAGTCCACCAGTTACTGAAATCGTTTTGACGGGCATAGCCATGGCATCAGGCGCCAGCCCCCGCGATGCAGCGCTTGCGGGTATCAAGGCCCTGCAGCTGCGCGCCGCGACCCAAGGCACCCCCCTGCGCGAACCGCCGCCAGAGCCCACAAGCTGCTGCGGGCGCGGCTGCAATGGCTGCGTCTGGGAGAGCTACTACGCTGCGGTGGCCTGGTGGCATGAAGACGCTGAGGCGGCGTTGCTACATATTTAATAGCTACCTGTAGCCGATATATATGGGCTCAGGCGCTATTTCATTCAAAATTTGCCTGGCAGAAGCCAATCTGGAGCAGCTTCACACCGCCTTGCCCAGCAAAGCGCTTTTCAGGCCGTCATCCGCCGGCTTATCCCCCAGCCACAGGCGCAGCAACACGCCAAACAACCCGGGCTGTTCAAACACATGCCTGACAGCTTCGCCCTTCGCTTTGGCCTGAATGCTGATGGTGGTTGCGGCACCAGGCTGCGACTCAATCTGAAAGCTGTCGCCCGCCTGCAGCTTTTTTTGGTCGCCAAATATTTCACCAAGGCTGAACAGCACCGGAATCAGCCTGCTCAACTCGTCATCACTGGCATTGGCCACCATACCCTTGGCCAGCAAGTCGCCCATTTCGGCTGCACTCACGTCACGCAACATGACTACACGCAACTGCCTGGCGCCCTGGCTGCCCATCACCTCTGCAGCCGTAGCGAGTTTTTTGTCCAGATAGAGCCCTGCGCTGTACAGGGGGCCAGAGGCATGGTGGCGAATACCTGAGCCATTAAGCTGAAGCGTTTGGGCTTGAACCGGCGCAGCGACGGCCGCAAGTGCAAACGACAGGGACAACAGCGCCAAAAAATTCAAAGCTGGTTTTTTGAAAGAAGGGGTTTTCATAAAGGCCTTTGAAGTGACGAGCAGAAGCGCTCAAGACAAAGGCTAGCACCGGGTAAACCCGAACTTTAGAGAGGCAAGTCTGTCTAGCCGGCGTCACTGGCACGTCACAAACGTCGCTTTTCAAGGCTGCGCACCACATTGGTACACGCTCTTGCAAACCCTTGCCTGTGTCGCGACCCGCAGCAGACGGGCCTGCCGCAGCCCATCAAAAGTCAACGCGCACCACAATGGTCAGGCCGCGACGACCTCGCGCCTATGCACGCCAAGCCTGTCGGGAGACACATACTGTTGCCTGTACACCTCAAAAGGCATCGAATCCAGCGCCTCGATCTTCTTTTGTTCGGCTATCGATTGTTCGCTCAAGGCCTGGAAGTGCGCATGCCTCTCGCCCGAGAAAGGCAAACCCTGAAATACAGCGCGGGTTTTTTCAGACTGGGCACGTACAAATTTGACGAAGGAGTTGTCAAAGTCTTGCGCCATGGCCGCAAGCACACGCGCCGACGGCAGGGTACTGGCATCACGCAGGCCCACTTTTGCGGCTTCAAGCGCGTCGCGGTGCAGCGTACCGCCTTGCGCTGCGTCCAGTGCAGCGGCTATGGGCGCGCATTCGGCGACTATTTCAAGCCCCCAGTCGGGCAATGCGACCTGATCGCTGCCGCGCTCGAGCAGCAAGCCAGGCTCACGGCCACGTGCCGCCGTGCGGTGCTGGTTGCGCGCCAGGGCGGCGATTTCTTGCGGCGTGTCGGGCGGGCTGTCACTTAACAGGCAATGCAATAAAAACACATCTAAAAACCGCATGGTTTGCGTGGTGATGCCTGCCGGTATGAAGGGGTCAAGGTCCATCAGGCGAACCTCGATGTATTCAACGCCCCGCTCGCGCAGGGCATGCAGCGGGCGCTCACCCGGAAAGATCACGCGCTTGGGCCGAATCGTGCCGTAAAACTCATTTTCAATTTGCAGCAGGGTTGTGCCCAGCTGGTTGTAGTCACCGCCGGGGTTCTGGATGCCCACCGCCTGGTAGGCCGGGTAGGGGCGGGTCAAGGCGTCCTGTAGCGATGCGCCATAGCCCTCCAGGCTGTTGTAGCTGACCGCCAGAGACGCCTGGGCGTCGCTCTGGTAGCCCAGCCGCCCCATGCGCAGCGAGGTGCCATGCGGCATGTACATGGTGCTGTCGGCGAGCTTTTGCAGCTCGTGCTGGCGCCCGGCAACAAAGCTTGAACACACGGCTGGTGATGCGCCAAACAGGTACAGCAACAAAAACGCGTGGCGGCGGAAATTGCGGATCAGCGCAAAGTACTGCTCGCTGCTCACATCCGGCAAAGACCAGTTGTAGTGAATACCCGAAATGGTTTGCATGCGCCGCCCATAGCGGTGGCCCAGGCCCATGCGGTAAACGCTTTTGGCACGCCCGACATTTGAGGAGCCAAAGCGGGCTATGGGAATCGTCTCGTCTGTCGGAAGGCCACAAGGCATGCTTGACACCCAGAGCATTTCGTCGCCCGTGTCCTGCATGGCGCGGTAGGTGAACTGGTGGATTTGCGTGAGTTCGTCAATGGCTGCGTCAACGCTGACATGTGCGCCAGTCACCAGTTCAACTTGCGACTCGCTAAAGTCAGTGGTGATGCTGGGGTGCGTCAGGGCAGAACCCAGCGCTGCCGGGTGTGGCGTCAGGGCCAGGCCACCCCCAGGCTGGGCGCGCAAGCTTTCTTTTTCAATGCCGCGGCGCATGCCCATCAGGCGGGAGGGCACAAGCGCACGAATGCGTTCTTGAAGGTTCTCAGGATTGTCAGGGTTATTCATACCAACGGGTTCTCGGATTCTTGGAAATTGGCTGGAACTTATCACACGCTAGCGCTTCTCGCTGACGCTGGCCCGCTTGTCAGCGCCAAAGTCGGGCTGTGTGGAAAGGATGAGTGCGTCTGCCGGACGGCAGCCAGGTGATGGGGAGCAACCGGTAAACATCCCATTACGCGACGCGTTGACGCTATTTAGGGGCTACCGCGCGTTTTTACACACAAATGCTCACTTTGGGGCGTTCGTGTCAGTATCAAGCCACGGTCAAAAATCCAGGGGATCGAAGCTTCTTGACTTCAAACAGGGGCTGAACGACCATAAAAACATTCTGTAACGATTCGCCATTAACACTTTTTAATCCGTCGTGGCCACGCCTGGGCCCCACACCAGCAAGCTCCAAAATGAAAAAAATACTGCGTCTGCTGTTCGGCCCGCTCA
>JANOCP010000051.1:0-9501 GCA_031412235.1 Polaromonas sp.
AGCACAACAACTACGCGGTGGACTTTATCAACGCCACCCGCTGGATCAAGCAGAATCTGCCCGGTGCAAAGGTGTCAGGCGGCGTGAGCAACGTCAGTTTCAGCTTTCGCGGCAATGACCCGGTGCGGGAAGCAATTCACACCGTATTTTTGTACCACGCGATTCAGGCGGGTATGGACATGGGCATTGTCAACGCTGGCATGGTGGGCGTGTATGACGACATTGAGCCGACGCTGCGCGAGCGTGTCGAAGACGTGGTGCTGAACCGCACACCGATCTACAGGGACGGCGAAGAACACCTGAGCCCCAGCGAGCGTCTGATTGAAGTCGCCGAAACCGCCAAAAGCGGTGCCAGGGACGATTCCAAAAAGAACGAGTGGCGCGCGCTGCCGGTTCGTGCCCGCCTGTCACATGCGCTGGTGCATGGCATGAACGAGCACATCGTGACGGACACCGAAGAAGTCTGGCAACTCATTCAGGCAGATGGCGGCAGGCCGCTGCATGTGATTGAAGGCCCGCTGATGGACGGCATGAATGTGGTGGGTGACCTGTTTGGTCAGGGCAAGATGTTTTTGCCACAGGTGGTTAAAAGCGCCCGCGTCATGAAACAGGCCGTGGCGCATCTGCTGCCCTATATCGAAGCTGAAAAACTGCTGCTTGAGGCGGCCGGCGGCGACGTTAAAACCAAGGGCAAGATCATCATCGCCACCGTCAAGGGTGATGTACATGACATTGGAAAAAATATCGTCACCGTGGTTTTGCAGTGCAACAACTTTGAAGTCGTCAACATGGGCGTGATGGTGCCTTGCCATGAAATTCTGGCGCGCGCCAAGGTGGAAGGCGCAGACATCGTGGGCCTGAGCGGCCTGATCACGCCGAGCCTTGAAGAAATGCAGTACGTCGCGGCCGAAATGCAGAAAGACGACCACTTCCGCATCAAAAAGATTCCCTTGCTGATTGGCGGCGCCACAACCAGCCGTGTGCACACTGCAGTCAAAATTTCGCCGCATTATGAAGGGCCGGTGGTTTATGTGCCCGACGCCTCGCGCAGCGTCAGTGTGGCGCAGAGCCTGCTGTCTGACAACGCGGCCAAATACATTGACGAACTTAACAGCGACTACGAAAAGGTACGTACCCAGCACGCCAACAAGAAGCAGATTCCGATGTGGCCGCTGGCCAAAGCCCGTGCAAATGCCACGCGCACTGACTGGGCCAACTACACGCCACCTGTGCCCAAGTTCATTGGCCGCCGTTTGTTCAAGAACTTTGACCTGGCCGAACTGGCGAAGTACATCGACTGGGGTCCGTTCTTTCAGACCTGGGACCTGGCTGGGCCCTTCCCGGCGATTCTGAAAGACGAAGTGGTGGGCACTGAGGCGGTGCGTGTGTACGCGGATGCCAAACGCATGCTGCAGCGGCTGATTGAAGGCCGCTGGCTGACGGCAAGCGGTGTGGTCGGTTTGTATCCGGCCAACAGTGTGGGCGACGACATCGAGATCTATACCGACGAGTCGCGTAGCGAAGTCGCCATGACCTGGTACGGCTTGCGCCAGCAGCAGGAGAAAACGGCGGTTGAGGGCGTCATGCGTCCCAGCCGCTGCTTGTCGGATTTCGTGGCACCGAAGATTATTACTCCTGAATTGATAGCTAACAGTAGCCGTAAAGATTGGGCTGAAGGCCAAAAAGACCCAAAAATTGCCGATTACATCGGAGTTTTTGCCGTTACCGCCGGTCTGGGTGCGGAAAAGAAGGAAAAGTATTTCAATGACGACAACGACGACTACTCGTCCATCATGCTCAAGGCGCTGGCTGACCGACTGGCCGAAGCCTTTGCCGAAGCCATGCACCAGCGGGTACGCAAGGATTTGTGGGGCTATGTGCCGTCAGAAGCGCTGGATACCGATGCGCTGATAGGTGAAAAATACCAGGGCATCAGGCCCGCGCCAGGTTACCCGGCATGCCCCGACCACAGCGTCAAGCAGGACATGTTTGAGCTGCTGGGCGCAGCCGATATCGGCATGGCACTGACATCAAGCCTGGCCATGACACCTGCGGCCAGCGTCAGCGGGTTCTATTTGAGCCACCCGGACAGCACCTATTTCAATGTGGGCAAAATCGGCGATGACCAGTTGCAGGACCTGGCCCGGCGGCGCGGCGCAAAGGCAGACGACCTGGCGCGGTTACTGGCACCGAACCTTTAAAAACAGGGTCTTTTCTATCTGGCGTTTACAAAAAGACACTTCACTTTACGCGGGTGGCGTGAACTTTTGGACTGTTCAAGACGTTGACTGCTAAGTACATTTGGCTTTACTGATTTGGCTCACATAAGGGGAAACCTGCCATGAACGCATCGACAGACCATATTCAGCCAGGACAACAGTCCTCATCGTCCAACGCCAAACCCCTGTGGGCTGCGGTAGGTATCCTGGGCGTGGCCGTACTGGGAATGGGCGGCACCATGATTTACCAGCAACGCCAACCCGCACCCGTTGCGCCAGCCGCGCAGGTAGCCATGGTGACACCTCAGGTAGCCGCGCCCGCTTCAGGTGCAAGCGCTGCTGACGACCTCATAGAAAAACCTGCCGCTGCTGTAAAGCCAGCGCCAGTGCCGGCAAAAAAGGTCGTCAAGCCAACACCTAAAGTTGTTCAGGCGCCTGGCCCTGGCTATGCAGGCGCTTCGCCAGCACCTGCGCCCTATCCGGCGCCCGCGCCTGTGGCTGCGGTACAGATATGCACCGTGTGCGGGTCCATTGAATCGGTGACGCCGGTAGAGCGTTCCACCAAGTCAGCCGGGCCTGGTGTTGGTGCGGTTGCGGGCGGTGTGCTGGGTGCCGTGCTGGGTAACCAGATCGGCAACGGCGGAGGCCGCACCGCAGCTACCATTTTGGGCGCTGTTGGCGGTGGTTTTGCGGGTAACGCCATCGAAAACAAGGTTCGTAAAGAGACGGTTTACCAGGTCGGCGTGCGCATGGAAGACGGTTCCCGCCGCATGGTTGAAGTGGCTCAGCCCCCCAATGTAGGCAGCCGCGTGACGCTTGAGGGTTCAACCATTCGTACCAACGACGGTGCGGTTTATCGTGCACCGGCGCCTGTTGCGGCCCCTGTCAATCAGCAGCAGCCGACTTATCAGGGGCAATAGGTATTGCCCCCACGCTTTTCACTTCGTGTAATGCGCTGCCCCCCGAGGGGGCTAATTTTTCTAGGGGCGGCCCGTCGAAAAATTGTTACGCCTGATTTCTTCAACTCAATGCCCCGATTTTTGACTTCAATACGCCGCCTTTAATGCACGACGGTATTGCACGGCTTCTGCCACATGCGTAAGCTGTACCGACTGCGCACCGGCCAGGTCTGAGATGGTTCGTGCTACTTTCAGGCAGCGGTGAATGCTGCGCCCCGACCAGCCCAGGCGAGCCGCCGCAGTGTTCAGGAATTTTGCTGCAGCATCATCCAGCTTGCACTGCGTGTCTATGGACTGCCCATCCAGTGCCTGATTGGTACTGCCCTGGCGTGAAAGTGCGCGCTCACGTGCTCGCACCACCCGCTCGCGAATCGCAACTGTACTTTCACCGGGTGGGGTATTTATCAGCTCGTCGGCGGCGAGTGCGCCAACTTCTACGTGCAGGTCAATGCGGTCCAGCAGCGGCCCGCTAAGCTTGCCCTGGTAGCGCGATACCTGGTCGGGCGAGCAGCGACAGGCGCGCAGGGTGGAGCCCAGGTAACCGCAGGGGCATGGGTTCATGGCAGCAATAAGCTGAAACCTGGCGGGAAACTCGGCCCGATGCGCCGCTCGCGAGATAGTGATGGTGCCCGACTCCAGCGGCTCACGCAGCGCCTCCAGGGCAGCTCTTGGGAACTCGGGTAGCTCGTCGAGAAATAAAACGCCCTGGTGGGCGAGAGATATTTCGCCGGGTCGTGGCGGAGAGCCACCACCCACCAAAGCTACGGCGCTGGCTGTATGGTGCGGCGAGCAAGTTGGCCTGACAGCCCAGCTGTCTAGCGAAAAACGTCCCCCCAGCGAGGCAACTGCCGCGCTTTGAAGTGCTTCCTCAGTCGTCATGGCCGGTAGTAAACCGGCAAAACGCTGCGCCAGCATGGACTTGCCTGATCCGGGTGCGCCCATCATCAGGACGCTGTGGCCGCCCGCTGCCGCAATCTCCAGGGCGCGCCTGGCCGCGATCTGGCCTTTGACGTCTGCCATATCCGCGTAACGGGCGTGCGGCTGGCGCGTTGCAGGTACGACCCGGCTCCAGCCGTCCAGTGCTTCCGGGGCTGCGTCGCCCGAGAGAAACTGGCGCACCACATCCAGCAGATGGTGCGCCTTGTATATTTCAGCGCCTGGCACCAGACCGGCCTCTTGTGCGCTGCTTTCCGGCAGCACGAGTTTGGGTATTTGTCCGTTTGCCTGTGCGGCCTGACCCGCCAGGGCCAGGCTCATGGCAAGCGCACCGCGAATCGGCCGCAGGTCACCGCCAAGTGAGAGCTCTCCTGCAAATTCATAACCCAGCAGTTTTTTAGCATCAATCTGTCCGCTGGCGGCCAGAATGCCGAGCGCTATCGGCAAGTCGAAGCGGCCTGAGTCTTTGGGCAAGTCTGCCGGGGCGAGGTTGACGGTAATCCGCTTATTGCCCGGAAACTCCAGCCCCGTGTTCTGGATGGCTGAACGCACGCGCTCCCGGGCTTCCTTGACTTCTGTCTCAGCCAAACCGACCAGCGTAAAGCTGGGCAGACCGTTGGCAAGATGCACCTCTACGCACACTGGCCTGGCCTCCAGGCCCAGTAAAGCGCGACTATGCACTATAGATAAGCTCATTATTCAACTCCCTGTTCAGATGCCTCAAACTTGTGCATGATTTAGTCCCAAGTTGGTGCATGTCTTGTTCTTATAACCCTATGCTTAACGTGGCGGGCCTACAAAGGGTGGACCCGTTCCGCCGCAGTGCCATGAATTTTGGCACGGTACGTGCTAACAAAGGGTTGTCTAAGTTAACAACCCTCGGAGCCCATGATGAAATTTTCCCCTGTCCCACTCGCTATTTCTGCAGCTCTGCTCACGTCCAGCGCCGCATTTGCACAGACCCCAGCGCCTGCCCCCTCGCCGCTGACGTTTAACATTTCCCTGGCAAGCAACTACAAGTTTCGCGGCCAGGACCAGGACCAAGGCAAGACCCGTGCTCTGAAGCCAGCCCTGCAAGGCGGTTTTGACTACGCATTTGACAGTGGGTTTTACGTTGGCAACTGGAACTCGACCATCAACTGGACCAAGTACCTGGCGTCTGGCAACAACGCCGCAGTTGAGGTCGACCTGTATGGTGGCTACAAATTCAAGGCCGGCCCCCTGGATATGGACGTTGGTGCGATAGCTTATATCTATCCAAGCGCAAGCGGTGCGGACACCACCGAGCTGTACCTTGGCGGCACCTACGGTCCTGTCAGCGCCAAGTACTACCACACCATATCCAAAGGCTACTTCGGGTTTGGCAAGGATCTCGCGGGCCTGTCAGCTGGTGAAGGCCGCGGCACGGGTTACCTGAATCTGGCTTTTGCACAGGAGGTTGCCCCTAAAGTAACCCTCAAGGCATCGCTTGGTTTCACCAATTTCAAGAGCTCTGTCAATACTTTCGGAGCACCTGATTACATGGACTACAGCATCGGTGCCAGCTACGACCTGGGCAACGGCATGACCCTGTCGGGTGCCCTGGTCGGCGCTGACAAGAAAAGCAGTTACTTCTACGCTGTTGACGCCAGCAAGTCGATCAATAAGAACACGCTGGTCGTCATGCTGACCAAAGCCCTGTAAATCAGACGAGGCGGCAGCCCCTGCGTTGCCGCTTCAAGAAAACCACCCTGGAGGAAACCTGAACATGAAACTCGTCACGGCCATCATCAAACCGTTCAAACTGGATGAAGTGCGTGAAGCGCTGTCCGGTATTGGCGTGCAAGGCATCACGGTCACTGAAGTCAAGGGCTTCGGTCGCCAAAAAGGCCACACTGAACTGTACCGCGGTGCAGAGTATGTGGTTGACTTTCTGCCCAAAGTCAAAATTGAAGCGGCCGTCTCTGACGAGCTCGTTGATCGGGTTATCGAGGCTGTGGAAGGCGCTGCACGCACCGGCAAGATCGGTGACGGCAAGGTCTTTGTCTACAACCTTGAGCAGGTCGTGCGTATTCGCACTGGTGAAACCGGCAAGGAAGCGCTGTAAGGCCCTACCTTATCAAACGCCTATAAAAAGAGAACATTGACATGAAAAAACTACTTGCCTCCCTGGTATTGGGATTCAGTTTGCTGGCTACCGGCACTGCCGTACTGGCGCAAGCGCCCGCAGCTGCGCCTGCCGCATCTGCCCCCGCTGCTGAGGCCAAACCTGCCGAAGCTGCTCCTGCTTCGGTTGCAGCACCAGCCGCCGCTGTGGCCGCGCCTGCAGCTGCCGCGCCTGCAGCAACCCCGCCTGCTCCGCCCGTGCCCAACAAGGGCGATACCGGCTGGATGATGGTTTCCACACTTCTGGTCATCATGATGGCCATTCCTGGCCTGGCCTTGTTCTACGGTGGTCTGGTGCGCAGCAAAAACATGCTTTCCGTGCTGATGCAGGTCATGGTCACCTTCTCGATGATCGTGGTGCTGTGGTTCATCTACGGCTACAGCCTGGCCTTTACCGAAGGCAATGCTTTCTTTGGCGGCTTTGACAGGCTGTTCATGAAAGGCGTCTGGGACAACACTGCTGGCACCTTCGCCAATGCGGCCACCTTCAGCAAGGGTGTTTACATCCCTGAAATCGTGTTTGCGGCTTTCCAGGCAACCTTTGCCGGCATTACCTGCGCCCTGATCGTCGGTGCTTTCGCTGAACGCATGAAGTTCTCGGCCGTGCTGCTCTTCATGGCCATCTGGTTCACCTTCAGCTATGCACCAATCGCGCACATGGTCTGGTTCTGGATGGGCCCTGACGCTTACACGGGCAAGGAAGTGGTTGACGCCATGACCGGCAAGGCTGGCTACATCTGGCAGATGGGTGCGCTTGACTTTGCCGGCGGTACCGTCGTGCACATCAATGCTGCCGTGGCCGGTTTGATTGGTGCCTACATGGTTGGCAAGCGTATTGGTTATGGCAAGGAAGCCATGGCACCTCACAGCCTGACGCTGACGATGGTTGGTAGCGCCCTGCTGTGGGTGGGCTGGTTCGGCTTTAACGCCGGTTCTGCCCTGGAAGCCAACGGTTTCGCGGCCCTGGCCTTTATCAACACCCTCGGTGCCACGGCTGCTGCCGTGCTGGCATGGTGCGTGGGTGAAGCGCTGATGCGCGGCAAGGCTTCGATGCTGGGTGCTGCATCCGGTGCGGTCGCTGGTCTGGTGGCCATCACGCCAGCAGCTGGCAACGTTGGTATTGGCGGCGGTCTGGTGATTGGTGCCCTGGCTGGTTTTGCCTGCCTATGGGGCGTTAACGGCCTGAAGAAAATGCTGGGTGCTGACGACTCGCTCGACGTGTTCGGCGTGCACGGTATCGGCGGCATTCTTGGTGCCCTGCTGACCGGTGTGTTCAATTCGCCTTCCCTGGGTGGCCCGGGCTTTGTGGCTGACTGGGTGACAGTGACCATGGTCACGGCGGCCGACTATTCCATCGTTTCGCAAGTCTGGGTGCAGGCCAAGGCAGTGCTCATTACTGTGGTCTGGTCAGGCGTCGTAGCCTTCATTGGCTACAAGGTCGTTGACCTGACGGTTGGCCTGCGCGTCAGCGAAGAAGACGAACGCGAAGGTCTGGACATCACCTCACACGGTGAGACAGCCTATAACCGTTAATTGATTAACAGGGGTGGCTTGAAGAATGAGTTGCTTCAAGGCACCCGGTTAGCTGAGAGAGAGTCTCCTTTGGATGTTCGGCCCGCTGGTTGCAAAATCGGCGGGCTGTTTTTTTGCCTGTACAGTTTGCAAACTGCCAGGCATGTGCCCTGGCTCAAACCAAAGCCTTGAAGTCCGGCAAGCCGACAAGGCATAGAAAGATCTCCATGACCTGGCAAACCGTTGTCACACAGCCCAGTGGGCTGGGCGAATCTCCTTTTTGGCACCCCGATGAGCAGATGCTTTACTGGATTGACATCCCGGGCCGGCAGATTCACCGGCTTAACGTTTTTATGGGTAGCGTGCAAAGCTGGTTGATGCCGTCTGAGCCCGGCAGCATCGCGCCCGCACGAAGCCTTGGCGAAAGCAGCGGGCTCGTGATTGCCCTGCGTGACGGTATTTACCGCGCACGGGATTGGGGTGGCGACCTGCAGCAGCTGGTCAAAGCCACCCATGACCCCGCCACTACACGGTTCAATGATGGCAAGGCTGACCCGCGTGGCCGCTTTTGGGCTGGAACCATGTACGAGCCGCGTGATGTCAACAGTGCCCAGCTTTTTTCACTCGACTTCCGCAATTCAAAAACGCCGCAGCTTGAGTTAAAGGCCAGCAATGCCGTGATTGCCAATGGACTGGCCTGGTCACCTGATGCCAAAACCATGTACTGGGCCGACACACCCAGCCACACCATCCGCGCCTGGGACTGGGATCTTGAGACCAACGCCATGAGCCAGGAGCGGGTGTTTAAACAATGGCCAGGCAAACCCGATGGCTGGCAGCCCGGCATGCCTGGTTATGGCGGTCGGCCCGACGGCGCTGCTGTCGATGTACAAGGCAATTACTACGTGGCCATGTTTGAGGGTGCCCGTATCGTCAAGCTTTCGCCTGCGGGCGAGGTGTTGCTTGACATACCCGTACCAGCACAATGCCCGACCATGCCCTGCTTTGGCGGAAGTGACCTGCAGACGCTCTATTTGACGACGGCACGCGACAAGCGCAGCGCCCAGGAGCTGCAGACTTACCCTGATTCAGGTTGTGTTTTCTCAATGCGGGTTGAAGTGCCTGGGCTGCCGGTGAATTTCTTCGAAGATTAGGTTTTGCTTGTAAAAGCATCAAAAACTGAACAAGCCCCGTTCAAAAAAATCAAAACCATGCACGGTCTAGGCGCTTACCATCGCTGTCATGCCTTCAGACAACGATTTCATTGAGCAGATAGCCGGGCGGGTTCGCGCAGCCGCAGCAGCAGGTACGCCGCTGCGCATTCGTGGCGGCGGCAGCAAGGACTTTTATGGCGAGGCTTTGCTGGGTGATGTGCTCGACACATCCGCGCTCGCGGGCGTGGTCAGTTACGAGCCTAGCGAGCTGGTCGTGACTGCCCGGGCAGGTACAAGTCTGGCCGAGCTTGAATCGCTACTTGCCGCCCAGGGCCAGTGCCTGCCGTTTGAGCCACCGCGCTTCTCAGCCAGCAGTACCGTAGGCGGCATGGTTGCCAGCGGCCTGAGCGGCCCGGCGCGCGCCAGCGTTGGCGCGGTGCGTGACTATGTGCTGGGCTTGAAGCTGCTCAACGGCAAGGGCGAGCACCTGACGTTTGGCGGCCAGGTCATGAAAAATGTGGCCGGCTACGACGTGTCGCGCCTGATGGTGGGCGCCATGGGTACGCTGGGGCTGAT
>JANOCP010000052.1:0-8351 GCA_031412235.1 Polaromonas sp.
CACGAGTACCTGCTTGAAAAAGGTATCACCTTGCGGCCAGAAAACGGCGACGGCAACGGGTATCTTTTTCACGACCCCTGCCACAGCCCCATGAAGTTGCAAGAGCCTATGAAGACCGTCAAGGCGCTGCTGGGTGACAACGTGCTGAAGAACGAGCGCTGCTGTGGCGAATCCGGTACGCTGGGCGTGACGCGACCGGATATTTCTACCCAGATCCGTTTCCGCAAGGAAGAGGAGCTGCAAAAAGGTGAAACCCTGCTCAGGGCCTCGGGTGCCCTCGGGGAAAAAGAGAACGTCAAGATTCTGACCAGTTGCCCAAGCTGCCTGCAGGGCTTGTCGCGCTATGGTGACGACCTGAAAAACGGCTTGCTGGAGGCCGATTACATCGTGGTCGAAATGGCCAGCCAGATTCTCGGCGAGGACTGGCTTTCAAGTTACGTGGACACGGCCAACCGCGGCGGAATCGAGCGGGTTCTGGTGTAGTGGACCAGCCTTCAAGGCACGTGGCCGCGCGGTAAGGCAGCGTCAAATTCGAAAAAGAAAGTAAAGCTCTTATGGCAGGTCTTCAAGCAGGTTCCCCCACCCCCACAGCGCTGACCGTGCACGGTCAGTCACGCCTTCTCGAAGTCGCGTTTTCTGATGGCGCCGAGTTCAAAATTCCGTTTGAGCTGATGCGGGTTTATTCACCGTCGGCGGAAGTGCAAGGTCATGGCCCAGGCCAGGAAGTGCTGCAAACCGGCAAGCGCGAGGTGGGCATTGTCGAGCTGGAGCCCGTGGGCAATTACGCGGTCAAACCGGTCTTTTCAGACGGCCACGAAAGCGGCATATTTTCATGGGATTACCTGTACTACCTGGGCGCCGAGCAGACCCGGCTGTGGGACGACTACATCCGTAGACTGCAGGCTGCCGACATGACGCGCGATGGGCCCATGGTGGTGGCTGGTGGTCATTCCTGCGGCAGTCACTAGTCGGGCCATTTTCAGGCCGGGACTGTTCAGTGTTGTTTTTGCAACATAAACCCCACATATACGGCTAATGCCCTGAATCCCAAAGGGGTTGTCATATCCAATGATCGCATCGTACCTATAGCATTCAAACCATGACCAGCACCCATTTCGGTTTTCAGTCTGTCGACGAACGCGACAAGGCGCGTCGCGTGCGCGGCGTGTTCGATTCCGTCGCGCCCAAATATGATGTGATGAACGACCTGATGTCCATGGGCCTGCATCGCGCCTGGAAGGCTTTCACGGTACTGGTGGCCAATGTCAAGGAGGGCCAGTATGTGCTCGACATCGCTGGCGGCACGGGCGACCTGGCCCTGGCATTTGCGCCCAAGGTGGGCCTTTCTGGCAAGGTAGTGCACACCGATATCAATGAGGCCATGCTGCGTGAAGGCCGAAACCGCTTGCTGGACGCGGGCGTCAGCCTTCCAACGCTGGTGTGTGATGCCGAACACCTTCCTTTTGCGGATGCGCATTTTGATGTGGTGACGGTGGCGTTCGGCTTGCGCAACATGACCCACAAGGAAGCAGCTCTGCGCGAGATGAACCGCGTGCTCAAGCCGGGTGGCAAGCTGCTGGTCCTGGAGTTTTCCAAAGTGGCCAAACCACTTGAAAAAGTTTATGACTGGTATTCGTTCAAGGTACTGCCCAAAATTGGCAAATTGGTGGCCAATGATGACTCAAGCTACCAGTACCTGGCCGAGTCGATTCGCATGCATCCTGACCAGGAAGAACTCAAGACCCTGATGCGTAAAGGCGGCTTTGGTCATGTGGACTATCACAACATGACCGGCGGGGTTGCTGCATTGCATGTTGGAATCAGGTGTTGAGAACTATTATCAAGCCTGTATTTTTCTGTTATTTTCGCGCCATTTAATCGAGACAAAAACTTCCAAGAGTTTGCAAAAATCTGAACAAGGACACGTTATGAAACTTTTTTCAATCATTCTTTCCGCTGCAATGGCGTTAAGCTTTACATTTGCTGCCGCTGATGCGCAAGCCGCTCGCCTCGGTGGTGGCAAATCTGTTGGCAAGCAGTCATCCAACGTCACCCAGCGTGAAGCGGCTCCAGCGGGTGTCAAGCCGGCTGCACCAGCGGCTGCACCGGCAGCTGCGGCACCCAAGAAGCCTTGGGGTGCGATGCTGGGCGGTCTGGCTGCCGGTCTGGGCCTGGCCTGGCTGGCATCTTCCCTTGGCCTGGGCGGTGCGTTCAGCCAGATCATCATGTTTGCCTTGCTGGCGCTGGTTGTCATGGTTGTCGTCGGCTTTGTGATGCGCAAATTGAAGGGCCGCGGAAATTCTCCCCAGAGTCCGTCACCTTATGCCTTGCAGGGCGCGGGAAATGCCACGACGCCCAGGAACTACAGCCCTGAAAATGTCGGAAATGACGCATCTGCCCGCCCCTGGGAGCGCAACAGCATGGCCTTTGACGCAACAAAGGCTGGTACTGCCGGGGCATCAGGTTCCATGATCGGTTCAGGTCTGATGGGTTCACAGTCCTGGGGCGTGCCTGACGGGTTTGACGCTGACGGCTTCCTGAAGGCCTGCAAAGCCAACTTTTTGACACTACAGGACGCATGGGACCGGTCTGATATCAACAACCTGCGCGCCATGATGACCGACGAGATGCTTGCGCAGATCAAGGTGCAACTGGCTGACCGTGAGTCACACACTGGTGGCGGCATTAACAAGACCGACGTGGTGGTACTTGATGCCAAGCTGCTGGGCATTGAAGAACTCAGCGACGTGTACCTGGCCAGTGTGGAATTTTCGGGGATGATCCGCGAAGATGCATCTGCTGGTGCCAGCCCATTCCGCGAAGTCTGGAACATGACCAAGCCGCGTGCTGGCGGCAGTGGCTGGCTGGTTGCGGGTGTGCAGGCATTGCAATAGCCCCCACGGTCGCTCACTGCGTGTAGCTTCCTGCCCCCGAGGGGGCCGCTGCGCCTGTGGCCAAAGCCGGTTCCACGGCCCCGGTTTGATTTGGGAATGCCCCTCTAGCAGCTCTGCCCATGTGGGGACTTTCTTAAACTAAGTCAAAATCGGGGACGTATGAATACATCGTCCCCTTTTTCATTTCTGGAATCCATTGCGACACGCTTTCAGCCGCCCAGCTGGGTGGTGGAGGAAGGCCAGCAGCGGCTTGTCCTTTTACTGAACCATGTGCTGATGCAGGAAAAAGAAGCGCAAGACCGTCTGGCACGCAAAAAAGGCAGCGTGCTTCATGTGCGCTGGGGCCTGTTTGCCATGGATGTCGTTATCACGCCTGCCGGTCTTCTGGATCGCGCTCCTGCTGCGGCCAAGCCGGATTTGCTGATAGCCATCGCGGCCGACTCGCCTGTTGTGTTGTTGCAGTCAGCGCTGGTGGGCAAGGCGCCACCGGTAAAAATTGAAGGCGATGTGCAACTGG
Source organism: Polaromonas sp. (assembly GCA_031412235.1). Taxonomy (GTDB): domain Bacteria; phylum Pseudomonadota; class Gammaproteobacteria; order Burkholderiales; family Burkholderiaceae_C; genus Polaromonas. The sequence continues at coordinate 3,412 of JANOCP010000052.1, forward strand.
CCGCCGAACTCGGCTGGCTGGCTGAGAACCTGCGCTGGGATGTTGAAGAAGATTTGTCGCGCGTGCTGGGTGACATACCTGCCCATGCGCTGGCTGATGCGGGTCGACGCATGCTGGCGGGCCTGAAACAGTTTCTGGCTTCCGGGCCATTTGGCACCATGCCGGGTGGTGCACCCGCCGCGCCTGGCGCTGAAAAGGCTGCTGCATGAGCCGGATGTTCAGGGGGATTTTCATTGTCTGGACCGTGTTGCGTTTTGGTCTGGACGAACTGGTCCTTTCAAGCTTTCAAAAACCCTGGATACGCTTGCTGACGCGGATTGTTTCTGTTGGCCGCAATTTGAGGGCTCCCAGGGGAGAGCGCCTGCGTGAGGCGCTGGAAAGCCTGGGCCCCATATTTGTCAAGTTCGGGCAGGTCATGTCCACCCGTCGTGATCTGCTGGCCCCGGACATTGCCGACGAGTTGGCGCGCCTGCAGGACCGTGTTCCCCCATTTGACTCCGGCTTGGCGGTTGCCATGATCGAGAAGTCATTTGGCAGACCCCTGGCCCAGATTTTCGCGAGTTTTGACCACACGCCCATCGCCAGCGCTTCCATAGCCCAGGTACATTTCGCCGTCCTGCCAAACGGGCGGGAAGTAGCCGTCAAGGTGCTGCGGCCGAACATGAAACCAGCCATTGAAAAAGACCTGGCCCTCATGCACATGATGGCCGGCTGGGTTGAAGGTGCATCGGCAGATGGCAAGCGCCTCAAGCCGCGTGAGGTGGTAGCCGAGTTTGACAAGTACCTGCACGATGAGCTGGATCTGCTTCGCGAAGCGGCCAGTTCCGCGCAACTTCGTCGAAACATGGCCGGGCTTGATCTGGTCATGATTCCTGAAATGATCTGGGATTACTGCATGACTGACGTCATGGTGATGGAGCGCATGAAGGGCATACCGATTGGCCAGACCCAGCGCCTGCGCGATGCCGGTGTGGACATGAAAAAACTCGCCCGTGATGGTGTGACGATATTTTTCACCCAGGTGTTTCGCGACGGTTTTTTCCATGGTGACATGCATCCAGGCAACATTCAGGTCAGCCTGGAGCCAGCCACTTTCGGGCGCTATATTTCACTCGACTTTGGCATCGTCGGTACGCTGACCGAAGTAGACAAGGAATACCTGGCGCAGAACTTCAGTGCGTTTTTCCGGCGTGACTACAAGCGTGTGGCCGAGCTGCATATTGAATCCGGCTGGGTACCTGCCAGCACACGGGTTGACGAACTGGAAGCTGCCATCCGGGCGTGTTGCGAACCCTATTTTGACCGCCCACTGAAGGAGATATCGCTGGGCCTGGTACTGATGCGCTTGTTCCAGACCTCGCGCCGTTTCCACGTCGAGATCCAGCCGCAACTGGTGCTGCTGCAAAAAACCCTTCTCAATATCGAAGGTTTGGGCCGTGACCTGGACCCTGATCTTGACCTGTGGAGCACCGCCAAGCCTTTTCTTGAGAAGTGGATGCTGGAACAGGTGGGTCCTGAAAAACTTCTGGCTCAGCTCAAGGCAGAGGCTCCGGCTTATGCCAAGCTGTTGCCGGCCTTGCCGCGTCTGCTGACGCAGTATTTGAAGGAACGGCCAGACGCCGGTCGTCGTGAACTTCTGGAGCTGCTGGCTGAGCAAAAGCGTACCAACAAACTGCTTCAGGGCCTGATTTACGGTGGCGTTGGTTTCGCATTGGGCCTGATAGTGATGCAGGTGGTGCTCAGGGTACGGGTTTTCTGAGCCTGCGCCCACGGGCGGCGTGGCGCAGTCGATGGCCCCGTCAGGCTTTGGATGCAGCCGGATGACTCCGCTAACGCCTATAATTGAGAGCTTTGCACTTCGGGTCGCACCCCTGTGCGCTCACCCGTAAAAACTTCTAGAACCATGCCAATCTACGCCTATAAATGCGAGTCCTGCGGGCATACCAAGGACGTTTTGCAAAAAATGTCAGACGCTCCCTTGAGTGTTTGCCCGCAATGCGGTGCAGCCGCGTTTAGAAAGCAGGTCACGGCGGCCGGGTTTCAGCTCAAGGGCTCGGGCTGGTATGTCACCGACTTTCGCGGTGGGGCCCAGCCAGGAGCAGCGGCGCCGGCCAATGAGTCAGGCGCTGCGACCAAGTCCGGCGATACAGCACCGTCCACAACAGCAGCACCTGTCACAGCAGCGCCGGCGGCTTCAGCGCCCCCGGCGCCAGCGCCTGCCGCTGCGACTCCTTCCGGCAAAGGCAGTACGTGATGGCTGCCATCCGCAAATGGCTGCTTGCCGGCTTGCTGGTGCTGGTGCCGCTGGGCATCACGGTATGGGTACTGGAGTGGATTATTGCCACGCTTGACCAGACGCTTTTGATTCTTCCCGGCGCATGGCACCCCGACAAGGTGATCGGTTTTCATATTCCGGGCTTTGGTGTTCTGCTGGCGCTCTCCATCGTTTTGCTGATTGGTGCGATTACCAGCAACTTTTTCGGTAAAAAACTGGTGAGCTGGTGGGATTTGCTGCTAAACCGCATTCCCATCGTCCGCTCGATTTACTCCAGTGTCAAACAGGTTTCAGATACGCTTTTTTCCGAGAACGGCAATGCCTTTCGCAAAGCCTTGCTGGTGCAGTGGCCGCGCGAGGGCGTCTGGACCATCGGGTTTCAAACCGGCACGCCCGGTGGCGATGTGGCCAATCATTTGCCTGGTGACTACCTCAGCGTCTATGTGCCCACCACGCCCAACCCTACCGGCGGATACTTTGTCATGCTCAGGCGTGAGCACTGCATCGAGCTGAAGATGAGCGTTGATGAAGCGCTGACCTACGTGATCTCAATGGGTGTTGTGGTGCCGGGCAGTGCAGCAAACTACAAACCAAAGTAATTTCAAAACCCCCCTATTTATGTCTTCCCAAATGCGTACAAATTATTGTGGTCTCGTGACAGAGGCCCTGATGGGTCAAACCGTCTCCCTGTGTGGTTGGGTTAACCGCAGGCGCGACCATGGTGGCGTGATTTTTGTCGATCTGCGAGACCGCGAAGGCTATGTTCAGGTGGTTTGCGACCCGGACCGTGCCGACATGTTCACCACCGCTGAAGGCGTGCGTAACGAGTTTTGTATCCAGGTCAAGGGCCTCGTACGTGCGCGCCCTGAAGGTACTGTCAATGAAGGCCTTAACAGCGGCAAGATTGAAGTGCTGTGCCACGAAATGACGGTGCTTAACCCCAGCGTTACGCCGCCGTTTCAGCTTGACGACGACAATCTGTCGGAGACCACCCGCCTGACACACCGCGTGCTCGACCTGCGCCGCCCCTACATGCAGAACAACCTGATGCTGCGCTACCGCGTGGCCATGGAAACACGCAAATTTTTGGACGCCAATGGTTTCATTGACATTGAAACCCCGATGCTGACCAAAAGCACGCCAGAAGGCGCACGCGACTATCTGGTTCCCAGCCGGGTCAATGAAGGCATGTTTTTTGCCTTGCCGCAGAGCCCGCAATTGTTCAAGCAGTTGCTGATGGTGGCCGGGTTTGACCGTTACTACCAGATCACCAAATGCTTTCGCGATGAAGACCTGCGCGCTGACCGCCAGCCTGAATTCACGCAGATTGATATCGAAACATCCTTCATGGGCGAGCAGGACATTCGCGACATGTTCCAGGGCATGATCAGCAATATTTTCAAGACTGTGCTGAACACTGATCTGGGTGAGTTCCCGGTCATGGCCTATGGCGAGGCAATGCACCGCTTCGGCTCGGACAAGCCTGATTTGCGCGTGAACATGGAGTTCACCGAGTTGACCGATGTCATGGCTGACGTTGACTTCAAGGTTTTCAGTGTGCCCGCCACCACCCCCGGTGGCCGCGTGGTTGCCCTGCGTGTGGCGGGCGGCGCAGAAATGCCCCGTAGCGAGATTGATGCCTACACCGAATTTGTCAAAATCTATGGTGCCAAAGGCCTGGCCTGGATCAAGGTCAACGATGTCGCCAGGGGCCGCGAGGGCCTGCAAAGCCCCATCGTCAAAAATATCCACGATGCAGCGATTGCCGAGATTTTGAAACGCACCGGTGCCGCAAATGGCGACCTGCTTTTCTTTGGTGCTGACAAATCAAAAATCGTTAACGACAGCATTGGCGCCTTGCGTCTTAAAGTCGGTCTTAGCGCGCTGGGCAAAAAGCTGGGGCTGTTTACCGCTGGCTGGAAGCCGCTGTGGGTGGTTGATTTCCCGATGTTTGAGCATGACGAAGCCAACAACCGCTGGAGCGCCGTTCACCATCCGTTTACAGCGCCCAAAGACGGGCATGAGGACTGGATGGATACCGACCCTGGCAGGTGCATTGCCAAGGCCTACGATATGGTTCTCAATGGCTGGGAACTCGGTGGCGGCTCGGTGCGTATTCACCAGGCCGACGTGCAGAGCAAGGTGTTCAATGCCCTCAAGATTGGCCCTGAAGAAGCACAGGAAAAGTTCGGCTTCTTGCTCGACGCCCTGCAGTATGGCGCACCGCCGCACGGCGGCTTGGCCTTCGGCCTGGACCGCATCGTGACGATGATGACGGGCGCCGAGTCCATCCGCGACGTGATTGCCTTTCCGAAAACCCAGCGCGCCCAGTGCTTGCTCACGCATGCGCCAAGCCCGGTGGATGAAAAGCAGTTGAAAGAGCTGCACATCCGCTTGCGTAATCCGCTACCCGTCTGACCCGCTGGACGATCATCAGGTCCTAACCTGGACATGCGGGGAGCGGATGCATCAATTCAAAATCCCCGAGTCGGTATTGGTGGTCATCCACACACCGCAGCTTGATGTATTGCTGATCGAGCGTGCGGACCATCCCGGTTTCTGGCAAAGCGTGACGGGCTCCAAAGATGCCTTGAATGAAGCCCTGCTGGACACCGCTGTGCGTGAAGTCATGGAAGAAACCGGCATCGCTGCATTGGGCCATGAG
>JANOCP010000053.1:0-2965 GCA_031412235.1 Polaromonas sp.
TGCACAACAAAAAAGATTTCAAGAATTTCGTTTACCGCAGGCAACGGAACCCGGGCAACGGGGTCTTGCAAAGCAACATTTCTCCGCCTGATCGCTTCACATAGCAAGACACTCCATCGCCTCCGGTGCGGCAAAACACACTCGCGCTCAAATACCTTCAATGATCCGGATGTCCCGATCCGCGCCATCACCCAGCGCGGCTAAAGCTGCCTGATAGGCGGGGCTGTCGTGTGCGGCGGTAGCTTGATCAACGCTGTCAAACTCGATCAGGACGGTGCGCTCGATCGACCCAAGTTCATAAGCCATGGACGGCACACCGCGTGCCAAAAATCGACCACCTGCTGCGGTAAGTGCAGGGCCTGCAAGCGTCGCGTAGGCGGCAAGCTTTTCGGCATTGTTGACGGCGCGGTACGTGCTGACCCAATAGGCTTTAGACATTTTTTCCTTGTTGATGTGAGATGGTTGATATATCGATGGCTAGTTAGGCTGCCGCGCAGAGACCAAAGGAAATGCCGCAGGGTTGCGAATCGACTGAATCGATAAATCTATGTCCAACCCAGGCCAATACAGATGGTCGGGCGTCGGCCACTGGACGTCTGAAATCTGTTCAATCGTCCCTTGTCGAAACCAGGGAAACTGCTCGAAGGGCACCAACAGCTCCTCATCTGCAAGCAGCAGCCAAAAGCCATGTTTTGAGATATGAGTCACTTCAGCCGCCGAAGTGGTGATTCCAGGCATCTTGGATCTCCTTCAAGTGTTTGTTGACAACTGCTTGCGCTTGCCGAATTTGCGTCGCAGAAAGACCAGTACGGTTGGCTAAAGCCACGTCGGGCGTCAGCCAAAACTTAGCTTCGCCGTCAGGGTGGGAAACATGCACGTGAATGCGTGTCTCCTCCCTGGAAAAAAAGAAGAGGCGAATTGACCTTCACGAACGATGGTGGGTACCATCTCGCTACTGTACCGAACTTATTCTCTGCCGGGCCCACGCCGGATGCCACCGACACACGCAGAGCATAGGCTAGATGGTGCTGCGCGTCAGCATGGGTAGGCCAGATGAACATCTGACTTACGGCCGTGGCGCGCGCGAACCCATTTTTCATATGCAAGCCACAGCGCGATGTTCAAACAAGACAGTCCAAAAAACCAAGAAGTTGAATTGATGCTGACGGATTCAAATAAAGGTGCGACTATCACCCACGGCAAAAGCAGCACAAGACCAAGAACATTTGCGATCAAATCGTTTTGGTTACCGCTAGCAATTCCACCCGCCATTGACTTTGCAAGGATCATTGCAGCACATAGGACAGCATAAACAACGATTCGAATTCTCATAGTATTTTTAACGATGTTAGGTACCCAGTTGGCCTCCAGCCCAACGAATTCTGGCGCAAGCAGCTCCCAAATAAATAGCGTCAATCCTTCACCCGCGAAGCAAACGTTTTGCGAAACTTCGCGACTTTCGGCCCCGCCACCGCCACGCAGTAACCCTGATACGGATTCTTCTCAAAGTAATCCTGGTGATAAGCCTCAGCCGGCCAGTAATTGGCCAGCGGCACGACTTCGGTCACGATGGGGCTACCGAATACTTTGTCTTCCCCCATTTTGCGGATCATGTCGTTAGCGACTTGCTTTTGCTCGTCCGTTGAGTAGTAAATGCCGCTGCGGTATTGGGTGCCGCTGTCGTTGCCCTGGCGGTTTGGCGTGGTGGCGTCATGCACGACAAAAAAGATTTCCAGAATCTCGCCTACCGTGATTTGCGCTGGGTCGTATTCGAGCTTCACGACCTCGTTGCAGCCGGTGCGGCCGCTGCACACGTCTTCATAGCTGGGGCGATTGACCTGGCCGTTGCTATAGCCGGACTCCACATCTGTGATGCCGCGTACCTTGACAAATACCGCCTCGGTGCACCAGAAGCAGCCGCCGCCCAGGGTGATGGTTTGTGATTCGCTCATGTATTGGTTTCCTTTGTTTGCCGAAGTTTGTAAACGCACTTTAGATGCCATCGCCATTAGTCGCCCGATGAGGGGAATTCTTTCAGTGCGCTGCGCCGGATGCTGCCCGTACCGCGCCCACAAAGGCCTCCAGTGCCGCATCGTCACGGCTGGTTTTCCAAAGGCAATGTGTCTCGTATGAAGAAGTGGCGCTGGCCGCCGGTAAATCAAGTGACGGCAGCTCAAGGGGCACAAATGCCGCGCCAGCCACCCCGGACTTCTGCAGCGCCATGGGCACCAGCGCCACACCCATGCCGCGTGACACCAGTGACACCACGCTTAGCCAGTGTTGCAACTCATAACGTATTTCAGGGTAAAAACCGGCGTCAAGGCAGGTTTGCAAAATGCGGTCGTGGTAGTCAGGTGACACCGCGCGCGACACCACGGCAAAGGGCTCACCCTTCAAAAGATCAAGCGACACGCTCCGTTTTTTGGCCAGCGCATGGCCAGCAGGCAGGCAACAAACAAAAGCCTGGCTGGCGACCAGAATCTGGCTGAGTTCGGGCGGTACGCGGGTGGTATGTACAAAGCCCAGGTCAAGCCGGTCATGGGCCAGCTCGATTAACTGCTCGCTTGAGCTCATCTCTTTGAGCATCACGCGCAGCAGCGGGTGCTGCGCCTGAAAGCTTGAGAGAATTTCAGGCAAACCGCTGTACAGCATGGTGCCGGCAAAGCCAATCGACAGGCTGCCAGCCATGCCGCGCCCGACGTCTTTGGCCAGGCTGGCGGCCTGCGCGGCCTGGTCAAGCAGCGCCCTTGCAGCAGGCACAAACGCCCTGCCCGCTGCGGTCAGCTGTACCGATTTGCTGTTTCGCGTCAGCAACACTGCGCCAACTGACGCTTCAAGCTGCTGGATATTCAGCGACAGCGGCGGCTGCGAAATTGACAGGCGACGCGCCGCACGGCCAAAGTGCAGCTCTTCAGCCAGGACGAGGAAGTAACGCAGGTGCCTGAATTCCATAAATACAAATAAT
>JANOCP010000054.1:0-3366 GCA_031412235.1 Polaromonas sp.
GCATGCAGGCCCATAACCGACAGGCCGTGCGGCATGGCGGTTTTGAACTCATCTGCATCAAAGGCCTTGTCGCCATCAGCATCCGCCAGACCGGTGGTTTTGATGTTCTTGAAGTCGTGACGCTTGCTGTCCATCAGGTGCGACGGGACGATGTTTTGCAGGGCTGAGAACATGTTTTCAAGCCTGCCGGGGTGCTTCTTTTCCCATTCGCGCAGCATGTTGCCAACCTGCTTGCGCTGAAGGTTCTCCTGGCTGCCGCACAGCGTGCACGGAATGATGGGAAAGTTGCGCACCTGCGCCCAGCGTGTCAGGTCTTTTTCAGGCACATAGGCCATGGGGCGAATGACGATGTTCTTGCCATCGTCGCTGACAAGTTTTGGCGGCATGCCCTTGAGTTTGGCGGCAAAAAACATGTTCAGGAAAAAAGTTTGCAACATATCGTCACGGTGATGGCCGAGCGCGACTTTGGTCGCACCGAGTTCGCCTGCCACACGGTACAAAATACCGCGCCTCAGGCGTGAGCACAGCGAACACAATGTTTTGCCCTCGGGTATCACGCGCTTGACGATGCTGTAGGTGTCCTGGTTTTCGATGTGAAAAGGCACGCCCAGTTTGCCCAGGTATTCAGGCAGGATGTGCTCCGGAAAACCGGGCTGCTTCTGGTCAAGGTTGACGGCGATCAAACTGAAGTTGATAGGCGCACGCTTTTGCAGTTTGAGCAAAATGTCCAGCATGGCATAGCTGTCCTTGCCGCCCGACACACACACCATGACCTTGTCGCCTTCTTCAATCATGTTGAAGTCAACAATTGCGCGGCCTACCTCACGGCACAGGCGTTTTTCCAGCTTGTGGTCCTCGCGTTCAATCTTCATGGAGTTTTGCACCCGCGCAGAACTTTCCTGCTGTGCATGTTCCTGCTCGGCCTGCTGCCATAAAGCGTTCATGTCGTTCGTTCCCATAGCGTTCACCACTGTCCTGTCTCGACGCGAATGGCTACTTCGCAGTCGTCAAAAATTTCAAGCTTTGCAATTTTCACCCGCACGCCGACCACGCCTGGCAGCAGCATCAGCCGGTGCGCCAGCTTGCCGATCAGGCTTTCCAGCAGGTTGACGTGCTCGGCCGTGCATTCGGTAATGATGATCTGGCGAACCTTGCGGTAGTCCAGCACATGGTTGATGTCGTCATCACTGGGCAGCAGCGGCTGGGTGCCCAGATTAAGCTCGGCATCGACCTGGATGGGCTGGGGCGCTCTTTTCTCTTGCTCGAGAATGCCGAGGTTGGCGTCAAAGCGCAAGCCGGTAAGCGTTAAATATTGGGAGCCGCGGGTATTAAACATGGGTGTCAGTCAAAAAATTCGTCAAGCTTGCGGGTTCATCAGCGAAAAGTCGCGTTCGAACTTCATCAGGTGCTGCCCGCCATCTACCAGCAGCGTGGTACCGGTGATCGACTGGTTCTCAAGCGCAAACTTTACGGTGGCGGCAACATCCTGGGCAGTAGATGAGCGGCCCAGCGGCGACAGCTTGTGCAGCGCTTCGAACTGCTCACTGCTCAACATGTGGCTGGTCAGCGTCAGGCCGGGCGCCACACCTACCACGCGTACCAGTGGCGCCAGCGCCATGGCCAGCATGGTGTTGGCGGCTTCAAGCGCGGCTTTTGAAAGGGTGTAACTCAAAAAATCAGGGTTCTGGTTCCAGAGCTTCTGGTCCAGCAGATTGACTACCGCGCCCCGTGCTGCGCTGGCCTGGCGTGTGGCCAGGTGCGAATGCAGCGCCTGCGCCAGCAAAATCGGTGCGCCGGTGTTGCTGCGCAGATGCTTTTCGAGTGAGGTAAAGCTGAAGTTCTCGGCGCTATCGTGCTCAAACGTTGATGCGCTATTGACAACGGCATCAACCTGGCCAAAGTGGTCAACTACCCGAGGCAAAAGACCTTTTACAGCCTCTTCATTCGCCAAATCTGCATCAAATAGTGCTGCAGCCCAATGATTTTGGCTACATATTGCTACCGTTTCAATAGCGTCAGCCTCCGAGCTGCGGTAGTGCACAGCCACCCGCCAGCCACCCTGTGCCAGCGCCAGCGCAATCTCACGGCCCAGCCGTTTGGCGGCGCCGGTGACGAGTACAACAGGAGAGGGTTGGTTTTGGAGCATGTGGGTGCCTGGTCGGAAGGGCAATCGTAGACAATTGAATGTGTGCACAAAGCCATGACATCCAACCCCATTTTAAGGCCCCCCCTTCAAACCCATATCTGCGAGGCCATCAGCCGGGCCGGCGGCTGGCTGGGCTTTGACCGGTTTATGGAAATGGCGCTGTACACGCCAGGCCTGGGTTATTACGCCAACGACTTGCGCAAGTTTGGCTTGATGCCAGGTGGTGGCGAAGGCAGTGGGGGGAGTGATTTTGTGACCGCGCCAGAGATGTCACCGCGTTTCGGCCAGGCGCTGGCACGCCAGATTGCCGAGGCGCTGGCTGCCACCGGTACAGATGAGGTTTGGGAGTTTGGTGCGGGCTCCGGTGCTTTGGCTGGTCAGATTCTGCAGGCCTTGCCGCAAATCAGGCGCTACACCATTGTTGATTTGTCCGGCAGTTTGCGCGCACGCCAGCAGCAGCGGCTGGGCGCGTTTGCAGGTCGGGTCAATTGGGCAAGCGCCTTGCCCGACAAACTACGCGGCGTGGTGGTGGGCAATGAGGTGCTCGATGCCATGCCCGTGAAGCTGCTGGGGCGCATCAATGGTGTGTGGCATGAACGGGGCGTCGTGCAGAGCGGCGATGCTTTTGCCTATGCAGACCAGCCCACGCCACTCAGGCCGCCGGTTGAGTTGGCAGGCGCGCATGACTACCTGACTGAAATCCATCCGCAGGCTGAGGGCTTTATCCGTACCCTGGCAGACAGGCTGCAGGCAGGTGCGATGTTCATGATCGACTACGGCTTTCCCGAGCTTGAGTACTACCACCCGCAGCGCAGCATGGGCACGCTGATGTGCCACCGCGCGCACCGGGTGGATGCCGATGCGCTGGCAGATGTAGGGCAAAAGGACATCACGGCGCATGTCAACTTCACCGGCATTGCACTGGCGGGGCAAGAGGCTGGTTTGGAAGTGCTGGGCTACACCGGTCAGGGGCGGTTTTTATTGAACTGCGGCGTGCTTGACGGCATGCAGGACGCGCCAATTGCCGAGCGGGCCATGGCGCAAATGCTGATTAATGAGCACGAGATGGGTGAGCTGTTCAAGGTGATTGCGTTTGGGGCAAAAAGCGCTGCGGTATGGCAGCCGATGGGCTTTGCAGCGGGCGACAGGACACACACCCTATAAAAACACCATGATTCGCTGGATGATCGTTATTTTCCTCGTGCTGGTGTTTATCAGCG
>JANOCP010000055.1:0-6472 GCA_031412235.1 Polaromonas sp.
GCCAAATACCTGTTTGGGCTTAAGCCTGAGCAAATCGAGGTTGTGATTCACCCCCAGAGCATCATTCATTCGATGGTGCAATATCGTGACACATCTGTGGTTGCCCAGATGGGAAGTCCCGATATGCGAGTACCTATTGCCTATGGCCTTGCCTGGCCCGGGCGTATCTCATCAGGGGCACAGCCACTTGACTTCAGGGCGCTGGCGACCATGACGTTTGAAGTGCCAGATCACCAACGCTTCCCGGGATTGCAACTAGCCTGGGACGTTCTTGCAGCGCGGACAGGAACCACTGCGGTTCTAAATGCCGCCAACGAAATGGCCGTAGCAGCATTTCTTGAAAAACGCATACGCTTTGACCAGATACACCAAGTCAACCTTGCAACTTTGGAGCGGCTTGTTGTGTCGGAGATAAACGGTATTGATGATTTGCTGGCGCTTGATGCAGAGTCTCGTGCCGTAGCTGGCGAAATCGCCGAACATCTGGAGTTTTGACATGCTGACATTGCTGGCTTTTGTCGTTGCGCTCGGCTTGCTTATTGCCGTGCATGAGTATGGGCATTACCGGGTGGCGGTAGCGTGTGGCATCAAGGTACTGAAATTTTCCATCGGATTTGGAAAACCCATCTTTAGCTGGCGGCTCAAGGGCAAACCGACCGAATTTTCAATTGGCATGCTGCCGCTGGGCGGTTACGTCAAGATGCTTGACGAGCGTGAAGCACCTGTTGATGCAGCAGAGCGTCACCTGGCGTTTAACACCCAACCCCTTAAATCGCGGGCGGCGGTGGTTGCTGCCGGGCCGATTGCAAACCTGCTTCTGGCCATTCTTCTTTACAGCATCGTCAACTGGAGTGGCTTGCAGGAGCCCAGAGCCATTCTGGCAAGCCCTGTTGCAGGTTCGATTGCCGAACGTGCCGGTTTGCGTGGTGAAGAACTGGTGCAGCAGGCCGCATTTGATGGTGAACCTCTTGAGGTGGTGCGCTCATTTGAGGACTTGCGCTGGCGCTTGACACAAGGTGCCCTAAACGGGCGCGATGTGCGGCTGGCGGTCAGCCGCGACGGCTCACCTGCGGGGTCTCTTGATGCTCCCGTACGTGAAGTTGTGCTCAAACTTGGCGAGTTGACAGCCAGCGATGCTGATGCGCAGTTGTTTCGCAAGATTGGAATCCTGGGGCCGTGGACCCAAGCGGTGATAGGCGAGGTCATGGCGGGAAGTGCGGCAGCAAAGGCTGGCTTGCGCGCCGGCGATATCGTTCGCCGGGTGGGCGAAACGGTGATTGTTGATGGTCAACAACTGCGCGAAACCATACGCGGGTCTGTCAAGTCCGCCGGCAACGCAGCTTTGGTAGCGCCGCAGCCTTGGCAGATTGTGCGGGCAGGGCAAACGCTTTCTCTTCCGGTCAGCCCTGAGGTGACGCAAGAGGCTGGTATCTTCGTTGCCAGAATAGGTGCCTATGTGGGGTCGCCGCCTCAATTTGTGACAGTGCGTTACGGTGTTTTTGACGGTCTTTGGCAAGGAACCGTTCGCACTTGGGAGGTTTCGGTCCTGACGCTCAAAATGATAGGAAAAATGGTTATTGGACAGGCGTCCCTCAAAAACCTGAGCGGCCCCCTCACCATTGCCGACTATGCGGGCAAGTCTGCAAGTCTGGGTTTGAGCGCCTATCTGGTGTTTTTGGCGCTTATTAGCGTCAGTCTTGGCGTGTTGAATTTACTGCCTTTGCCGGTTTTGGACGGTGGACACCTGATGTATATCTTTGGGAGGCCGCCACCGGCCGTACCGTATCTGAAGCCTGGATGGACAGGCTGCAGCGCGGGGGCGTTGCAGTTTTGCTCTGCATGATGTCTGTAGCCTTGTTTAACGATGTCACCCGGCTCTTTGGTTAAGCCATAGTTAAAACCAAAGCTAACACCCTAAAGTTCATGCAAAAAAAATTAAATCGATTTCAAATTCGAACCGTGGCTGCGGTTGCCGCCAGTTTTCTGATGGCCCAGGCGGCCTGGGCGGTGGATCCATTCACAGTGCGCGACATTCGGGTTGAAGGACTGCAACGCGTTGAGCCAGGAACCATTTTTGCATCTTTACCTTTTCGGGTAGGTGAGACCTACAGTGACGACAAAGGGTCAACCGCCATTCGTGCACTTTTCGGGCTGGGTCTTTTCAAGGACGTCCGTCTTGAGGTGAGCGGTGACGTTTTGGTGGTTATTGTTGAAGAACGTCCAACGGTTGCCGATGTTGATTTTGTTGGCACCAAGGAGTTTGACAAAGATGTTTTGAAGAAGGCCCTGCGCGAAATTGGTCTGACCGACGGCCAGCCATTTGACAAGGCGCTTGCTGACAAAGCCGAGCAGGAACTCAAGCGCCAGTACATCAACCGCAGCATGTATGGCGCAGAGGTCATCACCACCGTTACGCCAATCGAGCGCAATCGCGTTAATTTGTCTTTCAGCGTCACCGAAGGCGATATTGCCAAGATCAAGGACATACGCATTGTGGGCAGCAAGGCGTTCAGTGAGTCGAGTTTGCGGGGGCTTTTTGATCTCGATACCGGTGGTTTCATGAGCTGGTACACCAAGTCTGACCGCTACTCACGGGCCAAGCTGAACGCGGATATCGAGACCATGCGCTCCTATTACCTGGCGCGTGGTTACCTTGAGTTCAGGGTAGATTCCACCCAGGTCGCCATATCTCCTAACAAACAGGATGTCACCATCACCATCAATGTGACCGAAGGCGAGCGTTTTGTGGTCTCTGGGATCAAGCTAGAAGGCAACTATCTGGGCCGTGATGAAGAGTTCAAATCGCTTGTTACCATCAAGCCCGGTGAGTCCTACAACGCCGACACTGTGGCAGACACTACCAAGGCATTTACGGATTACTTTGGCACCTTCGGTTTTGCGTTCGCACGGGTTGAGGCCGTACCTGAAATTGATCGTATCAATAACCGGGTGGCTTTTGTATTGCAGGGTGAGCCTTCGCGTCGCGCCTACGTCAGGCGCATTAACCTCGCAGGCAACAACCGCTCCCGCGACGAGGTAGTGCGTCGTGAGTTCAGGCAGTTTGAATCGTCATGGTACGACGGTGACAAGATTCGCCTTTCACGGGACCGTATTGACCGTCTGGGCTTTTTTACCGACGTCAACGTCGAGACTCAGGATGTCGCAGGAACCACTGATCAGGTAGACGTGGTTGTCAATCTGGTTGAAAAACCCACCGGAAACCTTCAGCTGGGTGCGGGTTATTCCAGTTCAGAAAACCTTTCCCTCACCCTGGGGATCAAGCAGGAGAATGTTTTCGGCTCCGGCAATTATCTGGGGATTGAACTTAACACCAGTCGCTCGAACCGCCAGGTTGTTCTGAGCACTATTGACCCGTATTTTACGGCCGACGGTATTTCGCGCGCCGTGGATGTTTACCACCGCACCAGCCGCCCACTTGATGGTCAGGGTGGTGACTACGGTCTGAAAACAACTGGCGCCAGTGTTCGTTTTGGTGTGCCCTTTACCGAAACCGACACCGTCTACTTTGGGACGGGCTATGAGAAACTGACGATTGAGCCGGGAGTCAATCCGCTTCCCGTGACTTACCAGAATTACGCCAATCAATTTGGCTTCACCAGCAGTTCAGTACCGCTGACGGTTGGCTGGACCAGAGACAGCCGGGACAGCTCTCTGGTTCCGAGTAAAGGGCTTTACCAAAGGGTGTATGGTGATTGGGGTATCGCAGGTGACGCGCGGTTTTTGCGCGCCACCTATCAGATCCAGCAGTACATTCCCCTTAATCGCCAGTTTACCGTGGCGTTGAACGGCGAGTTCGGCTGGGGACGAGGTCTGAACAATCGTCCCTTTCCGGTGTTTAAAAACTCTTACTCTGGTGGTCTCGGTTCTGTGCGGGGCTTCCAGCAAGGCTCGCTGGGTCCGCGCGATAGCTCTGACCTGGCTGTTGGTGGTCCCAAAAAGATCACGCTTAATGCAGAGCTTATTGCGCCGTTTCCGGGTGTCGGCAATGACCGTACCCTTCGTCTTTACGGATTTGTTGATGCCGGTAACGTATTTGGTGAAAATGATCCCTACCGGCTGGGTGACATGCGGGCATCTGTTGGAATCGGCTTAAGCTGGATTTCGCCCGTTGGCCCCCTGAGGTTCGCGATTGCCAACCCTTTGCGTAAAAAGCCAGGCGATAGAATAGAGCGTCTGCAATTTCAAATTGGTACATCCTTCTAATGAAGCACATTTCACGAAAAATATTTCTGGGCACTGTGATTGCGCTTGGTAGCCTGTACGCCAGCGCCCAGGAATTCAAGGTCGGAATTGTCAATCTCGACCGCATCTTTCGCGAGGCCAATACGGCTAAATCTGCACAGGTCAAGCTGGAGCAGGAATTCAGCAAGCGCGAAAAAGAGCTCAACGACATTGCCAGCCAGCTCAAAACTGCCTCCGAAAAATTTGAACGCGAAGCGCCGACGCTTGCTGAAAGCCAGCGCGCAACCCGCCAGAAGCAGCTGGTTGACCAGGACCGCGATTTTCAGCGCAAGCGTCGCGAGTTTCAGGAAGATCTGAATTCCCGCAAAAACGAAGAGCTGCAAACGGTAATCGAGCGGGCCAACAAAGTGGTCAAGGCACTTGCTGAAGCGGAAAAATATGACCTGATTGTTCAGGAGGCTGTTTACGTGAATCCCAAGCTCGACATTACCGACAAAGTGATCAGATCATTGAATGCCTCGAACGGCAAATAGCAGATACAGTGGAGCAATCGCAGCGTGACCCTCAGACTCGCTGCCATCGTTGAAGCACTGGCAGAAGAATTTAATGCCCGCCTGGTTGGTGACCCCGACCTTCTGATTCATCGCTTGTCCTCGCTCGAACAGGCCTCCTCGCACGATCTGAGCTTTCTTAGTCATCCCAAATACACGGCCAAGCTGTCTGCATCGCTTGCTGGATGCGTTGTGGTTGCGCCAGTTGCAGAGGCGGCAGCGCGCGAGCGTGGCGCCTGCATCGTGGTTGATGACCCGTATTACTATTTCGCCCGCATAACCCAGGTCTGGAAAAGCCGTCACCAGGTCTTGCCCGGCGCTGGTATTCACCCCGCCGCTTATGTCGACCCGCTTGCCCAAATCGGTTGTGATGTTTTTATCGGCGCTTTTGCATGCATAGGTGCTGGTGCGGTGATTGCAGCCGGCGCACATATCGCCGAGCACTGCGTCATTGGGCGCAACGCAGCGGTCGGGCGGGGCAGTCAACTGTCGGCGAGGGTGACCCTGGCTGATAACTGCAGCATTGGCGAGCGTTGCATTGTTCATCCGGGTGCGGTTATTGGTGCCGACGGATTCGGTTTTGCACTGCACCGGGGAAAGTGGGAAAAAATCGAACAGTTGGGTAGCGTAAGGATTGGCAACGACGTCGAGATTGGTGCCAACACCTGCATTGACCGCGGCGCCCTACAAGACACGGTGATTGAAGATGGCGTCAAGCTCGACAACCTGATCCAGATTGGTCATAACGTACACATCGGTGTCCATTCCGCTCTTGCGGGCTGCGTCGGCGTTGCAGGCAGTGCACGAATTGGCGCGCACTGCACCATTGGTGGCGGTGCCGTGGTGCTGGGGCATTTGACGCTGGCCGATAGCGTCCATATTTCGGCTGCGTCGGTGGTGACCCGTTCAATTTTGAAGCCCGGAAACTACACCGGCCTGTTTCCTATCGACGACAATGCGGCGTGGGAAAAAAACGCGGCTACCCTCAAGCAACTTCACACGCTGCGTGACAGACTCAAACAGGTTGAGAAATCGCTTGAACACCAAGCTCCCAAAAGCCTTAAAGAACCCGAAGAAAAATCATGATGGATATTCACCAGATTCTCAAGCAGTTACCGCATCGCTATCCTATTTTGCTGGTTGACCGGGTGCTTGAAATTGAAAAGGGAAAACGCATCAAGGCGCTTAAAAATGTCAGCATCAATGAGCCATTTTTTATGGGGCATTTCCCCCACTATCCCGTTATGCCTGGCGTCTTGATGCTTGAGGCCATGGCCCAAGCCGCTGCTTTGCTGGCCTTCGATATGCTGGGGCAAGCCCCTGATGACAAAACCGTGTACTACTTTGCCGGTATTGATGCCGCCCGTTTCAAGCGCCCCGTTGAGCCCGGCGACCAGCTCATCATGGACGTGACACTTGATCGTTTGAAGTCCGGCCTTTTCAAGTTCACGGGTACCACGCGCGTCGGCGACAACATTGCCTGCGAAGCCCAGTTGATGTGTACCATGCGCACCATCGCCTGATTTCAGCTGGACAAGATGAATATTCATCCGACTGCACTGGTTGATCCGCAGGCAGAGCTAGACAGCACCGTAAGCGTGGGTCCGTACACGGTTGTTGGTCCACACGTAAAAGTAGGTTCTGGCACCACGATTGGGCCGCACTGCGTGATTGAAGGGCACACCACGATAGGCCGCGACAACCGTATTTTTCAGTTC
>JANOCP010000056.1:0-21237 GCA_031412235.1 Polaromonas sp.
CGTCAGTAACGGCCATTGCCAGAACATTGGGCATGGACGTAATGCTGGTGCCCACGGCATTGCGGCCCGAGCTGGAGTCGTTTGTGCGATAGAAAGTGGTGCGCCGCTGCCAGCGGGCTGACCCAAAAAGCGGCCACCTGAACGTACAAACGACTCCAGCTCGGGCCGCAATGCCGTGGGCACCAGCATTACGTCCATGCCCAATGTTCTGGCAATGGCAGTGACTGACGACAGCCGGGGATCAATTTGCCCAGCTTCGGTGCGTTGCACCGTCATGCGGCTTAGGCCCGAGCTGGTGGCCAGTTGCTCTTGGCTTATGTGGGCTGCTTTACGGGCAGCTTCGAGCTCCTCGATTAAAAAGCTCATATTGATACTCATTCATTAAATAATGAGTAGTTATCTTAACATAAAAAATAAACTCCGTCGCTTTCAATGTATACAAAGCTACGCCTTTGAAGCATTTTGTATAGCTTAATATACAACCACTAATTAAGCATCATGCTCAGCTTGCGCCTGTAGCTTGACACCAGTACGGCCTGCGGGTCTTGCTGAATGACGGCTTTTCCGGCCAGCTCGATACCGCCGGCGCTTTTGCCAACGCCGTCAGCGCCCGCCTTGGCGGCTTTGGGTTTGGGTGGGGTCAGCAGTTCAAGAATGGCGACAAATATTTTGCGCGGCGCTTCGTCGCTCCATTTTTTGTCGCGCATGATGATTTCGAGCAGCTCGTCCATGGCGGCAGTCCATTGCCCCTGCGCCATCAGCACCCGGCTTTTCGCCAGGCGGGTGTCAAAGTCGCGTTTGTTGAGCGCGATTTTCTCGTCAAACTGGGCCACTGGCCATTCACCCATGGCGTCGGTCTGGGCAAAGCGCAGGGCAGCTATCAGGTGCGACAGCGCCTCAAAGCGCAACTGTTTTGGAATCGCGGCCAAAGCAGGGGCCAGGGCCTGGTCGGCGCTGTCAAAGTCGCCGGTTTCAATCAGGAGGCGTGCATAGTCGTAGCGGGCGTCGTCGTTGGCCGGGTCGCTGCTCAGGGTTTCAAGCAGGCGGTTCAGTGCGCTTGCGGTGTCTTCGACGTCCTGAGGCTCGTCCTGGGTATCGTCGTCATCCGGGGCATCGCCTTCACCTTCAGGCAAATGTTTGTCCAGAAACTCCTTGACCTTGCCCTCGGGCAGCGCGCCCTGAAAGCCGTCTACCGGTTTGCCCTCGACCATCAAAATGCAGGTTGGAATGCTGCGTATGCCAAAGGCAGCGCCCAGCTGCTGCTCCTGGTCAGAGTCAATCTTGACCAGCTTGAAGCGCCCGCCATAGGCGATTTCGACCTTTTCAAGGATCGGGCCCAGCGACTTGCAAGGGCCGCACCACGGCGCCCAAAAGTCAATCAGCACCGGGACGGTCATGGAAGCGGCAATCACTTCCTCTTCAAAATTGGCGACGGTAACGTTAATCATATGCAGTGAAATGGAGGTGGCATGAGGTTTTACAACAGCCGGAAGGTTAGCACGCCACACCTTAAAATACAGCTTCCCACTAAGGCCCATATGACAACAACAACCAATTCAGCCCTCCCATTAATAGGGGTGGTCATGGGCTCCAGCAGCGACTGGGAAACCATGCAGCACGCCGTGCAGGTGTTGCAGCAGTTTGGCATCGCGCATGAAGCGCAGGTGGTTTCAGCCCACCGCATGCCCGACGATCTGTTTGCCTACGCCGAAGCAGCGCAGGGCCGTGGCCTGCAGGCCATCATTGCCGGGGCGGGTGGCGCCGCCCACTTGCCGGGCATGCTGGCGGCCAAAACCATCGTGCCGGTGCTGGGTGTGCCGGTGGCCAGCAGGCATTTGCAGGGCGTTGATTCGCTGCACAGCATCGTGCAGATGCCCAAAGGCATACCGGTAGCCACTTTTGCCATTGGTAATGCCGGGGCTGCCAATGCCGCTCTGTTTGCCGCTGCCATGCTGGCCTTGCACGACAAGGCGATGGCTGAAAAGCTGCTGGCTTTTCGCGCAGAGCAAACCGCTGCCGCACGCGCCATGAAATTGCCCCCGGTATGAGTGTGCTGCCTGTGTTTCCTGGTACGGTATCTGCCACTGGTCGCCCCGCCACCCTTGGTGTGATGGGTGGCGGCCAGTTGGGCCGCATGTTTGTGCATGCCGCCCAGCGCCTGGGCTATTTCACGGCCGTTCTTGACCCGGACCCGCACAGCCCGGCAGGCCTGGTCAGCCACCATCATATTCAAGTCGATTACAACGACGCGCAGGGCCTGGCGCAGCTTGCCGCGCAGTGCGACGCCGTGACCACCGAGTTTGAAAACGTGCCCGCCGCCGCGCTGCAAACCCTGGCTGCCACCCGGCCAGTCGCACCTGGCGCAGCCTGCGTGGCGATTGCGCAAAACCGGATTGAAGAAAAAGCGCATTTCACCGCCTGTGCCGGATTGTCTGGCGTGACTTGCGCGCCCTACGCCGTGATTGAAACGCCAGAACACTTGCAGGCTGTGCCCGCCAATTTACTGCCTGGTATTTTAAAAACCGCCCGCATGGGCTACGACGGCAAGGGCCAGGTTCGCGTTAAAAACGCCGCTGAGCTTGCAGCCGCCTGGGCTGACCTGAAGCAGGTGCCCTGCGTGCTTGAAAAGCTGATGCCGCTCCAGGCTGAATATTCGGTCATCGTGGCGCGCGGGTTTGATGGCCAGGTCGTCAGCTTTCCGCCGCAGCGCAACGTGCATGTGGACGGAATCCTGGCTGTAACCCATGTTTATGCGTCAAATATGCCCACAGCCCATGTTTTACGGGCACAAGAAGCTATTAAATCAATAGCAGACCACATTGGCTACGTGGGTGTGCTGTGCGTCGAGTTTTTTGTGATTGACGACGGTAGCGAGCATGGCGGGCTTGTCGTCAATGAAATGGCGCCGCGCCCGCACAACAGCGGCCACTACACCGTGGATGCCTGTGATGTGTCGCAATTTGACCTGCAGGTGCACGCCATGGCGGGTTTGCCGCTGCCGCAGCCGCGCCAGCATTCACCCGCCATCATGCTGAACCTGCTGGGCGATGTGTGGCATGACCTACAAGGCAATCTGCGCACACCCGACTGGCAAGCCGTGCTGGCTTTGCCGGGCACGCACCTGCACCTGTACGGCAAGCTGCATGCCCGGCCTGGCCGCAAAATGGGGCACCTCAATATCACCGGTGCTGACGTGGCAGGCGTAAAAGCGGTGGCGCGCAAGGTGGCTGATATTCTGGGCTTGCCCGGGCTGGACGATATTTGATGATCCTGCCTGGTAACGACGCTTCTGCCATTACGCAGGCCGCGCAAACCATACAGTCCGGCGAGCTGGTCGCTTTCCCGACCGAGACGGTATACGGCCTGGGTGCTGATGCGTCCAGCGACCAGGCCGTTGCCAAAATATTCGCCGCCAAGGGCCGCCCCGCTGACCATCCACTGATTGTTCATGTGGCCGACGCCGCACAGGTCAGCGACTACGCGAGCAGCGTGCCTCCCTTTGCTGAAAAGCTGATCAAGGCCTTCTGGCCCGGCCCGCTAACGGTCATCTTGCCGCGCAAGCCGGGTGTGGCCGCCGCAGCCGCTGGCGGGCAGGATTCGATTGGCCTGCGTTGCCCTTCGCATCCGCTGTCGCTGGCGTTTTTACGGGCCTGCCTGACATTGGGTGTACGCGGCGTGGCAGGCCCAAGCGCCAACCGCTTTGGCCGCGTGAGCCCCACCACCGCGCAGCATGTGCGTGATGAGTTTGGCGACGCCTTGCTGGTGCTGGACGGCGGGCCGTGCGAGGTTGGCATTGAGTCCTGCATCGTCGATTGCACGCGCAGCCAGCCCGTGCTGCTGCGCCCCGGCGTACTGACAGTGGCGGCGCTTGAAGCCGCTTGCGGCGAGCCGGTGCTGGACAAGGACGATCTGAGCCTCACCCAGGGACTCACGCCCCGAGCATCGGGCACGCTGGAATCGCATTACGCGCCTGACGCCAAAGTGCGCCTGATGGACGCCAAAGCCATCCAGACCGCGCTTGACCTGCTGGGCGCAGCGGCCCACATTGCTGTGTATGCCCGCACCATAGTGCGCATCAAATCAACACAAATCGTGTATCGCCGCATGCCCGACGATGCCGTGGCCACAGCGCAACAGCTGTTTGCCGTGCTGCGTGACTTTGACGACAAGGCGGTCAAGCTGATCTGGGTTGAAACGCTGCCTGAAGATATTACGTGGGACGGCGTGCGGGACAGGCTGCAGAGGGCGGCGGCAGGTTGACGGGTATTCGTATTGGTATTTGATATCTGGTATCGGCCATGAGCAAACTCTCCCACACCCGGGACAAAATCTACAAAACCGTGGCGCGCCAGTTGCATGGCGTGGTGCCTTGCTGGGTGTGTGGCGAGCATGTTTTGCACGCTGCCGCCACGCTGGAGCATATTTTGCCGCTCAGTGAAGGCGGCAACAGCCACGCCAGCAACCTGGCCATCAGCCATGAACTTTGTAACAACCAGCGCCATGCCAGCGCGCAGCTTGCGGCATCGCCTGCCATGGCCGGGCGGGTGCAGCGGCGCGCTGAAGCCGGTCTGCAGAAGTCGTAGTTTTCAGACGCCCCCCGCGCCGTGCCCAAAGTTTAGGCATAGTGCCGCCAAGCCGCGCGGGGCATGGCTTTGGCAAGCTTGTACTGAGGTCATCAACAAGCTTGTCCACATTGGGCGGGGATAGTTTTCAGCCTGTGGATATCGGGCCAGAAAAGCACTGAATTTGGGGTGGTTTCAAGTTTGAAGCGCGCTAAAACCGACAAATACAAGGATTGCGCAAAAACAAGGCACCAGGCGGCAGCCTGCGTCAGATAAGGCTTTCGCTACTTTGCCCATGCGTCATCAACAAGCTTGTACACATTTAACGGGTACAACTTCAAAGCCTGCGGGCTATCTTTCGGGCGGCTCCTCTGCCAGCGGTGCAAGGTCTGAGGAGTAGGTACGGTTGCCAATCTGGATTTCGTGGCTTTTTTGCCAGGCGGCTTCAAACGCGGCAAGTTCTTCTGCTGTCGCGTTACCGTATTTTTCAATATCAGCGGGGTCAGCCATGGCGGGGGCCGCGTCAAGTGCAGCAGGCACTGACCGCTGGGCCCAGCTGGCAACCGTGGTGTCTAGTGTCTCGTCTACCCGCCAGTAAACACCACCCACCATCAAACCATATTTGTCCATTGCGTTTTTGGTGAGAACAGCGGCTGTTTTAACGAGTTGTGAATGCTGGCCCTGCTCGGTCGCCATAAAAGCAGGTGCCATGTCCAGCATGACAACATAACAATGGCCACGCTTGTCAGTGCGCATGACCTTGAAGCGGTAGCTCCGGGAGTCGATGTACTGATGGCTCAGGGTGGAACGAATGCTTTCAAACAGCAACTCGCGACGAAAAGCCATGCGCTCGTCGAGGTTCATTTTGACGGGCGCGGTTTCAGGGCCGGAGGCCCGCTCACGCTGCTGGCTGTCGGGGTCACCCTTGGGGTTGCGCGTCGATGAAAAGAAACCTTGAAAAATCGTCATGGTGAAAGACGTCTTTAATCAATCAATGAACCTGCATTACGGCGATGCCATAACCAGCGCGACGGTGTTGGTCATTAAAGGTACAGCTCCCAGTAAAACCGAATTAGAGCGGATCAAGCGAATTTATCCAGACGGGTGTCTATTCCGGGCTGGCCGGAGTCAGCGTTTGTGCTCGCAGACAGTGGCCTGAATATCTCTTCTGACAACATAGGCGGTGGCGTTTCGTGTGCATCGCCCAGCGTTACAGCGGCGCCTGGGTAGCCTGCGGCAATAGCTGGCGCCAACAGCACTGCTGAATGCATCAGATCTATCAAGGCAGAATCAGCCTGCGCGCTGGTGTCGTCGCGGCTGTCAGGCGCTGCGACCGGACTTTGCGGGTTGCCCATCTCACTACCAAAAAGCGGGTTTTGGGACACCGATGACAGATACCAGCCATGAAACAAATCGCCCACTGGGGTGCCTGATGTGACAAGGCTGTCCGAATGCATGACTTGACCCATTGACATCCATACATCGTCGACCAGCGAAGACTCTGCAGCCTGCTGGCTTTCCAGCACATCCATGACGCGGAGGGTGCTGCGTTTTGCCCCGTCCACAAGCGCCACCATTGAGAGGTCGTCAAATTGCGTGGCCGCCCTCGCCAGCTCCGTATCTGGCAGCAAACCAAAAACAGACTGCAGCTCCGTCCTGATTGTGCTGAGTTGCTGGTCGATCTGCAATTTCACATCGGCCAAATCAGACCCTGGCAAAGCGGTCCCCGTATCCACGTTCGGGCTTGCAACTTCCGCTGTAAGGCCCGAAGCTACCGAGGTCAATCCGGACATGGCGTGCACCTGCGCTGAGTCGCCGATCCTGACGGTCAGGTACTGGTTGAGCTGATCAATCTGGCTTGTTGGCAAATTGGGCAGCACCGTGGTGAAGCTGCTGTCCCGCCCCTCAAGAAAGGCCTGCATTTCATTCAGGAGATGTTTCATACGCGTGTTTCAGTAGCTGCTGCCACAGGCTCTTTCAGGGCTTTGAAGACTCAAAAACGGGCCGCACAGTTGCATCGCCAGCGATCATAAAAGGAACGACCGCCAGACTGTTGCCGGAAGATTTTAGCAACAACACACTATCAATGTCGCCCAAAATCACAGCTGGCAATCTTGTCACTTCGGCCGATTTTTTTGCAGTGATACGAAATGTGAATTCTTGTCCCAGTAGTCCGAGACTGGTGGGTTGACTGTCATTCTGGCGGGACACAGCGCTCGCCTTGGCTCCTTCGCCGGAGTTCTGGATTTGTCGCCTGACGGGCTCACGGTAGTCTTCAGATTTATAAAACGACTCGGCCCAGTCCTGTCCGGAATCTTGCATTGGAGACAGCTTACCCAGCTCTCTCGCAAGTCTGAGTTCGGCAAGACGGGCATCAAAAATCGCAGCAACCCAATCGATGTACACATTGTTTTGTTCCACCTGTGCGTCGAGCACCACCATGGTGGTCTCCCGCCCCGCCGCATTCAAGCGCTTGCGGGCCCTGAAAACCTCGCCGGAACCTATCGCCGCTTCGGCGAGTACCTGTTCCCGCTTGTAGCCGGTGAGGGTGAGACGCCAGGCCGCAAGGGCTCTTTGCGTGACTTCCCGCTTGACCACGTCCAGCCGCGCTTCGTCCGCATTGACCTGGGCCGCCGCTTTGGCAGCACGCGATCCGGCCTCCAGCACCGCGCCGCTGGACAGCGAAAGCTGAACCCCCAGCCGCGCAGAAGCGGAGACGGCCCCGGGAAATTCAAAACTTTTTGTCACCGTGACGTCGACATTCGGAAAGCGCGATGCGCGTTCTGCACTGAGGTTGGCTTGAGCCAGATTGATCGATGAGTTCGCCTCTGCTATTTCAGGGTTGTTGCTCAGGGCCTCACTGGCCACCGTGTCCGAACCCAGCTTTAGCCATGCCGTGGAAACTCGCGCAACAGGCAGCTCCCCGTCTACAGGCGTGAAGCCAAACAGGGCCGAGAAGCTGGTTCTCGAGTCCTCCAGCGCTGACTGAAACTGAAACAGCTTGCTGGCGCTCAATGCCAGGCGGGTCGCCGCGACTTTTGAGTCTGTGATGCCAGCTCCCCCCAGAGCCAGCTTTCGAGCCTCCAGCACCTCAATGTCGCGCAGAGCCTGCTCGGAACTTTGGGCCACACTGACAAGCAGCTCAAAACGCAAAATCTGAAGATAGGCCGACATGGCATCGAAAATCACGTTTTCAGAGACCCGGCGGAAGCGGTGTTCTCCCATCTGGACACCGCTCGCTGCAGCGGCCATGCGTGCATCGGCTTTACCCGCATCAAAAACCGTATACCGCACCCCTGCGGTCACCCGGCTGTTGGCAACTGCCAGGCTGTTGGGTAGCTGTGAGTTTGACTTTCCCAAAGCTGTTTCCAGTTCGAGCTTGGGGTATCGCTGCAGCTCGGCTGCACGGATGTCGGCTGCCCGGCCTTTCAGTTCACTTTGCGCCTGCAGGACTTCGGGCGCATTGCGCGCAACGCTTAATAACCTGAGAGCCATCTCTTCGACCCCCTTGCGTGGCGTATCTGCCTGTACCATTTCTCCACCCGCGAGCAGACAGGCACACAGCAGCTTGGGCCGGGCCAGGCGGCAGACCTGGAAGAAGTTGAGCGCTGGACTATTTTTCATGGCTCTCTAAAAGCCTCAACGCCAACTTTCAGGATGGGACGCAGCAGATACCAGGCAAATGTTTGAGCGCCCACAATGACATCTACGTCTGCAGTCATGCCGGGCGTCACACGCAACCCGTTTTTGCTCAGGACGGAACCATTGGTCCGAATCACCATTTTGAAGTAGCTCGATCCGTTGGGGTCTTTATCGGCATCGGCCGCTATCCTCTGAACGCTTCCGTCAAGAGCGCCGTACCTTAAAAAGTCATAGGCAGAAACCTTGACCAGGACCTTTTGCCCAACCTGTACAAGACCGCGGTCGCCGGGGCTTAGCCTGGCTTCCACCTCAATATTGGCATCGGCCGGCACCACATCCAGAATCGGCTCACCGGCCTTGATGACCCAGCCAGGCTCGCTGGAGTGAAGCCCTTTGATGATCCCGCTGATCGGGGCCTTGATAATATTTCTGCTTCGCTGCGCCTGAGCGCGCTGAAAATCTTCGGTAATCGTTGAATAAAGACGCTCTGTTGTCAGGAGTTCTTCTGCTGCACGGCGACGAAACCGGCCCTCAACCTCATCGACCTTGCCTTGTGCCTCGATCACCGAAGCGGCCACTGATTTTTCAGTTTGTTGCGTGGTCGTCAGCTCCATCCGGTTGGATTCAACGTCCTTTCGTGACTGAATCGCTTCACTTTCCGGCACCAGTTTTTCTTTCGTCAACTGCGTGGTCAACGCGTGTTGCTGGTCGACGATTTCCTGGCGCGTTTTCAGGCCGCGGATCTTTGCCTGTGCCTCCATAACGCGGGACGATTGCGCTTGCACCTGGCCGCGTGAAGACATGAGTTGACCTTCCAGCTCCAGCACACGGGCGCGATAGGTCAGCAACTCAGCCGTGCTGATTTCCGCGGTAACGTCTGGGGGAAACTGGGTTCGGGTCAACACACTTCGGCTGGCCTCCGCGCGCAAGCGAATACGTGCCGCGTTCATGGACGCTTTTCTCGCCGTCAGCTCTTCGAGGTTCAGGCTGGCGGCGCCCAGATCCAGGGTTAAAAGCGCTGCGCCCATGACAACCGTATCGCCTTCCTGGACAAAGACCTCCCTCACGATGCCCCCTTCGAGATGCTGCACAGTCTTGACGCGGCTGGACGGCACAATTTTCCCAGGCGAGGTGACGTTGATATTGATGGGCATGAACAGTGCTGTGCCGATACCCAGGATCAAAAAAGCCATCCCGGCTGGCAACCACCACTTTCTCTTGATATTTGGATCTGTACCCGGCCCCTGTGGGTTTTTGAGGCGGTCGACAATGCCAAGATTGGTCTGTAAGGACGGGTTTTGGCGTGTGGTGTCCAGCATGGTACTGATACCTCAGGCTGCCAAGGGCCCGTAAACCGGCTTTTCAGGCTTCTTTGCGTTGTCGACTTTTTGCAGCGCGGGCGCTATGCCAAAGTGCCTGAACAAGCCCTCTTCGGTGGACAGCTGTTGTACCCTGCCCCGGTCAAGGACAGAGATCACGGCGTCGGCGTTGGCCACCATCCTCGCGGAATGCGTCACCACGATGACCGCCCTGAATTGCGCGATGCTTTTGAGGGTGGCGATCAGCTGCATCTCACTTTCATTGTCGAGATCGTTGGAAGGCTCATCGAGTACCAGCACGCAAGGGTTGCGCAACAAAACCTGCGCCAGCGCAATTTTTCTTCGCTCGCCGGCCGACAGGCTTCGTGCGCCCTCGGTCAACTGGGTGCTGTAGCCATCGGGCCGCGTCGAGATAAACGCATGCGCGCCAGACAACTGGCAGGCCCGGACAATCTGCTCATCGGTTGCGGTAGGGCAGGCCCTGCGCATCTGCTCGGCAATCGAGCCATCGAGCATGTACACCTGCTGACCCAGGTTTCCAATCCAGCCCGAGAGCTGGGCTCTGGAGAACTGTTTCATGTCATAGCCGTCCAGCAGTACTCTGCCGCTATCGGGCGGATACAGGCCGCAGATAATTTTCAGGAGCGTTGATTTTCCGGCACCATTTTTTCCGCAAATGGCATACAAGCGCTTGGGCTCCATCAGCAAGGAGACATCCATCAGCAGCGGCTCGACATCTTTACGATAACTGTAGGTCAGCTTGTCCAGCTGAATCTGCCCAAGGGGCTTTGGAATTGAGACCTCACCGTCGACGCGCTCGGCTCCCAGCTCAAAGAGATGGGTCAGCCGTATGGAGGCCTCTCTTGCAAGAGCCAGCTGGCGCCAGGAGCCTGCAAGCGCGGCAATCGGCGAGATGACCTTGAGCGCGAGCATGTTTGCTGCAATAAGTCCGCCAACGGTCATCCACTGGTTGACAACGGCCAGCGCACCAAAAGCCGTGATGCTGACCGTCATGGTAATCAACAGCCCGTGCGAGAGCTCGCGGGCATCTTCGAGCTGGGCGCCCTTTTGAAAGCTCTCCCCCAGCCACACCTCGTACTCCTGCTTCCACTGGCTCACCACGGCCTGCTTCTGGTCCAGCGATTTCAGGGATTCCCTGGCCCTGCAGATCTCCGAAGTGAAAATATCGAGGCTACGCGCCCGCTGCATCTCGGCGACTTTGCCGGACTTGAGCTCGTCTGCCCACCACCAGGCCAGCAAAGAAAAAACAAGGAGTCCTATCAGCACGATGGGTAAAAGCGGCGTGGCAACTACGCCGACGATAACAAGCGCGAAGACTGCAATAGGCAAGTCAAAAATAGCCTGCACTACAGTGCCTGTCAACAGGCTGCGCACCGTTCCTACATCCCGGAACAACGCCACCCAGGCGGCAGCCGACCGGTCTTCCAGGGTTTTGAGTGGCTGGCCCAGCATTCTTTCCAGCAGAGTCGATGACAACGCCCAGTCAACGAGAGCGCCAACTTCACGAAGCTTTTCGGCACGCAGTCGGCGAAAAAGCCATTCAATGGCGATGGCTACAGCGATGCCTGCCAGCAAGGCAATCAATGTGGAAATACCTTGCCTGTAAATGACCCGGTCGAAGACCTCCAGCGAAAAAATCGAAGGCAAAAGAGCTAACAAACCAATCGGTACTGAAATCAGTGCCGCGGTTTGCAGCAGCCCCCTGGCCCGCGAAAACTCAGACAGCAGCGCCTGCCCCAAACTCTCGTCGAGACCACTCTTGGCGGGCCGTAACCTGAGCGGCAGAAGGTATTCAATCATGTGTCGGGTCCGCGTGGGTATCGTTAAGGCCGCCTGCATTCAGGGGCGGGCCAGCGCGCAGCCCCACCAGCAGGTTTTTGGTAAGGTTCAGCGAATCAACCCGCCGCGAAAGTGAGGTCCAATAAGCCAGTGCGGTGATGGCCTGGGCACGCAGGTCAGGGATGCCCTGCACCATGAGTTGCCTGTCGGCCTCTTCAATGGCAATGTCCTGAGCCAGCAGATCCCATCCCGCCAGGGACTTGTCTGGTCCCAGCGCGACGACATCAGCCATGACTTTCTCAGTCACACGGCTGTACCTGTTCACATCTCGGGTGCCGTGTGGCTGGCCATGAGTCGCCTTATTTTTCTTCATACTTGCAGTTCCTCCGCATCGGGACTTTTCAAACTTACATGCAAACATTTTCGAAGCTGCAGCAAGGCTCGGCGCAGCCAGGTTTTCACGGTGCCCACTGGGATGCCGAGGATTGCTGCGATCTGCTGGTGACTCAATTCGCGTTGGTATCTCAGGTAGATTGCCTGGCGGTAGTTTGGTGGCAACAAGTAAATCGCGCGCTCGAAAGCGACGCTCCTGATCGCTATCTGGTCGGTAATGCTGACATCTTCAGATTCGTCTGCCATCCCTTCGATTGCGGGTTGGCCGTCCTCGGTATCAAAGCTGTCGATTGAGATACTTCTTGAGATTAATACTGCCTGAGTGATCGCCTGGTTTCGCGCGATCTGAAAAATCCACGCATCAGGCCTGCCCACTTTGACGGCGTCAAAACTTGCGGCGTAGCGCCAGATGCGCAGGAAGACGTCATGGACCACGTCTTCGGCGCATTGGTCACTTCGTACAAACCGTTTGACATAGCGCTTCAGGCGCAAGGCAAATACGCCGTAGAGCTGTTCAAAAGCCAGCATGTCCCGACCCTGAATGCGTACGAGCAGGGCGGCAGTGTCTGCCTCGTCCACCACTTGTGCGTGTAGCTCCAGTGTTGCAGCGATACTCAAAATCAACTTTCTTGCGAGCCGGATAACGCGCGTGTTTGAGATTGGTTTGCAGAGCCAGGGTCGTTTGGCTGCGGTGCGGATTTTGAAGGCCGCAGTAGTCTTTCGGGCATGGCCTCGATGACGTACTGATTGATTCCCCACATTGCGCCGGCGTTCGCGGCTTGACTGGCAGGAGTTCCGTCCACGCACTTGTACGACTCAAGCAACGCGCATGGCGTGTTGTCCAACAGAGCAGTCGAGAGCGCTGAACAGTCCAACTTGCTGGCTGCGTATCCAAATGGTTGCAAAGCCAATTGAATTGCCAGGAAGATAGGAGATGCTATTAAGTGTTGCTGCAAGCGTCTGTGCTGTGGCGCACATAGCCAGACTACAGATCAACACCAGGTGCGGCATTAAGTCGCACTAATGGCAGATCATTTTTATTTTCTTGATGTGATGCACCAGCAATTGCGCTGCGCCGGGTTTCTGAAAATGGTTTCACGCTCATCGGCAGGGTGCACTGAAGCCCAAGGTCAAAGTCAAGTGCGTTGTGAAAACAAAAACTTCAGAAAGTTGAAACCAATCAGGAGTTGGCTGGATATTCTCATTAAGAGTAATTTTTGTAAGTCCAAACAGGGGATCAACATGGTCACATCTACGGTTGCTGCTATTACGCCCGGCAGCTCGGCCGAAGCGCTTGTTCTTCGGGACGGCCAAGCCGTATCAGTTGCACCACTGGAGGTTCTGCGTGTGGGTGACCGGGTAGTGACCGGCGGAAAAGCTATGGATGTGATGGTGCCAACGGCAAGCGGCGCCAAGAGCGTTTTGTTACGTGTTGCGCCCAATTCAGAAGTGGTGGTGCGTCCGCCGCAAGCCGATGGCGGCAAGGCGCCGGCCGATATCGTGGTGATCAGCGGCGACGCCGACTTTGTGGGTTTGCCGGATGACCTGGGCGAGCCTGTCAGTATCTTGAAAAAGACCAAGTCATCGACGACGCTTGCCGGGGAAGAGCCCGGCGGATTTGTCGGTGGTTTACTGCTTCCCCTGGGTGCTGGGCTTGCGGGGCTGGCTGCTGTGGGTGCCGCTTCGGGTTCGTCGTCGGGCACACCTAACACTGCAATTTCAGGGTCCATAAGTCCCGGGGATGCTACCGGCGACACCGGTGCTACGGGAGCAACAGGAACTGGCGGCACTGGCGCTACGGGCGGCGCGGGTGCTACGGGCGGCGCGGGTGCTACGGGCGGCGCGGGCGCTACGGGCGGCACGGGTGCTACGGGCGGCACGGGTGCTACGGGCGGCACGGGCGCTACGGGCGGCACGGGCGCTACGGGCGGCACGGGCGCTACGGGCCCAGCAATTTTGAGCCAACCCTTGTTGAATTCGGTCAGCGCGGTGACCGCCAGCCTGGGGGTTCCCTTGGCTGCAATAGTGGGTTCGGGCGGAACCGTTGGCGACGGTGGAACTGCTGACCAGTTGCTGGGTGGCGCGCTGGTTGGTGACCCAGGCCTCATCGTCAATCTCCCGGCTGCGGGTGGCGGGCCCACCTTGCTGTCGGGTGTTGATCGGGTGGTCAACAACGTAACGTCCACCCTGGCGCACAACGCGCTTGCGGGGACTCCAAATCTTATGCCCGTTGCTGTGCTGGAAGATCAGCTCACGACGGCAATCGACACGCTGGTATTGGGGCCCAACCAGAATGACCAGGGCTTGCTGGGCCAGCTTGACGCCGTAGTAGCAGGCACCGCTTCTGCGTTGGGCAATTTGGCGAATAACCAGGCGCTTGGCAACACTGTCAGCCACCTGGTGGACAACACTACAGATATAACGGCCAAAGTGCTGGGTACCGATGTGCTCGATAGCCAGGCCAGCAGCACTGCAGCCAGTCTTCTCGGCCCCAACGGAACGGTCGATCAAACAGTTTCCATGCTGGTGACTGACCTGTCTCAAACCTTGACGACTGATGGAGCGGTCCACACGCGGGTAGCAGAACGTTTTGACCAGTTGACGACCGGCATAAACCAGATACTGGTACCCGTCACAAATGAGGTGGATGGCTTGACTGCGTACTTGAACGGAGGCCTGCTCAGTGACCTGGTCAACTTTATCCCTTCAGTGGATACAAGTCAGCCACCTTTGACGTCTGCGTTCGATCAGCAACTGGTCACCGGTTTAATTGATGCGCTGGATGCGCAAGGTTTTGTGGGCGAATTGCAGGCTGGACTTTCTACAGGCCTGCACACAATGGTTCAGGGACTGGAGATCAATGCTTTGGGTGCCGACACCAATGTGCTGGTGAACGGTTTGGCAGGCAGCGGTGCCAATAGCCCCGTGCTTGATTTGGTGACTGATCTCGGTAACGGCCTGCTCGGTGGTGCAACAGCCCCCACGGTGCCTGGGACTGATTTGGGTAACGGCCTGCTCGGTAGCGTGACAGCAGCTTTGGCGCCGGTTACTGATCTGGCTAACGGCCTGCTCGGTGGCGCAACAGACTCTGCGTTGCCTGGGGCTGATCTCGGTAACGGCCTGCTCGGTAGCGTGACAGCAAATCTGGCGCCGGTTACTGATCTGGCTAACGGCCTGCTCGGTGGTGCAACAGACCCTGCGCTTCCTGGTACTGATCTTGGTAACGGTTTGCTCGGTAGCGTGACGGATCCCCTGGCCGCAATGGCTAACTTGGCCACTCTTTTACCGATTGGCGCGACGCCTTTCTTGTCACCCACAAATGATGTGCTGGCTGGCCTGGGGGCGGCGACCAGCTCATCGGCGCCGGCGACCAGTCTGGTTGATCAGGCGTCGCTGTTGCCCGTCAACACGACCCAGCTGGCCAACCCTGTCGGGCCGGTCCCTGCGTCGAGCCCGGCTACGCCAGCGCCCACCCATGCGGCAGATGCATTGCTTGCAATCCAGCAGCCCATCGTTACCCAACCAGCAGTCCACGGCCTAAGCGATGTGCTGGGCGGTGTTCTTGGACACAAACTGATTTAAAGCAATGGCTGGCCAGTTACAGGCAGCCCCCCCCACTCCGGCATTTGGGGCTGAAGTTTGAACTGCACGATGGTTTTTTTGAACGCAGCCAGGGGCAGCCGCAAGGATTGAAAATTGATTTCCGCTACAACAAATCGTCCCCATATCCGTCTTTGCATGATTGTCAAAGATGAGGCTGCTGTTATTGAGCGCTGTCTCAAGTCAGTGATGCCCATCGTTGATTCATGGGTCATCATTGATACGGGGTCGACCGACCAAACCTGTGAAGTCATTCAGAAAACCATGGCCGCTATTCCAGGTCAGCTTTATTGCAGGCCCTGGAAAGACTTTGCCCATAATCGTTCGGAGGCTATTGAATTGGCTCGCACCGACTGCGACTACCTGTTCTTCATTGACGCTGATGAAATACTGTTGTTGCCGCAGGCATTCGCCCTGCCGATGCTCAGTGCGGATGCCTATAGCGCCACCATCTTGCACGATAGCTTGCGTTACGCGCGCACCTGTCTGGTATCGACAAAACTGTCCTGGCGTTACCGTGGGGTGTTGCACGAGTATCTTGAGTGTGAACGCGAGCATGCCGTTGAGCGGATCAACGGACTTAATGTGCTTTACACCACAGACGGGGCTCGTAGCCGCAATCCGAGAAAGTACCACGACGACGCAGCAGTTCTTGAAACCGCGCTAGTAAAGGAGCCAGGCAACCTGCGCTACATGTTTTACCTGGCACAAAGCTGGAGGGATGCGGGTGAGTCTGACAAGGCTCTGACAGCCTATGAACGCCGGACCGAGCTGACCGGATGGGATGAAGAGGACTGGTATTCAAGATACCAGATTGCCCGCTTGATGCACAACACCTCAAGGCCAGAAAATGAAACCATCAATGCCTATCTGAAGGCGCATGAGGCGCGGCCTACCCGGGCCGAATCATTGATGTGGCTGGGCATTTATCTGTATGGCCGCGGGCGCTGGGCAAATGCAAAGGCAATGTTCAGTATTGCCGTCAAAACTCCTTTTACAAAAGACGTGTTGTTTGTTGAAAATGACTGCTATGTCTGGCGCCGTTACGACGAACTTGCGTTGAGCTTTTTCTATCAGGGCGCCAAAAATGAAGCCAAAAGCCTGTGGGAAGTGCTATTGAGAACCGGCCGTATCCCGAAAGAACAAATTGGCCGAATCCAGTCCAACGTTCGTTTTTGCACTGCCTGATGACCCAGGCCGCCAGCGCTGAACCATGAAGCAAATATTTCCAACAATAGCTCGGTCGCAGCTTGGGCGAATTGAAGACGACCGTTCAGTTTTAGTCCATCGTAGCGTGTTCTGCAAGTCAGCAAGAGTGACCAGCCCATGACATCAATGATCGAATCCAACCCGCCTGCCTGCGCAACCCATACCCGTCTGCCTCAGCCGCAAGCGTGTCCTGCAGCGCGCGGCGCTGGTGAATCGAGCGGCTCGACAGCAGGCGAGGAACGGTGGATATTTTCCTTCAGCCCGGAAGGCGTCATCCCATCGAAAGTGCAATGGCTGGGACAAGAGGTATACGCCACCCTCACGCAGCAGAAAATCGATGAAGTACTGGGCAAGACTTGTTCAACCGCGAAGTCAACACACCAAATGGACCCGGCGCAGGGGCATTCTTTTCATGGAGTAGCTCCTGCAGCGAAAAATTCGGGACCTGCGCTCTACATTGGTCTGGCAGCCATGTCGCAGACCGCTTTAGGGTCTATTGCACCCGCTGGAATGAGTCTGCATTCTGCGCTGGCGCACCATCGGTTCGACAATGATCTGGGTGCTTTCTTCATGACATTTGACAAGTATCCGGTGAGGCTTTCCAGCCCCCATCGGAGTGCGGTGGTCGAGTCACTGACATGGGTGCTGGCCAACATCGCCGCGCTAAAAGTGCCTGAAATACAGGGCCTGGTAATTGATGGCCTGCAGGATGCCGACGAACACAATGCCCCCATCATCGTCAGCCTTCTTGATGACATTGAACTCAGTGGCCTGCCTTTGTTCTTTGTACTGAAAATGCCCTCCAAATTGTTTCGGATCAGCGACCTTGATGATCTGATTGTCAAAGATTCACGCCTGTCTTTCGTGGTTGCAGGCCTGCTGAACCGACGCAGGTAAAAGGTTCTGGACTCTTTGCGAAAGAGCAACACGCCAATACGCGCAGCCTAGCGCTGCGTACTTTTTCTCATGCAGAGTACTGGGATTAGCAAGTGCATGAAAGATGCCCTCGCTGGGACAGGTTCAGGTATTTGCCGACCACAGAATAAAACGAAACCTTATGGTTTGCCAGACAGTACTTATCACATCAGGGGTGTAATTCTGCACGCCAAGGTTCATGTAAAAAATGAAAGGCCAGCCATGACGAAAAGATTGTTCACTGCAGCTTTCGCGCTTTGCGCGCTTTGGATTGTTTCAGGTTGCGCCAACAGGCACACCCTGACGGAGGTATCCGAACAAATCGCCACTACAACCTACTATTTGGGTAAGCGCGGGCCTGAACCGGTGCCGCTTGCGGCTCTGCCAGCACCTGTACCCCTACCGGCTCCCGAGGCTAAAGAAGTTGTGGTTCAAGGCATCGTGTATTTCGATTTTGACAAGCACAACATCAAGCCGGAGTACCAGGGCGTTATAGAAAAACACGCAAAGGTTCTCAATGACAATCCCGCACTCACAGCGCGGGTGGAGGGCAATACCGATGTTTTCGGTTCAGACGAGTACAACACCCCATTGGGCTTGCTGCGCGCAAATGAAGTACGCAGTGAGCTGATCAGGCTGGGTGTCAGGCGTCAGCAACTCGAGCCGGTCAGCTATAGCTTCCACCAGCCCGCTTTGATGGGGCGTGATGCTGTCAGTCGGGCCAAAAATCGCCGGGTCGAGATTTCTTACAAGAATTGAGTGGCATCACCTTTGGCGCCGCGCTGCCAGACATCACCTCAGCGAAAGCGCAGCTTCATGCCCAATATCGCCAGCGCCAAAGCCAGCGTGATGGCGTTCGCAATCACGATGGGCCAGGAGCCCATCAGCAGGCCGTAGACCAGCCACAAGGTCACGCCGACGGTAAAAACGCTGTACATGCCCAGCGACACGCCGCTGACATCGCGGGTTTTAAAGCTCAGCCAGGCTTGTGGCACAAAGCTCGCGGTGGTCAGACATGCGGCCAGTGAGCCCACCAGGTCTATCAGGGTAAAAGCGGTGTTCATCGACTGCCTTCTTTTACCGCCCAGTCAACCAGCGCCTCAAGCGCTGGCCGTGCTGCATTGGCATTGGGGTGATTGATAACCGCTACCACCACCAGGCGCCTGCCGCTGGGCGTATGCACGTAGCCCGCCAGCGCGGCGCTATCGCGCAGTGAGCCGGTTTTAAGATGCGCCCAGCCCTGTGACACGCGTGATTTGCTCCTGCGCAGCGTGCCGTCAATGCCGGCAATGGGCAGCGACGCCATCAGCTCCGGCATGGCACCCGACACATAAGCGGTTTGCAGCATGCGGGCCAGGCCTTGCGGCGTGATGCGCTCCTGGCGCGACAGGCCGGAACCGTTATCAAGCACCGGTGAATCCGCCTCACCAAAGCGCTCGCGCCACCAGTTGCGCACCACTTCGCGTGAGGCTTCAATGCTGGCCGGTGGTAATGCGAGGCCAGCACGTGAGGCGGACTGCGCCAGGCTTAGCGTCAAAAACAGCTGCTGCGCCATCACGTTGTTGCTGAACTTGTTGATGTCGCGAATGACCTCGGCCAACGTGGGTGAGGTCATCTCAAACGCTGGCTTTACGCCCGCCGGGGCACGCCCCTCACGCGCCCGCCCGCCCAGCCTGCCCCCCATGTCTTGCCACATGCCCACAAGGGCGCGCTCGGCATAGCTTGCCGGGTCAGCATAGGCAACGGGCCAGACTTTCTCAGCGCAGCCCAGCGCGTAATTACCCTTGAAGCTGATGCGAAACGGGTCACTGAAGTCAGCCTGCAGCGCGCCCCGGTAGTCCCCACATTCGGCTTGCGGTGAGGCCAGTGGCACCGAAGTCTGCATTTGCACATTGGCCAGTGGTGGGTCAAAGCTCACCGTAGCCACACCGCTGGCCGGGTTGGGCGCAAAGGTCATGACGACTGATTTGTAATTGACTAGCAGCGCATCAGGCGACGCGTTGTAAGGCCGCAGGGGCTCGCCATCAAAGTCGGCCGGGTTTTGCGCCGCGACAGCAAACGCGCTGCGGTCAAGCAGAATGTCACCCGTGATGGTTTTAATGCCAAGGCCCTGAACCCGGCGCAGCAGCAGCCACAGGCGCTCCATCACCAGCTTGGGGTCACCCCGTCCCTGAATAATCAGGTTGCCCTGCAACACGCCGTTAGTGATAGTGCCGTCCACATACACCGGCGTGTTCCAGGTATACGCCGGCCCCAGTAGCTCAAGCCCGGCATAAGTGGTGACAAGCTTCATGACCGATGCCGGGTTAACCGAAGCCTCAGCGCGCAAGCTGAGCAGCGGCGCAGTTTTACCGGTCAGGGCAGGTGCAGCATCCACCACCAGCACGGCCAGCGCCTCACGCGGTACCTTGGCCCGGGCCAACGCGGCATCAACCTCGGGCGGCAAGATTGGGGTAGCTGGTTGCGCCAGCGGTTTGGGCAGGCTTTGGGCAAGGACTGCCGTGACGGAAACAGTCGCCAACATGCAAACCAGCAGGCTTGCTGCGACGCAGCGCCAGGATGCACGCGATGGGTTCAAACTTGGACGTTGATTCATACGCTGATTATCCGTGCAGCTTTCTGCAGCCTTTCGCCCCCTCCCGTCGCTGGCAGGGCTGAGGCGGGATAATCGGTCAACGCGCTTTTGCTGTCGACTGGCCAAACCATTTTCAGCACCAGTTTTGTCACTTTATTTACTCCTTAATCAATAGCAATAAGCAACCATTCTTATTGGGCTCCGGCCACATTTAATGCTTAAAAACCAGAAATTCCTCGCTTTTGACACCAGCACCGACGTGATGTCGGTTGCCGTGACGGACGGCGTGCGGGTCTGGCAGCACAGTGGGCCTGGTGGGGCAAAGTCGTCGACCACGCTGATTCCGGCGATTTTGGCGCTGCTGGCAGATGCCGGGCTTGCGCTGGGTGAGCTTGACGCCATCGTCTTTGGCCGGGGGCCGGGTTCGTTTACCGGCCTGCGTACGGCTTGCGCGGTGGCGCAGGGCCTGGCTTTTGGGGCTAATCAGGGCGCGGGCGTCCCGGTATTGCCCATAGACACGCTGATGGCCCTGGCTGAAGAGGCGAGGTTTCAAATGCATGACGCGCCAACGCAGAGCATTCGCATTACCGCGCTGCTGGATGCACGCATGGACGAAATGTACGTTCAAAGCTATGACTTTTCTGGCGATACCTGTACGCAAGTCGCGCATTGCAAGCTGATTCGGCCAGAAGATCTGGTTACGGGCGGTGATTGCACCCTTCTAGCGGGCAATGTGTTTGGTGTGTATGCCAACCGGCTTTCAGCTGAAGTGCTGCAGTTTGCCCGGGTTGACGCGCTGCCCACCGCCACGGCGCTGCTGCGGCTGGCGCCTGCCCTGGCGGCCAGCGGGCATTGTGTTGAGGCAGCACTGGCGCTGCCGCTGTATGTTCGCGATAAAGTAGCCCTTACCACCGAAGAGCGCGACAAGGTCAAACATGACAAGGCCCAGGCCGCCATAACCGCACTCGCCGCAGGTTTGACCCCGCCACACTGAAGCCGTACTGCAATGAACGCCGTTCTCAAACCCATAGAAGCCCAATTTGAAGCCATGACCCCGGCATGGCTTGACGCGGTACAGCTTGTCGAGCAAGTCGCGTATGAGCACCCGTGGACGCGCGTCAATTTTTCGGACTCGCTCAACTCGGGCTACCAGGCGCAGCTTTTGACGGCTGGTGCTGGCCCGGCCTGCGAGCTGCTGGGTTACTTCGTGGCCATGAAAGGC
>JANOCP010000057.1:0-20865 GCA_031412235.1 Polaromonas sp.
TTCACATGCGTTGCCGCCAAAGCTGCGCTGTATGCGCGTCACCCATACCGGGTAGTCAGCGTCGTCGTAGTGCAGGTTGACAACCAGCACGCCATCGGGCTTGAGGGCGGTAAAGCAGTCGTCGTAAAAACCCTGCGAGCACAGCGCAGCGGGCTGACCCTGCTGGTCAAAGCCGTCAATCAGCAACACGTCAAAGCGGGCTTTTTGCAGTGCCATGAATGCAGCGCCATCGGCTTCGATGACTTCCAGGCGCGCATCGTTGTCGGGTACTTCAAACTCTCGGCGCAGGGCTATCACGTGCGGGTTGATCTCAAGCACAGTCAGGCGGCTTTGGGGTAGCTGAACGTAACAAAACTTGGCCAGTGAGCCGCCGCCCAACCCCACCATGCCGATGCTGGCGGGCGCATGGTGCAGCAGCAAAAAACCCATCATGGTGCGGGTGTAGTCGACCTCAAGCTGGCTGGGGTCTTGCGTGTTCATGCGGCTTTGCAGCTCGCTGATGCTGAAGTGCAGTGACTTGAGCTGCCCGTCATTTTGTACAAACGGCCTGGCCATGTCCGGCTGGTCTGCCGGTGGCGCGCTGGCGCTCATGCCCAGGGGCAGCTTGTCAATCGTGGGCCAGGGTGTCATGGGTTTGAGTGTAGAAGCTGGCACTCGCTACCATGCAGGCACATGGCTGAACAACCGGTTAAAGCTCCCAAACCACGCAAGGCACGCAAACAGCGCGAACATCACTACAGCGTATACGTGATCGAGCTTGCGCCAGAAGTGTGGAGCATTGGGCGCTTCAGGCGCTGTAATCCCGATTACATCCTCGGCAAGCCTTTCGTCTACGTTGGCATGACAGGCATTGACATCGACCAGCGCTTTGACAAACACAAGGCGGGCATCCAGTCCAGCCGCTATGTGCGCGACTTTGGCCTGCGCCTGCTGCCCAAACTTTATGAGATGTACAACCCCATGCCCTACGAGGGCGCACGCGACATGGAAGTTGAGCTGGGCATTGCCTTGCGTGAGGCGGGCTACGGGGTCTGGCAGGCTTGAGATTGCGGGGAGCGTTTTTGGGGCTGACCCCAATGATTCCTCACACTGTTTCGGCTTCGTCCTGGGCCACGGCCGTGTTGGCACTGGCGGCGGCTGAGGCCGCGGCTTCAGCTGCCAGGGCATCAAGCGCTTGCGCTATCACGCCATCAGTATCAACCGGCCTGAGCAGGCGCTGCATGATCAGCTTTTCGCAGCTGCGCTTGGTCATGGAATGCGGCTGGCCGCCGTGGCTCAAAAACATGAACAGGGTGGCCTTGGTGCTGGCCCAGATCAACTGGGCGCGCAACCAGCGGCGTTTGGAGTACAAATCTACCCAGCTGCCGGTACGCATCGCCATCAACATGGCCTCGGCTTCGTCCTTGCTGTAGGCGGCCGAGGCAGGGACCTGCCCGGTTGTTGCGCTTGAGGCGGTGATGTCGCCATGGTCGGTATCGTTTGAATCGTTCGTCGCCACAGACATCGGTCTGGTCGGCAGTTCCGTATCGGGCAGCAGTTCAGCGGGCACGGTCTCGGGAGTAGGTATTTCTGCGGCTTGTTCTGCCGGCTCATCCATAAAGGCCAGGTCCCCGGCGCCAGTAGGCTGGGTGTCTTCAAAGCCGGCCGCGTCGAGTTCGTCACGTGCCAGCCAGGGCTGCTCTGCCGCTTTGGCGCGGCGCTGCTCGGGTGTGGCTGGCAAGGCCTCGGGCTCCAGCGGCACCGTACCTGATTCTTCGGCATCGCGCTTGCTTTTGAGTCGCCGGAGCTTGAGCACGGGCTGATGCAGCTTCATCAGGGTTTCAAAAAACTTCTCGTTCTCTTTCGGGTCTTGCCCCAGCATGGCCAGCCCGGCGTGCAGTTTTTCGAGCAGGCCGGGAATCATCTCGATCAGTTTGGCCGGGCGCTTCAGGGTGACGTCGCGCTTGACGCTCCACAGCAAGTCGGGCACCACCGACCCAAAACCTTCCGGGTCGACCTGGTTGCGCTGATCCACCAGCTTGGCATGGGCCATGGCCAGTGCCCACGGGCCGAACAAAAAGTCCAGCACAGCACCGGGAACGCCTTCCAGGTCTGAGCGGGCGCTCAGGTCAAACGCGATCTGGTCGGCGCGCTCCTGGCGATCTTCGGCAAAGTGCAGGGCCTGCAAAACCTTGCGGCGGCTTTGTACGATCTGCTGGTCTTGCTCGTCCCAGGCGTGTTCCAGCGTGGCGAGCGCCATGCCAAAGGGCCTGGCATCTTCAATGCCCAGGGCATTGAGCCCGTTGAAAGCCTCTGTAACGGGCTGAAAAAACAGCTTGAACTCGGGGCTGTACTCGTCGTTGTACTTGAAGCTGCGCTGCGCCACGCGCTCCATCAGCCGTCGGCCCGGATGCCCCTCGTCGCTGAAAAAGCGCGGGTCCACCATGGCCAGCCGCAGCAGCGAAGGCTCCAGCGCCACAATCGATTCGCGCACCGGCACCAGCAGGCGCGGGTCTTGCGCGACCTGGCTGACCAGCTTGCGTACCACCTCAAGGCCCAGCACCTGGCCCACACGGGTGGCTTCTTTCTTGAGCTGGGTGCGCACCATGGCGCGCTCGCGGGAGCGGCCGTACGTGCCCCACACCGAGGCGCTGAGCGGGCTGGACACATCGACAAAACGCTGTGGCCGGTCAACGGCGGGGATGTTCTGGTAGTCGATCTGGCCGCGCGGGCCCGCTGCAGCCAGCGGTGAAGTCGCCGAGTCAGGCGACTGCCTCAGCTCGGCGAGCTCTTCTTCAACGCTGGCGTAATAAGAAGGGGCAAGGCGATGGTGCGCGTTGCTACCACCATGAAACAAAAAGTCCTGAAACAGCTCGTCCCTGATTTCATAGTTCGACAGGTCAGCGTACTGCGAGGGCTGCTTTGCAGCCTCACCGGTCTGGCCGTCGCCATCGTCGCTGCCATACCCGCTGCCATCACCTTGTCGTCCGCCACTACCTGAGGCTGCCCCCAAAGCCCCGCCAGACGAGGGTCCTGAGCGTCCCATCGCGCTGGCAGGGGTTTGCAGCACGCGGTAGTTGGCGGCCTGCACATGAGCCTGCTCCAGCACCAGGATTATCTTTTTGTAAATGCCGTTGAGTTCTTTGCCCAGCGGCTCAGCCAGATGCCGTATCCACGCCGAAAGCATGGCGGGCTCTGCGGAGGAGGCAGCCAGCAGCTTTTGCAGTGTCCGGGTGAAAACTTCGGGGCGCAGGGGGTTGAGCTCGGGCCGGACATTTTCAAGGCCCTGAACCGAGCTGATGAGTGTGTCCAGCTCGGCCAGCGCCTGCTCTACCCGCGGAAGCACGTGCTGCAGCAACCGCGACGACTCAATGGCCTGCGCCACATCCGTGTCGTCGACGAGCGAAAACATGTCCAGCCCCGCACTGCCGGTGTTGCGCGTAACCGACAGGCTGGAGGCCGTTATGGCTTGACCAGGTGTTGCCGCAGCCACCGTTTTGGCAAATTCCGCCATCAGGTCGGCGCAATAGCGTGCGCTCCATGCGGCCTTTTTGTCCTGCAGATGGCGCCAGGCGCTGGCCAGTTCGTCACGCTCAACGGCCTTCATGCTCTGCGCTTCAAGCGCCTGCAGCGCAGCTACCGCTTGCTCTATACAGTGATTGAGCGCGGGCCTGGAGGCAGAAGTGGCCTCTTGCAAGCAGTGCTGAAGTACGTCAGGTTGCGAAGCCATCAGGGGCGTGTTGTCGTGAAGTCAGGGTTAAGACCGGGGGTGAGTTTGGAGCTGATACGAGTCTCTAGCGTAATTGCCCGTCGTGACTCAATACAGATAGGTGCAAACTATTTCAACGGTTTCGATTGCATACAATTTTTTCATGTGGATGGCTTGCGCCGATAAGCGATTTGATATGAGCGGATGAATCAAAACATCATGAACCCGCCTTTCGACCATAACAGGATTGCCGCAATTTCAAGCCTTGGCGCTGGCCTTGAGACGCTGCCGCTGGCCAGCGCTACCGCACGTGGCATTGCAGTCGGCTAAACGTCCTGCGTGCCGTACATACATGAGGCCAGGCTTTTGAACGCTGCACTTCGTCATTGAATCCGTCGTCAAAGTGACCTAAAAAAACCGCAAATAATGAATTGCGCGCTATCAACGTTGATTATTTTCAAATGGGGTTGTGCGTGTTTTTTTATTTCATCAGGTCTGCTCGAGGCGGCGCTCAATCGTGCAAATGCTCGCGCACAAAACCACGAAACCAGCCCATTACCGGGGCTTCGGTTCGCCCTGCCAGCGTGACGTATGCAAATCGGGCTGCGGCCCTGAGCGTGGGTTTGATGGGCAATTCAACCAGTGACCCGTCTTGCAAGCCAGCCCGGGCAGCTGCTACCACCCCCAAATAAATGGCCTGGGTCTGCGCAACCGTCGCCAGCATACTGGCGATGTCTTCACACATTAGCGCGGCCATCGCCGACGGGTTGGCCATCACACCGTATTGATCCACCAGCTGGCGCACCACTTCGTCCGATAAGGGTGTGGATGCTACCGGGTATTGCGTGATGTCCTGAAAGCTGACCGAGCGTTTGGCTGCCAGTGGGTGGGTGGCATTGACGATAAAACCGGCGCGGATTTCTCCCAGCGATTCAATGTTCAAGTCAGTGGCGGGTGTGACGCGGCGTATGTCCACCACCATGGCATCAAGCTTGCGGCTCCGCAGTTGCTGGAGTTGAAGTTCGGTCGGCCCACGCGTGATGGAAACCTGCATGCCAGGGTAGTGCCCGGCTGCGGCGCACATCAGCGGCGTCATCAGCAGCGCGCCCGGCCCCGAGCCCAAGCCCACACTGACAGAACCCTGGCCGCCTTTTTGCAGCAATTGCGCGCTGTGGCGCAGCTCGGCTGCGTCCCGCACGATATGGCGAGCCCGGGCCACCACGTCCAGGCCCAGCGGGGTGAGCTCGTTACGCTTGCCTATGCGATCCAGCACCCTTGCGCCCAAATCGCTTTCCAGACTCTGGATGCTGCGACTCAACGCCGATTGGGTGATGAACAGTTTCTCGGCGGCGCGGCTGAAGGAGCCGGTGTCGGCCAGAGCCAGCAGGTGCTCCAGATGTTTGATATTCATGGCTGGCAGCCCTTCAAGTGAAGGAAGAAATCAATTGAAAAGTAACTTGTGTTTAATGAGAAAAATGAATGATAACTAGAAAAATAAGTCATTGGACGCATTGTTTGCGGCCACCTACCATTCGCTTCACCCCTATCTTTCTGGAGCCCGCCATGCATCCTTCCCCACGCGCTTTGATTCGTTATTGCAGTGCACTGTTTGTCGGCTTTGCGTTGGCTGCTTCAGTGGCTGCGCAGACCTACCCGTCCAAACCGGTCAGCATGATCGTGGCCTTTCCTCCGGGCGGGGGCTCCGATGTGCTGGGCCGCGCCGTCGGCAAAGGCATGGCAGAAGTGTTTGGCCAGCCCGTCATCATCGAAAACGTGGTGGGTGTGG
The DNA here is from genome assembly GCA_031412235.1 of Polaromonas sp. Taxonomy (GTDB): domain Bacteria; phylum Pseudomonadota; class Gammaproteobacteria; order Burkholderiales; family Burkholderiaceae_C; genus Polaromonas. The sequence goes on from JANOCP010000057.1 coordinate 5,475, forward strand.
GTGGCTCCCTGGGTGTGCTCAAGGCCGCCAATGCCCAGCCGGATGGCTACACCCTTCTGGCAGGCTCGCCTCTGGAACTCATCTACACGCCGCTGGGCGTCGCTGCTGCCAAAAACAAACCGGAAGACATGCGTTTAGCCGCCTTGGTGGGACACACTCCCATTGCTATTGCCGTGCGCAAGGATTTGCCGGTAAACACGCTGGAAGAGTTCGTCGCACTGGCCAAAAAGTCTGACAAGCCTCTCAGCTTTGGCTCTACGGGCATCGGCTCACTCTATCACCTGATGGCTGAAAAAGCCCTGCAAACGGCAGGAGCCCGTGGCCTGCACGCGCCTTACAACGGCATGGCACCCTACCTCAAGGATTTGATGGGCGGCGTGATTGACTTTGCGGTGGTCCCCCTGGTTGGCCCGGTGATGGGCGCCATTGAGAGCGGCCAAATCAAAGCGCTGGCTCTCGCCTCCAGCCAACCCCTGGCACGCCTGCCCAGGTTGCCCCTGGCAAGCGCCACCAAAGGCTTTGAGGACTACCAGTTCAGCATCTGGATTGGCATTGAAGCCAGCGCCAAAACGCCTGATTCACAAGTTGCCGCCGTGCACAAAGCCGCCTACACCGCGCTGGGTAACCCGGACATTCGCAAAATCATTGAGACCGCAGGCAGCACAGTGGCTGAACCCATGAGCCTGGCACAGCTTGACGCCTTCTACAAAAAGGAAGTGGTCAAGGCTGCGGCGATTGCCAAGTCCATCAAGCTGGAACCACAATAAGCGGCATGGCTGACAACGATAACGACCGCAGCGGGGTCAACATGCTTGACGGCAATTACCTGGGTCATGCGATGAACGGGCGGGTCGGAGAATTCATCCAGATTCGCCGTGACATTCATGCCCACCCCGAGCTTGCTTTTGAGGAACACCGCACCGCCGCCCTGGTGGCTGGCAAGTTGCGCGATTGGGGCTATGAGGTCACAACTGGACTGGGGCAAACCGGCGTGGTGGGCACCTTGCGTCGTGGCAAAAGCAGCCGTTCCCTGGGGCTGCGTGCCGATATGGATGCGCTGCCGATTCTTGAAGCAGGCACACGCGCGTGGGCCAGCACCAAGCCGGGGCTGATGCATGGCTGCGGCCACGACGGTCACACCGCCACGCTGCTGGCTGCTGCCAGGCTGATGGCTCAGGAGCTTGATTTTGATGGCGTGCTGCATCTGATTTTCCAGCCCGCAGAAGAAGGGGCGGGTGGCGCGGTGCAGATGATGGCGGATGGCCTGTTTGAACGGTTCCCCTGCGACGCAGTGTTTGCCTTGCACAACATGCCGGGTATCGAGACGGGGCGCTTCGTGTTCAGAAGTGGCCCTACGATGGCATCCAGCGACAACGTGACCATCCGCTTGAAGGGGCGCGGTGGCCACGGCGCATTTCCTCATCAGTCTGTCGATACCGTGGTGGCAGCGGCCTCCATCGTCATGGCATTGCAGACCATCGTGTCCAGAAATGTCGATCCGTTGAAGACGGCGGTGGTCACGGTGGGGGCCCTTCACGCAGGCGAGGCCAATAACGTCATTCCTGAAGAAGCCCGGCTGGAGTTGAGCGTCAGGGCATTGGACACCGACGTCAGGGCCTTGCTCAAGGCGCGGATTATGGCGCTTGTCGACCTGCAAGCGGCGAGCTATGGCGTGCAAGCCTCCATCGATTGGCAAGAAGGTTATGCCGTGCTTGTCAACACGCCCAAAGAAACAGAATTGGCAACGTCTGTGGCCTTGAAGCTGTTTGGCCCCGAGCGCGTTGACCCCAACGGCCCCATGTTCACCGCGAGTGAGGATTTTTCTTTCATGTTGCAGCGGGTGCCGGGTTGTTACTTTTTTGTGGGTAACGGTGGCCCCGGCACACCGGGCGCTTGCAACGTGCACAACCCTGGCTACGACTTCAATGACGACATCATCGCGCCGGGTGCTGCCTTCTGGATGGCGTTGGTGGAGCGATTTCTGGCGTAGTTGCGCTTTTTAAATTCAGATTGGGAGAGACAAGGTAGCGCCACAGTCACAGCACAGCGCCACTTTGCGCCGAAGGAGCAACCATACCGGAAACTCTCAGGCAAAAGGACCGATTTGAATCGTTGATCTCTGAGGAGTAGCCGTGCGTGGTCACCCGGTCTCTGCTGGATGAACAGCGGGGTTGAAAACGGACAGCTCCTCAAAAACCAAAAACGGCACCCGGAAGTGCCGTTTTCACAATCTCAGGCATTAAATAGCCTTCAAGCCCTCGTCAAAATTCAGCAGTTCGCTATCAATACTGACGAGTATTTGATTAAGTCGTCCCCGCCTTCACCTTCAGGCGCCAGGCATGCAGCAGCGGCTCGGTATAGCCGCTAGGCTGCTCCAGTCCCTTGAACACCAGGTCACATGCCGCCTTGTAAGCCGCCGAAGTCTCAAAGTTGCCGGCCATCGGCTGGTACAGCGCGTCACCAGCATTCTGTTTGTCGACCACAGCGGCCATGCGCTCAAAGGTCTCGGTGATCTGCTCTTTGCTCACCACGCCGTGCAGCAGCCAGTTGGCCATGTGCTGGCTGCTGATGCGCAGGGTGGCGCGGTCTTCCATCAGGCCGATGTTGTGGATGTCCGGCACCTTGCTGCAGCCTACGCCCTGGTCAATCCAGCGCACGACGTAGCCCAGAATGCCCTGGGCGTTGTTGTCCAGTTCCTGCTGTTTTGCCTCAGGCGTCCAGTCTGGTGTGGTGGTCACGGGGATTTGCAGCAGGCCGTTGAGCAGCGCGTTGCGCTCTTTGTTGGCGTCGATTTTTTCGAGGTCTTTTTGTACCTTGCTCACCTTGACCTGGTGGTAGTGCAACGCATGCAGCGTCGCGCCGGTCGGGCTGGGTACCCAGGCGGTGTTGGCGCCGGCTTTGGGGTGGGCAATTTTTTGCTCCATCATGGCTTTCATCAGGTCGGGCATGGCCCACATGCCTTTGCCGATTTGTGCCTTGCCGCGCAGGCCGCAGCTCAGGCCGACCAGCACGTTGTTTTTTTCGTAGGCGGCAATCCAGGCGCTGCTTTTCATGTCGCCCTTGCGGATCATGGGGCCGGCCTGCATGGCGGTGTGCATCTCGTCGCCGGTGCGGTCCAGAAAGCCGGTATTGATAAACGCCACGCGGCTTTTGGCAGCGGCGATACAGGCTTTCAGGTTGACGCTGGTGCGGCGCTCTTCGTCCATGATGCCGAGCTTGACGGTGCTGTCGGGCAGGCCCAGCATTTTTTCAACGCGGCTGAACAGCTCTGCAGCAAAGCCGACTTCAGCCGGGCCATGCATTTTGGGCTTGACGATGTAAACGCTGCCCTTGCGCGAGTTGCGGATGCCGTCCTTGGCCTTGCGTTTGAGATCATGCATGGCAATCGTGGTGGTGACCACCGCGTCGAGAATGCCTTCGGGGATTTCTTTTGTACTGCCATCAGCAGCGGTATAGGTAATCGCCGGGTTGGTCATGAGGTGACCGACATTGCGCAAAAACATCAGCGAACGGCCATGCAGTACCACGGGCTTTGTACCCGTGGCAGCGGTGTACACACGGTCAGGGTTGAGCCCGCGCGTGAAGGTTTTGCCGTCTTTGGTGATGCTTTCGGTCAACGTGCCCTGCAACATGCCCAGCCAGTTGCTGTATGCCAGCACCTTGTCGTCCGCATCGACCACGGCGACTGAGTCTTCCAGATCCAGAATGGTCGACAGTGCGGCTTCAAGCACCAGGTCGCACACGCCGGCCGCATCGGTTTTTCCAATCGGCGTTGCGGCATTGATCTGTATGTCAAGGTGAAGGCCGTTGTGCTGCAACAGCACCGACGTGGGCGCAGACATCTTGCCCTGGTAGCCAACGAATTGTTTGGCGTCCTGCAATTGCACGCTTTTGCCGTTTTTAAGCTTGACGACCAGCTTGCCAGCGCGGACGCTGTAGCCGCAAGAGTCAATGTGCGAGCCGCTGGCCAGCGGCGCGGTGCGGTCAAGTACGTGGCGTGCGTATTCAATCACTTTGGCGCCGCGAACCGGGTTGTAGCCTTTGCCTTTTTCTGCGCCGTCGGCCTCAAGAATTACATCGGTGCCGTACAGCGCGTCATACAGCGAGCCCCAGCGCGCGTTGGCGGCATTGAGCGCGTAGCGTGCGTTCAAAATCGGCACCACCAGTTGCGGGCCGGCCTGTTTGGCCAGTTCGGCATCAACGTTGCCGGTGGTGATGGTCACGCTCTTCGGTGACTTGACCAGGTACCCGGTGTTTTCGAGAAAAGCGCGGTAAGCCTTCATGTCGGCTATCGGGCCGGGGTTGGCCTTATGCCAGGCGTCCATCTCGGTCTGCAGGCGGTCGAGCTCGGCCAGCAGGGCGATGTTTTTGGGGGCCAGGTCGGACACGATGGCGTCAAAGCCCTTCCAGAAGGCGGCGCTTGTCACGCCGGTGCCGGGCAGCACCTGGTCGTCAATAAACTGCTGCAGATTGCTGGCGACTTGCAGGCGGTGGATGGGTGTGCGTGTGGTCATCTGGGGGCTCCGTCAAGCATCAAGGAAACAAAAAATGAAAGGAAAACAATCAGAAAAACGATAGTACGTCGCGCAGGCTGCTGCCAATATGCGCGGGCTGGGTGCCCAGTTCTTCAAAAGGCGTGCCGGCGCGGTTGACCCATAGCGTCTGGTAGCCATACCAGGTGGCCGCCAGAGCGTCCCAGCTGTTACTGCTGACAAAGGCAATCTGGCAGGCGGGCAGGCCGCAGGCATTTTCACCTAATGCATAGGCGTCGGGGTCGGTTTTATATTTGCGTATCGAATCTACGCTGATGACGTGGTCAAGCAGGTCGCCCAGGCCAGCGGATTTGACGGCCACGTCCAGCATGGCCGGGTCGCCGTTGCTCAAAACGCCGGTGGCGATGCCTTTGGCTTTCAGCGCGGCCAGAACTTCGCGGTTCTCAGGAAAAGCGCTCAGGTGCCGATACTGGTTCATCAATTGTTCGACCTGCACCCCATAATTTGCATCAAATATGCTCTGTGCCCAATATTCACGGTTACTTATGGCTATTGTTTTAATAGCAAACACCAAAGCGGCCCGGGTCAGCTGCCAGAACGGCTGGTAGACCGATTCACGGTTCGGGCCACGTTTGCTGGTGGTGACCAGCCGGGAATATTCAATCTGCTTGTTACGCCACAGCATGCCAATGGCCTGGCCGTGACCGGGGAAAAGCTGCTCTGCCAGCAGGCCTACGCTGTAAACGTCAAACAGCGTGCCGTAGGCGTCAAACAAAACGGCCTTGATGGGCAGTGCAACTGCGGAGGGTACAGACTTTTCCATCCCCATACTTTATTTGATACCAGGACGGATATTTGCCAGCGTTAAATCAATTTATCCATGACTTAATTGGGGGTAGTTCATTCGGTGAAGCCTGTGGACGGTATCTCGAATCAGCCATGAAGGGCAGTCACGCGGGTCGCCGTGCCATGGCGCGGCACCGTATGTCCTGATAATCGGACGCGCAGTGCAACTGAGTCCTGAGGTTCCGACATGCAGAAAGTTATGGATGGTCAACAAAAAACTACCTTTCGAAGGCCTACGCGTCGTTGAATTTACCCACATGGTCATGGGCCCGACCTGCGGCATGGTGCTGGCTGACCTGGGCGCAGAAGTCATCAAGGTCGAACCCCTGGGCGGCGACAACACCCGCAGGCTGATTGGCTCCGGGGCCGGATTTTTTGCACTCTTTAACCGCAACAAAAAAAGCATTGCACTCGACCTGCAGACGGCCGAAGGCAAAGAGGTCGCCCTCAAGCTGATTGCCACAGCCGATATCGTCAGCGAAAACTTCAGGCCAGGCACCATGGCAAAGCTGGGGCTTGACTACGCCACCCTGCGCAAGCTCAATGAACGGCTGATTTACGTCAGCCACAAGGGGTTTTTGCCTGGCCCCTATGACCACCGCACAGCTCTCGATGAAGTGGTGCAGATGATGGGCGGCCTGGCCTACATGACGGGCCGTGATGGCGACCCGCTGCGCGCTGGCAGCAGCGTTAACGACATTATGGGCGGCATGTTTGGCGCCATTGGCGCGATGTCCGCGCTGGCCCAGCGGGAAAAAACCGGCAAGGGCCAGGAAGTGCAAAGCGCGCTTTTTGAGAACAATGTCTTTCTGGTCGCCCAGCACATGATGCAATTTGCCGTGACCGGCGAGCCCGCCGCGCCCATGCCCAGCCGCATCTCTGCGTGGGCTGTGTATGACGTGTTTACCGTCAAGGACGGTGAGCAGATATTCTTGGCGGTTGTCAGTGACACGCAGTGGACGGTGTTTTGCAAGGCATTTGACCTGGCAAGGCTGCAGTCTGACCCGCAACTGCTTACCAACAACGACCGCGTGCGCGCACGTGGCTGGTTGATGCCTGTGTTGCGCTCACACCTGTCAGCATTCAGCGCTGTAGAACTCGCTACCGTGTTTGAGCAAAACGGCTTGCCGTTTGCACCCATCACGCGCCCGCAGGACCTGTTCTATGACCCGCATCTACTGGCGACCGGTGGCCTGGCACCCATGGTTTTGAACGACGGCCGGTCAGCGCTTGTGCCCCTGATGCCGATTACGCTGGATGGCGAGCGCCCAGGATTGCGCAGCAACCCCCCGCACGTTGGCCAGCACACCGATGCGCTACTGGCAGAAGTGGGCTACTCGAGCGCGCAGATTGAGGCGCTAAGGATTGGCAAGACTGTGCTTTGAGTTCTGCGGCGCTAAACGGTACCCGAAACGGCATTTACAGTCGCTTTGGGTACCGAAAAGCTTCCTGACCCATTATCAACGGGTATCACTAGCTATATAAAACGTAGCAAATACCCTGCGGTATCAGCAGAATTACTTCGCTGGTGCAGGAGGAACGATCACCACGGTGTCGCCGCCCGTCCGGCCGCGTGCGCCAGTGGCACCCGTGTCACCGGTGGATCCGGTAGCGCCGGTGTCACCGGTCGAGCCGGTAGCGCCAGTAGAGCCAGTCGAGCCCATGGAACCCGTAGAACCGGTGGAGCCAGTAGAACCGGTTGATCCGGTGGAGCCCGTGGCACCAGTTGGGCCGGCAGGTCCAGGAACGGTTACCACCGCAGCCGGTGTTACTACGGTGGGCCGGTCGCACGCGCTAAGCGCCAAAGCCAAAGCGGCAGCTGAAAAAATGATTGAATATTTCATGGAAATTCCTTGATGTGGTTTGATAAAAACTGCATTCCGGTTGGACTGAGGCTTACCTGCTTCCTTTTGTAAGGTTTATGGATACCGGGCGGCGTAGGTGTGGGACTGCAAAGCATGTGGGCGTATGGCCTGAAAGAGATCGACTGATAATCAGGGCGATGGACAAACTCAAGCAGCTTGAATCATTTGTATCGGTGGTGGCACGCGGCAGTTTGACGGCTGCTGCCAAGGCCGAGGGCCTGGCTCCGGCCATCATGGGACGCAGGCTGGACGCTCTCGAAGAGCGGCTGGGCGTGAAGCTGCTGGTGCGTACCACCCGGCGTATCACGCTAACCCATGAAGGCAGCGCTTTTCTGGAAGATTGCCAGCGGCTGCTGGCCGACCTGAGCAATGCTGAAGCCAGTGTGTCGGCGGGCGGTGTCAAGGCCAGCGGCCATTTGCGGATTACGGCGCCAGCCGGTTTTGGCCGCCGTCATGTTGCCCCACTGGTAACAAAATTTCGTGAGCAGCACGCCGATGTGACCATTTCGCTCAACCTGAGCGACCGCGTGGTCGATCTCGCGGGTGAGGGCTTTGATTGCGCCGTACGGGTTGGCGATTTGCCGGACTCGTCGCTGGTCAGCGTGCGCATGGCCGACAACCGGCGGCTGTGCGTGGCAACACCGGCCTACCTTAAAAAGCGCGGCACGCCGCGGCATCCCGGGGAGCTGTGCAAATTTGACTGCCTGACCCTGTCGAGCGAAGCCTCACAGTCACGCGGCTGGGCGTTTCGCGTCCCACGCGACGCCCGGCGGCGACAACTTGAAGGTGTCCCTTCGGACGCGGCGACTGATGACGGCTATGAGCTGATTTACCTCCGGACGGGCGGCCCGCTGGACTGCTCTGACGGCCAGGTGCTGCATGACTGGTGTCTGGCCGGCTATGGCATTGCGTGGCGCAGCACCTGGGAGGTCGAGGCTGAGGTGGCAGCGGGCCAACTGGTGGAAGTACTTGAAGACTTTGCCGCGCCACCCAACGGCATTTACGCCGTGTTTCCCCAGCGCAAGCATTTGCCGCTGCGGGTTCGTTTGTGGATAGATTTTTTAAAGCACAGCTTTGGCGACCCGTCTTACCGAAGCCGCATTGCAAAACCCTGAATATCGTCTGAACAAGAAAATGGCCAGTCCGCAAAGCTGCGGGCTGGCCATTGACCGGTTGAACTGCGCGGTAGCAGGCTTATTTTTTAGCGCCTGAAGCAGCGGCCATGGGCTTGGCAGCGGCAACCACGGGCTTGGCATCAGCCGGTTTTGCATCAGCCATGGGTTTTGCCGGGCCCTTTTCGTCGGCCATGCACTTCTTCATGTGGCTGTTTTTGGCTGCACCAGCGAGTTTTTTGTCAGCGGCAGATTTTTCACATGCAGCGCTTGGGGCCATCGTGCCACCGCCCGCGTCAGCCATGCATTTTTTCTCAAAGCTGGCTTTGGCAGCGCCGGCCAGTTTTTTCTCGGCAGACTTGGCCGCACAGTCTGCGCCAGCACCCGCGTGAGCAGCGGCATGAACTGCAGGCGACAAAGCCATGGAGAAGGCGAAACAGACAGCAGTCAGGGACAGTAGCTTTTTCATGGGGGCTCCAGAAGGTGAAGATATGGGTTGAGTTCCGGTTGGAATTCCATCACATAACGTTGCGGCTCACAAGCTCGCTGACCCTGTTAACCTAAAATCGCAGCATGCTCTCGATTAAAAATGATCTCCTCGCCGCGCTGGCTGATGCGCTTGAAAAACTTTCTCCTGGTGCGGGCGACAAGGCGGCTTTTGAGTCGCCCAAGGTCGCCGCGCATGGTGACTTTGCCTGTACCGCAGCCATGCAACTGGCCAAGGGCCTCAAACAAAACCCACGTCAGGTGGCCGAGGCCTTGCGGTCTGCCCTGCTGGCCAGCCCAAGCTACGAGCGATGGGTAGAAGCAGTTGAAATCGCCGGGCCTGGCTTCATCAACATCAAGCTCAAGCCGGTTGCAAAACAGGAAACAATACGTGAGGTTTTGCAGGCTGCAGCGCAGTACGGCGTCAAGCCGCAGGCAGAAGGCCAGCGCATGATTGTCGAGTTTGTGTCGGCCAACCCGACCGGCCCGCTGCACGTGGGCCATGGCCGCCAGGCCGCTTTGGGCGACGCCATCTGCAACCTGTTTGTAACGCAGGGCGTTGATGTGTACCGCGAGTTTTATTACAACGATGCGGGTGTGCAGATTCACACCCTGGCAACCAGCACCCAGGCACGCGCCAAAGGCATCAACCCCGGCGATGCTCTCTGGCCGGAATCTGCCTACAACGGTGACTACATTCTTGATATTGCCAATGACTTTCTGGCAAAAAAGACAGTCAGGTCAGACGACCGCGAGTTCACGGCGTCGGGCGAGGTTGAAGACCTTGATTCGATCCGCCAGTTTGCCGTGGCCTACCTGCGGCGCGAGCAAGACCTGGATTTGCAGGCATTTTCAGTGCGCTTTGACAACTATTATCTTGAGTCAAGCCTTTACAGCTCGGGTCGGGTGGATGCTGCGGTTGCCAAACTGAAAGACGCTGGCAAAACCTACGAACAGGATGGTGCGCTCTGGCTCAAGTCCACCGACTACGGTGACGACAAAGACCGCGTGATGAAAAAAAGCGACGGCACTTACACCTACTTCGTACCCGACGTCGCCTATCACCTGGCCAAGTGGCAGCGTGGCTACATCCGCGCCATCAACATCCAGGGCATGGACCACCACGGCACCATCGCCCGTGTGCGCGCCGGATTGCAGGCGGCAGGCGAAGGCGTGCCGCAGGGCTACCCTGACTACGTGCTACACACCATGGTGCGTGTGGTGCGCAACGGTGAAGAAGTCAAAATCTCCAAACGCGCGGGCAGCTACGTGACCCTGCGCGATTTGATTGACTGGACCAGCGCCGACGCCGTGCGTTTCTTTTTGCTCAGCCGCAAGCCGGATACCGAATACATCTTCGACATTGACCTGGCCCTGGCTAAAAACAACGAAAACCCGGTGTACTACGTGCAGTACGCCCATGCCCGCATCTGCTCGATCCTGACGACATGGGCGGCTCAGGGCGGTGACGACGCGGCGTTGAAGGACGTTGACCTGTCGCCTTTGGTGAGCCCGCAGGCGCAGGCGCTAATGCTGCTGCTGGCCAAATACCCCGACATGCTGACCAACGCCGCCAGCGGTTTTGCGCCGCACGACGTGGCCTTTTACCTGCGCGAGCTGGCCGCCTGCTATCACAGCTATTACGACGCCGAGCGCATATTGGTAGACGACGAAGCCGTCAAGCTGGCCCGTCTTGGCCTGGTCGCCGCTACCGCGCAGGTGTTGCACAATGGGCTGGCGGTGCTGGGCGTCAGCGCACCACGCAAAATGTGAAGCCGCAATATCAGCAATACAAATACTGGGTAAGGGCCGTATGAAGCAGCCAGAGAAGATGAACATCAAAACCATGAAAACCCTGCACAGACAACATGGCGGCACCTTGTTGGGTTTGATCATTGGTGCGCTGCTGGGCCTGGGTGCTGCGCTGGCTGTCGCGGTTTATGTCACCAAAGTGCCGGTCCCTTTCCTGAACAAGGGCCAGTCCCATAGTGCAGAAAACGACGCGGCCGAGGCCAAAAAGAACAAGGACTGGGACCCGAACGCCGCTCTGGCAGGCAAAAACGCGGTGCGGCCTGCTGTTGCAGCGGCATCGGCCGCGGCGAGCAGCGGCCCGGCAGTCAGTGGCCCCGTCACGCCGCCAGCTGCAGGCGCAAGTGCTGCTAAAGCGGTAGCCGCGCCAGCCAAGGCACCTGCATCAAATGACCCGCTGGGTGACCTCGCTAAAGCCAAAACCGACCCCAAGCCCGACGCGGGGTCAACTGCGTCGGGGGCTGACCCGTTTAACTACTTTATTCAGGCGGGTGCCTTTCGTACGCCTGAAGACGCTGAGCAGCAGCGTGCCAAGCTTCTGCTGATGGGCTTTCAGGCCAAGGTGACCGAGCGCGAGCAGTCTGGCCGAACCGTCTACCGCGTGCGTCTGGGGCCTTTTGAGAAAAAGGACGATGCAGACAAGGCCAAGGAAAAGCTGGATGCCAATTCGGTTGAAACCGCGCTGGTCAGGGTCCAGCGCTGAACTTTTCCAGTTCCCGGCGTCCAACACCTGATGCTTCCCCGCCGGTGGTGGCTGTTTTTGGGTTATTTCCGAGTTATTCAGGAGAAAATTGAATGCAACGACGTGAGTTTTCGATGTCAACCGCAACGGTTGCCGCCACTGCCCTTGGTGGCTTGAGCATTTCCGGTGCAGCTTTTGCCCAGGCCAAGGCGCCACAGGAAGGCACCGACTACCTGGTACTTGACAAACCCGCTGCCACCGAAGCCCCAGCCGGCAAAATCGAGGTGGTCGAGTTCTTCTGGTACAGCTGCCAGCACTGCAACCGGTTTGAGCCGCAGCTTGAGGAGTGGCTCAAAAAACTGCCTAAGGATGTGAGCTTTCGGCGCGCGCCGGTCGCATTCAGGCCCGACTTCGAGCCGCAGCAACGTCTTTATTTTGTGCTGGAGAGCATGGGCAAGCTGCAGGAATTGCATAAAAAGGTTTTTTACGCCATTCATGTTGAAAAGCAGACGCTTAATACCGCCGACCAGGTGGCTGACTGGGCCGAAAAGCAGGGTATCAACAAGGCCAAGTTCGTCGAAGCCTACAACTCCTTCCCCGTGGTAACCCGGGTACGCAAATCGACCCAGCTTCAGGATGCTTACAAGGTTGATGGCGTACCTTCATTGGGCATCGCAGGAAAATACTACACCTCAGGCTCTGTTGCCCAGACCATGGAGCGTGCGCTTGTGGTGACTGATTACGTGCTGGAAACCCTTCGCAAGACCAAACCCAAAGCCTGATGCACGCTGGCTTTGTGCAGTCATACAGGTCTGCACAAAACAAAAACCCGCCTGTGTACGAGCTGTACACACTCAAGGCGGGTTTTTTATTTGCAAAGACGCCCCGCAAAGCGCAGCGCACCGGCAATGGCAGCACTCGCATGGCTACAATGCTTTGAACATGCAAGCAGCAAGATTCGTGCCTTTATGAAACATCCCACATCGCTTTTAATTTCTGTCGCCGCCGTTCTGGCTTTGGTTGCCGGCCCGGCAGCGGCTGAAAAGGCTGACCGTGAAAAGCCCATGAACGCCGAGGCTGATGCCCTGCGTTATGACGACCTCAAGCAAACCAGCGTCTTTACCGGTAATGTGGTCATCACCAAAGGCACCACCATTATTCGCGGTGCCAGGGTTGACGTGCGTCAGGACCCTGAGGGTTACCAGCAGGCCACGGTTATAGCCCCCACGGGAAAACTGGCTTTTTATCGCAAAAAGCGCGATCTTGTCGACGAATACATCGAAGGCGAGGCCGAACTGATTGAGTACGACAGCCGTGCGGACGTCGTTAAATTTATCCGCAGTGCGGTGCTGCGCCGGTACAACGGGGCCACACTGGCTGACGAAACTACCGGCGCGCAGATCAACTACGACAACACCACCGACGTGTTTACGGTGGACGGCGGGGCGCAAAACCGTACCGCCACCAACCCGACAGGCCGCGTGCGGGCGCTATTGTCGCCACGTATTGCAGCGTCTGCAGCAGGCGGTGCTGCCCTGCCCAGCGGGCCGGTGCCCAATCTGAGGCCCAGCAGCACGCTGGGCTCTGAGAAAAACTAAGCCCGGCATGCAGGCGGGTCATCCAGACGACGCCAAGGCGTCACCCAGCGCAGCCTTGGCGGATCAGCAGCAGGGCAAACCCGCATCAAGCACCAGCCGCCTGGTGGCAACTGGACTGCAAAAGTCCTACGGTAGCCGCAAGGTGGTGCAGGACGTGTCACTGGCGGTTCAAAGTGGCGAAGTCGTGGGTTTGCTAGGCCCCAACGGTGCGGGTAAAACCACCTCGTTTTACATGATTGTGGGTCTTGTACGCGCTGATGCAGGCGAGATCACGATTGACGGCAGCTCTGTCGAGCGCATGCCCATTCACAAACGGGCTCGCCTGGGTCTGAGCTATCTGCCGCAGGAAGCGTCCATTTTTCGCAAGCTGACGGTCGAGGAAAATGTACGAGCCGTGCTGGAACTACAGCGCGACGACGCGGGCAAGCCGCTAGACCGTGCGCGCATTCAGACGCGGCTGGATTCGCTGCTGGAGGATTTACGGGTAGACCATCTGCGCAATTCACCAGCGCTGGCTTTGTCGGGCGGTGAGCGGCGACGGGTCGAGATCGCCCGCGCGCTGGCGACCCAGCCGCGCTTTATTTTGCTCGACGAGCCTTTCGCAGGCATTGACCCAATTGCCGTGATCGAAATCCAGCGCATCATCGGGTTCTTGAAGGCGCGGGGCATTGGCGTGCTGATCACCGACCACAACGTGCGCGAAACCCTGGGCATTTGCGACCACGCGTACATCATCAGCGACGGCCATGTGCTGGCCATGGGAACGCCATCCGAGATCGTCAATAACGCCGACGTACGCCGCGTGTACCTTGGCGAGCATTTTCGAATGTGATGATGTGGTTCAAACGCGTTTGCGCCCCTTTTCTTTTCAAGCGGACACCGCAGAGCTGGCTTCGCCAGGCTGCAGGTGTCGCCCCCTGTAGGTGGGAGGGTGCTGCACGCAGTGAGCATCCAACAGGGGGGTGCTGTACATCGTGAAGCAGGGCCTGTCACTAAGAGTTTCGCAGCATCTGGCGCTGACGCCGCAGCTGCAGCAGTCGATTCGCCTGTTGCAGCTGTCAACGCTTGAGCTGAGCCAGGAAGTCGAGCAGATGCTTGACGAAAACCCGTTTCTTGAGGTGCTGGACGCCGCTGCTGCGCGCGAAGAGTTTGGTCTTGACCATGTCAACACGCCCGTCAGCCAGGAGACGCAGGAGTTTGAGTCTGCGACCAGCTCAACAGCGTCAACCCCGTCGGATTCAAGTTCTGCAACGCAAAATGAGTCTGACACCACAGCAGAAATTTCGTCCGAAGCCAAACTTGAGGAAAGCTGGGACGGTGATGGCTCGGTGGAGTCTGCGCCTGACGACAGCGAATGGGGTGGCGATGCCCCGGCGCGTAAAAACAATGGTGATGACAGCGATACCGAGGCCTCTGACCTGGCCAGCAGCCATGAGTCATTGCAAGACCATTTGCATCGCCAGTCGCTCAGCCTGCGCCTGTCGGCTGAAGACCGCGCCGCGCTGCACTTTTTGATTGAATCGCTGAATGACGACGGCTATCTTGAAGACAGCCTCGCATCACTGGCTACCGGGCTTGCGGGCGATGACCTGGCGCAAGTCGAAGAGCTTGAGCAGCATTTCGCCGTGGTTTTAAAACTGCTGCACCACATGGAACCCGCTGGTGTGGGCGCGCGCGACCTGGCGGAATGCCTGGGCCTGCAGTTGCTTGACTGCCGGGACTGCGTTGAAACCCGCGCCGCCATGGAGGTCTGCAAGCAGCCCATGGAGCTACTGGCCAAGCGTGACGTCAAGCGCCTGTCGCAGTTGTGCGGCTTTCCGGACAACGTGATCAAAGGCGCTATCGGGGTGATTGCGCGGCTAGACCCCAAGCCAGGCCGCCGGTTTGTCAATGTCGAGCGCAACCTCATCGTTCCCGACGTTCTGGTCGTCAAGTCAGGCCGTGGCTTCAAGGTCACGCTCAATGGCGACGTGATGCCGCGTTTGCGGGTACACGACATTTACGCCAACGCCCTCAAGCAGCATGGCGGCAGAGCTGGGGGCCAAAACGGTCAAGCCCTGCAGCAGCGCCTGCAGGAGGCGCGCTGGTTTATCAAAAACATCCAGCAGCGCTTTGACACCATCTTGCGCGTGAGCACGGCGATTGTGGAGCGACAAAAAAACTTTTTCAGCCATGGCGAGCTGGCCATGCGCCCGCTGGTGCTGCGCGAGATTGCCGACGAGCTGGGCCTGCATGAGTCCACCATTTCGCGCGTGACTACCGCCAAATACATGAGCACGCCTTACGGGACTTTTGAGCTCAAGTACTTTTTTGGCTCTGCGCTGGGTACCGAGACGGGCGGCAATGCATCAAGCACGGCGGTGCGCGCACTCATCAAACAGTTTGTGGTGTCTGAAAGCACCAAAAAACCGCTCAGCGACAACCAGATCTCAGAAATGCTCAAGGAGCAAGGCATTGAATGCGCCCGCCGCACCGTCGCCAAGTACCGGGAAGCTTTGCG
>JANOCP010000058.1:0-8834 GCA_031412235.1 Polaromonas sp.
GCGGGTACGCTTGAAGCGAGGATCAATCCGTTGCGATCAAGTATGCGACCCCGATTGGCGGGTAACTCCAGCGTACGGGCAAACCGGACTTCACCCTGGCGCTGAAAAAAATCATTTGCAAAGACCTGGATATAAGCCGCACGTCCAGCCAGTCCGGCGAACGCCAGGGCAACTGAAGCCACGATAAATTTACTGCGCCACACCGGCGTCTTGCTTGCAAGCAGCGGGCTGGACGTATAGAGCACGCTTTTGCTCATGGCGTGGCTCCTGCACCTGCCTGGGGCTGCACCAGGCGACGCGACACAGCCTCGGTCGGCGTGCCGTTCTTGTAGGTCACGTATTGCGTGATGGCTGGCGTTGCAGTTCGCATCTGCAGATTGTCCTTAGCCAGTTTTTCAACCCGCAGGGGCGTAGCCTGCGTCCGCTTTTCAACCTGAAGACGCTCATTTTCTGCTTCAATCTTTCGGCTTTGTGCATTGGCTTTTTCAAGCTCGACAAATAGACGGCGCGACTCATACTGCGTATGCACAAGATAAAGCGCACTAGCCAGAACAGCCAACAGCAGCAAAAGATTGAGCCTGGTCATCATTGAACCCCGGTGCGTTCGGCAATACGCATAACTGCGCTGCGCGAACGGGGGTTAGCCGCAACTTCAGCTTCACCAGGCTTGACGCGTCCGAGGGCATTCAGGCGCATGGCCTTGGGCGCCGCAAACGGGGCCCGGCGATCAAACACCTCGCGCGAGTGTTCGACGATGAATTGCTTGACGATTCGGTCTTCAAGCGAATGAAAACTGATCACCACCAGTCGGCCTCCAGGTTGCAATACTTTCAGTGATGCTGCTAGCGCTTGCTCAAGCTCTTCAAGCTCGGCGTTGATGAAAATCCGAAGAGCCTGAAATGTGCGCGTTGCAGGGTCCTTGCCCGGCTCGCGGGTTTTGACCGCGCCAGCCACGACTTCGGCCAGTTCGGCGGTGCCTCCAATAGGGCCCCGTTCCTGCCTCCGACGATCAATCGCCTTTGCAATCTGCCCAGCAAACCGTTCTTCTCCATAGTCACGAATCACCTCCGTCATGCTGTCTATAGATGCGTCTGCCAGCCAGTCGGCCACACTTTGTCCGCGCGTGGTGTCCATGCGCATGTCCAGCGGGCCATCCGAGCGGAAAGAAAACCCACGCGCCGGGTTGTCGATTTGCGGCGAGCTGATACCGAGGTCCATCAGCAGGCCCAAGGCGCTTGAAAGTGCAAGCGTGCCAAGCTGGTTGAAGCCTTCGTGGCGAATCGAGAATCGCGGGTCGGAAATGGTTTGAGCTTCGGCGATGGCTTCGAGGTCCTTGTCGAAGGCCATAAGGCTGCCTTGCGCCGATAGCCGGGACAGAATCAGCCGTGAATGTCCGCCGCGCCCAAAGGTCGCGTCGATATAGTGTCCGTCCGGCTTGATCTGAAGCGCTTCGATGGCTTCGTTCAACAAGACGGTGCGATGTGTCCATGTGTCTTGCACCGTCTTCTTTCTAAAAGGAGAAGTCTCTGAAGACATCGGGCATTTCACCCTTCATCTGTTCAGCCTCCTGGGCCGCATAGGTCGCTGCATCCCACAGCTCGAAATAGCTACCCATACCCAGCAATACGGTGTCCCTGCTGATGCCGGAGGCGGCGCGCAACTCGGGGGAGACCAGTACGCGCCCGGTGGCGTCCATTTCGACATCCATCGCGTTGCCAAGAAAAATACGCTTCCACCACTGAGCCTGCATGGGCAGGGAAGCAATACGGTCACGAAATTTTTCCCATTCGTTTCGGGGGAAAATCATAAGGCAGCCGTGCGGATGCTTGGTCATCGTGAGCTGGCTTGATGCAGTGGCGCTGAGCACGTCACGATGCCGGGTCGGCACAGAGAGCCGACCCTTGGTATCGAGAGCTACAAAAGACGCACCTTGAAACACTGATTAAAACCTTTAAAACGCACTTTTCACCACTAAATTGCACTTCTTCCCACTTTATCAGGAAAGATTTGCGGTGCAAGGCATTTGAAACAAATTTTTTCAATGAAATCAATGACTTAGAGTAGTCTTTGTAAGTGCAATTGCACTAAAAGATGTTCTAAATTAAGCACTTAGCACAGGCAGTGAAAGTGTTGCTTTAAGCTAGTAACAACAATGACCTACTGGGAGTTGCGGCAAGCGTCAGGGCAAAGCCGGGCTCGAGAGTGCAACCCGTTTGACCCGTTTGGGTGGTTTGATGCGCGCTGTTTACAGGGGCACAAACATGGAAATCGCCTTGTAAAGCTTAATCCATCCGGGTAGCGACCCGGGCGTGTTCTGTTATGCCAATAACATTGAAGAAAGCAGCGACCAGACGATTGACATCCGAAAAGTGCACGGTCCGGTTTTCTGCCTGTCGCGCTGATACCCAATTGAGCAAGGTTCCAGCTGCAGAAAAATCAACCCGTATGAGTTTGGCGCACGATATCAGCATGATGTCAGCACCCATGAGCTTGGCTTCGAGCTTGTCCAGCACGGCTATGGCATCACCCTGTATCTGGCCAGAGAGTTCAATGGATAAAAGGTTGCCGAGTTGGGAGTTCATGGCGTCCATTTGCGTATCTCCTTCAATGACACTCAGGCTTGACGCCATGGAGTCACGAAACACATCGCCAATAATGGTGTGGCCGGCAATGGCAGCACCCTCTTCATCCAGTGGCTTGTATTCGCAACGCGCGCTTTCCCATGCGGGCGGAGAGACTTCGTAGGTCACACAAAAATCAAGCGCGGCAAGTTCAAACTCATCTGGCCTGTGGGTTACCCGCAGAGCTTCCATGCGAAGCTGCCACCACTCCTGCAAGGTATCACGCTGCCCCGACGGGGTCGCGTTATGCAAAATCTTCTGGAGTTGGGTGTCGCCAGTAAATCGCAGTTGTACCGGTTGCGCTGACCAGCCGCTGAAAACCCTGCACAAAGGCTCAACTGCAGCAGCTTCGATGGTTTTAAGATTGCTCCAGTCAATTACCCAGGGCATCGGTGCTTTTGCAATCGCCGCCCTGAGGGCAGCTACCGTCTGAATACCAACAACCGAGGAACAAATCCAGTCTGCCGCCGGTCCCTGTCGCGGGGCCCTGCCGTCGGATGTCCCCAGTTGCTTGACCATGTCCGGCATGGAAAACCATTGCGGCGCAGAACGGTCAAAACGCTGGACGAACTGAATTGCTGCGTTTTCAAATTTACCGGGCTGATCAGTTGCACGATACAAATCGAAGAGGGTCATCCAGGTTTCCGGGTGCCCTGCCCGCACACCTTGAGGAGCGAGCATTTCCAGCAAGCCAGCCTCCGCACCCGCATCATCACCGTTCGCGAAGCGGATCGACGCCTCTTCAAGTTCGGCATCATGCGCGACTTCGGCCACGTCAACTGCCGCCATATTGGTCGGTGAAAAGCCAGAGACACCATTGTCATAACTGCCACCACCCCACGACAGCCCATTGATGGCCTGCGGCTTGACAGGCGCATTTTTGACCATAGGCTGTGATGATTGCAGCGGCACAGGCTCGGTGCGCTCTTCAGCCGGCAATGGCGGCCTGCCTGCTGCGGCAGTGGCGGCCTTTTTGGCAGCCAGCCCGGCCTGAAAGTTCAATCCTGCGGGTTCGGTGATGCCATAGCCGGCGGGCAAGGCGTTATCCAGCAGCGGGGCGGGAACCGGGGCTGGCGCTGAACCGGGAAATAACGACGAATTGACCGAATCGAGCGAAGAGCGCGGCTTGGTCTGCCACCACTGCATGGACATCTGGGCTTCGATCTCATCAATCTTTTTGATGGTCTGGGCGCGGTCGTCCGGCCTGGACGGCATGCTGCTCTGAAAAAACGAAGGCCGGGCACCGGGGTCCTGACCGACCATGGCCTCCCGCTTGCGCATTTTGCGCAGCATGTCAAACTCGCGCTTGCGCACAAAATCGTTGCGCCGCTTGCGCTCAATCATTTCCTTGAGCAACTGCTTGCTCACGGCCTCGTCACGGTCAGTTTCCTTATTGTCAAGATCTGACCAGCTCGTGGCAGGGTTGCGCACGAACTTCACTACCTTGGAGAGTAAACCGGGCGCGGTATCTTCTTTGGCCATGGATGGATTATGAGGAGCTTTACAAGGTCATAGGCGCACGGCCTGATTAATCCCCAAACATCTTCTGTTTAAGCTCCCGGCGCTGCTGGGCCTCCAGTGAAAGATTGGCCGTAGGACGGGCAATCAGCCGGCCTACGCCAATAGGCTCACCGGTTTCGTCGCAATACCCGTAATCGCCAGAGTCAATACGAGCGATCGATTGCTCAATTTTCTTGAGGAGCTTGCGCTCCCTGTCCCGGGTGCGCAACTCAAGGGCGTGCTCTTCTTCAATGGTGGCGCGGTCTGCCGGGTCGGGGACCACTACGGTGTCTTCACGCAAGTGCTCGGTGGTTTCACCCGCACTGTTGTGAATATCCTGCTTGAGTATGGACAGCTTGTGGCGGAAAAAAGCCATCTGCTTGTCGTTCATGTACTCGGAGTCTGGCATGGCCTTGACTTCATCGTCCGTCAACTGGTCTGCCGCTGTGGTCTTCCAGTTATTGGCAAGTTTGGGGTCTTTTTTGGCGGCTACGTGAGGTGGTGGCGCAATAACACGTTCGGTCATTGTTGAATAGCTGGCTTTGGCTGCGTCAGGCGCATGGGTAGGCACCATGGGTGCGGGTGGCGGCAGATGTGACGGCGCACGGGTCGAACTTCGGCGTCCAGGCTTGAGCGCCGGTGGTGTGGGAATAAGCATTGATTTTTCGACAGGGCGTGGTACGGATAATGGAGTGGGCGCGAGCTTGGTGACAAGCGGCGCGGCGGGAGCCTTACCGGCTTTTGCGGGCGGAGTAACGGCAGGAGACAATTTGGCGGGCGGTTTCGAAGTGGGCTTGATAGTGGTTCCGGGTGTAGTTTTGGGCTTTACTTTGGACGCCGCGACAGGCTTTTTTGGAGCCGCCTTGGCGTGCGGCTTCACCGCTTTCGGTACCGCCTTGCTTTTTACGGTTACCGGTTTGACCGCCTTAACCGCCTTGGCTGCGACTTTTGGAGCCACTTTCACAACTGCTTTTTTACCCGCAACGGATTTGGCTGGCGCTTTGACCGCAGCCTTGGCTGCAGTTTTCACCTTGCCTGCCTTTGCAACCGGCTTTGCTGCGGGTTTTGGCACGGGTTGGGTCGTGGCTTTGCCCTTCAGACCTGTTTTGACGGCAGCTTTAGCCGGCGTCGCGGATTTTTTTGTCACTGCTTTCACTGGATGTCTCCTCTGGGAAGCCGCCTCTGGATGAGCATCAAGCCCGGATCCTGCTGGATCTGGCCTCTCTTGCTGACTTTTTTGCCGATTTTTTTGCCCAACTTTTGGCACAGCCTCAAACTGCGCCGCCCGGCTATTTCGGTCGGCGCGCGATTGTAGCGGCTCAGCAGAGCGACGTAAGGCCCCTAGTCCAAACCGTTGGAGAATCGATACAAACATAAGGCTCCACTACACTTTTTAGCGTTTTTGCACAATGTGCGAACAGCCTAACTCAAACCAGGCACTGCTCCAGGCCCTGCATGAAAATATCTTTGGGCAAATCAATGCCGATGAAGACCATCTTGCTGGTTTTGTTCTCCCCGTCAGCCCAGGCCGGGCCCAGGTCACTACCCATCAACTGGTGTACGCCCTGAAAGATCACCTTGCGGTCGGTGCCTTCCATATTAAGTACGCCTTTGTAGCGCAGCATGCGGGGGCCGTAGATATTGACAATCGCGCCCAGAAAATCTTCGAGCTTCGCCGGGCTGAAGGGCTTGTCTGAACGGAACACAAAGCTTTTGACGTCGTCGTCATGCACATGATGGTGACCGTGGTCAGCCGCATGTGACGGATGGTCGCAATGCTCGCCGTGTTCATGGTCGTGCGCCGCATGGTCGTGCCCGGCGTGGTCGCCTTCCTTCAAAAAGTCAGGGTCAATGTCAAGCTTGGCATTGAGGTTGAAGCCGCGCAGGTCAAAAACGTCCTTGATCGCCACTTCACCAAAATGCACGGCTTTTTGCGGTGCGCGCGGGTTCATGTGCTTGAGGCGGTGCATCAGCGCATCCACCTCGTCCTGGGCGACCAGGTCGGTTTTGCTGATGAAGATCTGGTCGGCAAAACCCACCTGGCGACGTGCTTCCTGGCGGTCATTGAGCTGGGTTGTCGCGTGTTTGGCGTCCACCAGCGTCAGAATGGAGTCGAGCAGGTATTGTTCGGCAATTTCTTCGTCCATAAAGAAGGTTTGCGCCACCGGACCGGGGTCGGCCAGGCCTGTGGTTTCAATCACCACGCGCTCAAAATCAAGCAGGCCCTTGCGCTTTTTGGCGGCCAGCAGCTGCAGGGTTTCGCGCAGATCTTCGCGAATCGAGCAGCAGATGCAGCCGTTGTTCATCTGGATGATGTTTTCCTGGGTGTCGTTGACCAGGATCTCGTTGTCGATGTTTTCCTCGCCAAACTCGTTTTCAATGACAGCGATTTTCTGGCCGTGGGCTTCGGTCAGGATGCGCTTTAAAAGCGTGGTTTTGCCGGAACCCAGAAAGCCGGTAAGTATGGTGACGGGAATCAAGCTCATGGTGTCTGCCTAAGGTCAAAAAACGTGAAAAAGCGCGAAGTCTGAAGGTGGGGAGTTTAGCGGCCAAGTCAAGTCCACTCTGGCCCCGGCTTCAATGTCAGACTCACTGAAATCGCCTTATGGACAATGTCAAGTGCAGCATATCCAAAACACTATCAAAACTATAGCTGCTTGTAGCCGTATTCATTGGGGCAGGAGCTGATTCGGTGTGAAAATTGGCCATTTCCGTGCTTTTAGCCGCGAGAAACCGGCGGGCCGTCTTTCTCGCCGCAGGTAGGGGCAATGTACCCACCAGGGCACCATCAGGCAGACAAAGCCTGCATATGCGCATAAAGATCGGCCTTGGCTTCAAAGCCGATGCCGGGAAGATCAGGCAGGGTCACGTGGCCGTCTATCACCTTGACGCCGTCAGGAAAGCCGCCAAAGGGCTGGAACAGGTCGGGGTAAGACTCGTTGCCGCCCAGGCCCAGGCCTGCGGCGATGTTCAGCGACATCTGGTGGCCGCCATGCGGTATGCAGCGGCTGGCTGACCAGCCGTGGTCCTTCAGCATGTCGAGCGTGCGCAGGTATTCAACCAGACCGTAGCTCAGGGCGCAGTCAAACTGCAGCCAGTCGCGGTCAGGGCGCATGCCGCCATGGCGGATCAGGTTGCGCGCGTCCTGCATCGAAAACAGGTTTTCGCCGGTTGCCATCGGGTTTTTGTAAAAGCTGCGCAGGGTGGCCTGCAGCTCATAGTCGAGCGGGTCACCAGCCTCTTCGTACCAGAACAGGTCGTACTGCGACAAGGCCTTGGCGTACCGGATGGCGGTGTCCAGGTCAAAACGGCCATTGGCGTCGACGCACAGCTTTTGGCCGTCTTGCAGCACTTCCATGACGGAGTCGATGCGGCGCAGGTCTTCGTCAAGTGACGCGCCGCCGATCTTCTTTTTGACCACGGTGTAACCGCGGTCAATGTAGCTGCGCATTTCGTCTTTGAGCTTGCCGTGGTCCTGGCCGGGGTAGTAATAGCCGCCAGCGGCGTAGACGAAAATTTTGCGATTCGGTTTGCCGTCGCCATAGCGGTCTGCCAGCAGCTGAAACAGTGGCTTTTGCTCAATCTTGGCGACCGCGTCCCACACGGCCATATCGATGGTGCCAATGGCGACCGAGCGCTCGCCGTGCCCGCCGGGCTTTTCGTTGGTGAACAGGGCGCTCCAGACCTTGTGCGGGTCAATGTTGTTGCCGCTGTTGTCCATCAATGAATCAGCGTTGGCTTCGAGCACGCGCGGAATAAAGCGCTCTCGCATCAGCTTGCCCTGACCGTAGCGACCATTGGAATTAAAGCCATAGCCCACCACCGGTTTTCCGTCACGTATCACGTCGGTGATCACGGCAACCAGGCTCAGGGTCATCTTGCTGAAGTCGATGTAGGCGTTGCGTATGGGGGAACTGATGGGGAGTGTGACTTCCCGGATGTCGACGATTTTCATGGCTGGCTCGTAGTAGTTGGCGGAGGTTTTTGCTATGTAATTTATAGCTTAATATACCCGCCAATATTGGGCAGGACGCATATTTGACCGGAAAACCGGGCTGTTGATCTACTTTTTGATCAGCACCAGGCCCTTGAGGTATTCCCCCTCGGGGAAAGTGACCGTCATCGGGTGATCCGGCGCGCCGCCCATGCGCTCGCTGATATAGGCGTCCACACGCGCATCGAGCCCCGCACCCGCCACGATTTTGTGGAACAAATCAGCGCTGATGCCGCCCGAACACGAATAGGTAAACAGCGCGCCGCCGGGCTCAAGCAGCATCAAGGCCAGGCGATTGATGTCTTTATAGGCCCTGGCGGCGCGCTCGGCATGAAAGGCGGTAGGGGCAAACTTGGGCGGGTCGAGCACGATGGCATCAAAGGTCACGCCGTCCTGGATGTACTGGCGCAGCGCGGCATTGACATCGGCATCGCGCATGGTGGTGCGGCTCGCGTCAAAGCCGTTGAGTGCCACATTGGCAATCGCACGTTCAATCGCCGGGCCAGAAGAGTCAATCGAGGTGACATGTTCCGCGCCGCCCGCCAGGGCCGCCACGGTAAAACCGCCGGTGTAGCAATAGCAATTGAGCACGCGCTTGAACTTCAAACGCCTGGCGTAGCTGGCAAATTTTTGCCGACTGTCGCGCTGGTCAAGGTAAAAGCCGGTTTTATGGCCTTCGGCAACATCCAGGCTGAGCTTCCAGTCGTGTTCGGTGATGG
>JANOCP010000059.1:0-14670 GCA_031412235.1 Polaromonas sp.
CCTGACGGAAGTGTTTAAAAAATACGGCAGCAAGGGCACCTGGTACGCGCATGCCTCCGTCGGCACACTGCATGTGCGGCCGATTTTGGACTTGCGCCGCGAAGGTGCCGCCAAAATGCGTGCGATTGCCGAAGAAGCATCGGCCCTGGTGCGCAAATACAAAGGGGCCTACAGCGGCGAGCATGGCGACGGCCTGTGCCGGGGCGAGTGGATTGAATGGCAGTTTGGGCCAAAGATCAACGAGGCCTTTGGAAAGATTAAAAATTACCTCGACCCCATCAACCTGCTTAGCCCGCAGCGCATCATCAACCCGCCGCGTATGGACGACACGCGGCTGATGCGCTTTGCGCCCAGCTACAAAGTCATCCCCATCAAAACCGCGCTCGACTGGAGCGCGTGGAATGTGCAAAACGACCCGGTGACAGAACAAACCAGCGCACCCGGCACAGGCGGAGACCCAGCGCAGGGCTTTGCCAAAGCCGTGGAGATGTGCAACAACAATGGCCATTGCCGCAAGTTTGATGCGGGCACGATGTGCCCCAGCTACCGCGTCACGCGAGATGAAAAAGATTCGACGCGCGGGCGGGCCAATACCTTGCGACTGGCGTTGTCAGGGCAATTGGAGGGCGACCTTGATGAAGCCGTCAAAGACGCGCTGGACCTGTGCGTCGGCTGCAAAGGTTGCAAGCGCGACTGCCCCACGGGGGTAGACATGGCACGAATGAAGGTCGAGTTTTTGCACCACTACAAAGCCAAACACGGCCACACATTCAAAGACAAGCTGGTCGCCTACCTGCCCGACTACGCGCCCTGGGCCAGCCGCTTTGCGCAGCTGCTCAATTTGCGTGACAAGATTCCAGGCTTGGCAGCTTTGAGTGAAAAGTTGCTGGGTTTGTCTGCCAAGCGCACGCTGCCGCAATGGCAAACGCAAACCTTTTTTAACGCAGACATTCACGCAGCCAGTCGAGACGATGTCATGCAAGCCGCCAAACCCGTGGTTCTGTTCGTCGACACCTTCAACGGTTACTTTGAATCTGAAAACGTTTTTGCTGCCTTCAATGTACTGAAGGCGGCTGGCTACACAGTGCACATAGCGTGCAAAACTATGGCGGACGGCAAAGCGCTGTGCTGCGGCAGAACCTACCTGGCCAGTGGAATGGTGAACCAGGCCAAGACCAAGGCCACAGAACTGGTCGCTGCCCTGCTACCTTTCGCCGCCAAAGGCATTGCCATCGTCGGCCTTGAGCCGTCGTGCCTGTTGACCCTGCGTGACGAAACGCTGGTGATGGGCTTGGGTGATGCTGCACTAACGGTCAGCCAACACGCCGTGCTTCTTGAGGAATTTTTAGCGCGCGAGGCGATTGCAGGCAAACTCGAAACACTCAAAACCAAACTGAACGCCACAACGCAGCCCATCCTGCTGCACGGTCACTGCCACCAAAAAGCCTTTGGCGCGGTCAGCCCCATCATGGATGTACTCAAACTGATTCCTGGCGCGCAACCCGAGCTGATTGAATCGAGCTGCTGCGGCATGGCGGGCAGCTTTGGCTACGAGGCCAGCCATTACGAGGTGTCGATGCAAATGGCCGAGCTGAGCCTGCTACCGGCTGTGCGCAAACAACCCGATGCGATAGTGGTGGCCGATGGCACCAGTTGCCGGCATCAGATTAAAGACGGCGCGCAGCGCGACGCGATTCATGTGGCGGTATTGCTGGCGCAGCAGTTGTAATGGCGGTTCATACACGCATGTAAATTGCTATATATTTAATAGCTACTAATAGCCGTAAAGTATGAGCTCAGCGGTTATTTGACCTTAAATTTTGGCATTTGAGGGCCTCTAGCACTGCGGACTGGAGTCTTTCCAGTTTTCTGTCGGCACCACCACCACCTGGCCGCCCCGGGTGCGCAAATAGAGTGCTTTGCCCTGAATCTCCTGCGGGCCAGGAGCAATCTTTTCAGCATTTACCACCAGGCACATCAGCCACGCCTGTTCGAGGCTGCCAGCAAAGGTATTGCCAGTCGCCAGCGTGGGCCCGGACAAGACCTTGAACGGCTTGCGCGCGTCCAGCGCCCTGTCGGTGGTTTGAAGGTATTTAAGAACGGCATCCCGCATGCGCGCTTCTGTTGGCACCGGGCCCGCGCTCTGGAGCAGCTTTTCAGCGGGCGCAGCATGGCTTGAAAGCGCCAGAACGGTCAGGGCCGCCAGCGTGGCAAGCGATGACGCGGCGGCAACCAGCGTTTTCATGCTGCTGTCATGCCCGCTTTGAGGCCCAAGCCCAGAGCGCTACGCCGCCCACAATCATGGGAATACACAGCCATTGGCCCATGCTCATGCCCAGCGCGAGAATGCCAAGGTAGCTGTCGGGCTCCCGGAAGAACTCGGCAATAAAACGCAACACGCCGTAGCCGAACAGGAAAGCACCCGACACTTGTCCGATTTTGCGAGGCTTGCGGGCATACAGCCACAGCAGAACAAACAGCAGCAAACCCTCAAGCAAGAACTGGTAAACCTGCGACGGGTGGCGCGGCATCATGGAACCGCTGTTTTTAAACACCATACCCCACGGCAGATCTGGGCTGCTAAAGCGGCCCCATAACTCGCCGTTGATAAAGTTGCCCACCCGCCCTGCCGCCAGCCCAGTCGGTACACAGGGCGCAATAAAGTCCGTGACCTGCAGAAAAGGCCGCTGGCGGCTGCGCGCAAACCACCACTGCGAGGCAATAACGCCCAGCATGCCGCCATGAAAGCTCATGCCGCCCTGCCAGACGTAAAAAATCTCCAGCGGATGGCTCAGGTAATAGCCCGGTTTGTAAAACAGGCAGTAGCCGATGCGGCCACCAATGACCACCCCCATCACACCCATGAACAAAATATCTTCAATATCGCGGCGCGACCACAGGCCCGGCCCCGTAATGGAGGCGTAGGGCTCATGCCTCAAACGCCGGGTCGCGAGAAAAAAGAACAGGCCAAAGGCGGCCAGGTAGGTCAGGCCGTACCAGTGAACAGCCAAAGGGCCGAGCTGCAGGGCAACGGGATTAATTTCGGGATGAATAAGCATGCGCCTATTTTGCACGCTTCAGGTGAATTCAAAACCATGAAGCAAATACAATGAAACTTGTAAAAACCTACGAGACATTTCATGGAAACTAAAAAAATCGTCCTGAACCCCCGCAGCAAAAATATCACCGAAGGCAAATCACGCGCGCCCAACCGCTCCATGTACTACGCCATGGGCTACGAAGCGGGTGATTTTGTCAAACCCATGATTGGCGTAGCCAACGGTCACAGCACGATCACACCGTGCAACAGCGGCCTGCAAAAGCTGGCTGATGCGGCAATCGCAGCGATTGAGGCTGCTGGCGGCAACGCCCAGGTGTTTGGCACACCCACCATTTCTGACGGCATGGCCATGGGTACCGAAGGCATGAAGTACTCGCTGGTCAGTCGCGAAGTGATATCAGACTGCATCGAAACCTGCGTGCAGGGCCAGTGGATGGACGGCGTACTGGTGGTCGGTGGCTGCGACAAAAACATGCCAGGCGGCCTGATGGGCATGCTGCGCGCCAATGTACCCGCCATCTATGTGTATGGCGGCACGATCTTGCCGGGCAGCTACAAAGGCAAAGACCTGAATATCGTCAGCGTGTTTGAAGCCGTGGGTGAAAACTCCGCCGGCCGCATGAGCGACGAAGACCTGCTTGAAATTGAGCGCCGTGCCGTTCCCGGAACAGGCAGTTGCGGCGGCATGTACACAGCCAACACCATGTCGAGTGCGTTTGAAGCGTTGGGGATTTCACTGCCCTATTCCAGCACCATGGCCAACCCGCATGACGAGAAGATGAACTCGGCTGCAGAGTCCGCCCGTGTGCTGATTGAAGCGGTTAAAAAAGACATCAAACCACGCGACATCGTGACAAAAAAAGCGATTGAAAACGCGGTCGCCGTCATCATGGCGACGGGTGGTTCAACCAACGCAGTGCTGCACTTTTTGGCCATCGCACACACGGCGGGTGTTGAATGGTCGATTGACGATTTTGAGCGCATTCGCGTTAAAACTCCCGTGTTGTGCAACCTAAAGCCATCCGGCCAATACCTGGCGGTTGACCTGCACAAGGCAGGCGGTATTCCGCAAGTCATGAAAACATTGCTGGCAGCCGGCCTGCTGCATGGCGACTGCATCACGATTTCGGGGCAGACGATTGCTGAAGTGCTCAAGGATGTGCCTGATGTACCGCGCGCCGACCAGGATGTGATTCGCGGCATTGACAAACCCATGTACGCGCAGGGTCACCTGGCCATTTTGAAAGGTAACCTCTCACCTGAAGGCTGCGTAGCCAAAATTACCGGCCTGAAAAACCCGGTCATGACCGGCCCGGCACGCGTGTTTGACGACGAGCAATCGGGCCTGGCCGCCATTCTGGCTGGCAAAATCAAGCCGGGTGACGTCATGGTTCTGCGCTACCTGGGCCCGAAAGGCGGTCCGGGTATGCCCGAAATGCTTGCACCTACCGGCGCGCTGATTGGAGCCGGCCTGGGCGAATCGGTGGGTCTGATTACCGACGGGCGTTTTTCAGGCGGCACCTGGGGCATGGTGGTAGGCCACGTTGCGCCTGAAGCTGCTGCCGGCGGCAATATCGCGTTTATCAATGAAGGGGACTCCATCACCATAGACGCGCGGCAGTTGTTGCTGCAATTGAACATCAGCAATGCCGAGCTTGAGAAACGCAAAGTCGGCTGGGTTGCGCCCAAACCGCGCTACACACGGGGTGTACAGGCCAAGTTCGCCTTCAACGCATCAAGCGCCAGCAAAGGCGCTGTGCTGGACGACTATTGACCACCACAATGTTGTAATTCTGTGACCGAATAAAGCAAAAAGCCCGTGAATCACAAACTTCACGGGCTTTTTACATAAGGCGCGCTTTCGCCAAAACGGCCTGAAAACGAATGTCTGCCTAGCGCTTTGGTCTTGTTTTTTTAGGCAGCATGCCCATGGCGTCGCGCTGCTTGTCAATACGGTCTTGCCTGCGCTTGTCCATCTTCTCGATCTCCACCCGCTTGGTGTAGCCGCTCTTGTCGGCCCATGCCCACCAAAGGACAGCCAGCCCGAACGGAGAAAGTACAACCCACCAGCTCCAGGTTGCAACAACACCAAATTCGAGATATTTCATGGCCAGCATCAAAATGCCGATAAGTAAAAAATACATAGCAAACTCCTGTTTATGGCAGCGACAGTAGCCAGCTCGTGACCTGTAAAGACCAGGTAAACAGAGGCTGACAGATGCTTGCCCTGTTGTACCAAGGGGTCAACCAGCGCCACTACAATCGCGTTAATCGACTGTAACCGAACTGATTACTTACCCCACGAGGACAACCCATGAAACACATTCTTGTCGCATTTGCTACTTTGGCCGCTGGATTTGCAGTATCCGCTCCAGCGCTGGCTGATATGCAACTTGCCACGGCCAAGAACTGCATGGCCTGCCACGCGGTTGACAAAAAGCTTGTTGGCCCTTCATACAAAGACGTTGCGGCCAAGTACGCTGGCCAGGCAGATGCTGTAGACAAGCTCGCCGGCAAGGTCATGAAAGGGGGCTCTGGCGTCTGGGGCCCCGTGCCCATGCCTGCCAATGCTCAGGTCAATGCTGATGAAGCCAAAAAGCTCATTGTCTGGATCATGACCCAGAAATGATTGCCGTCCGGGGCAACACGCTAAAAGGCAAAAAGCCCGTCAGATGACGGGCTTTTTTTATGGGCCCAAAAATCAGAGGTTTTCAGACAGCTGATCGAGGATGGCAGGGTTTTCAAGCGTAGACGTGTCTTGCGTAATCGCCTCGCCCTTGGCAATGCCACGCAGCAGGCGACGCATGATTTTTCCGCTGCGGGTTTTGGGCAGGTTGTCTCCAAAGCGAATGTCTTTCGGCTTGGCAATGGGGCCGATCTGTTTGCCTACCCAGTCGCGCAACTCTTTGGCAATCGCCTTGGCCTCGTCACCTGTGGGGCGTGAGCGTTTAAGCACTACAAAAGCAACAATAGCCTCACCGGTCAAATCATCAGGCCGGCCGACTACGGCAGCCTCTGCCACCAGGGTCGAATGCGCCACCAGGGCGGATTCAATCTCCATCGTGCCCATGCGGTGACCCGACACATTCAGCACATCGTCAATACGGCCCGTGATGCGGAAATAGCCGTTGTCTACATTGCGTACAGCGCCGTCGCCCGCCAGGTAAACGGTGCCGCCCATTTCTTCCGGAAAATAGCTCTTTTTAAAACGCTCGGGGTCGCCCCAGATGTTGCGGATCATGGACGGCCATGGGCGTGACACCACCAGCAGCCCACCCGAGCCATTGGGCAAAGCCTTGCCGGTTTCATCTACAACCTCGGCCATGATGCCAGGCAATGGCAAGGTGCAACTACCCGGAACCAACGGCGTTGCGCCGGGCAACGGCGTGATCATGTGGCCACCCGATTCGGTTTGCCAGAAGGTGTCCACAATCGGGCAACGCTCGCCGCCAATGTTTTTGTAGTACCACATCCACGCTTCCGGGTTGATGGGCTCGCCCACCGAACCCAGAATGCGCAGGCTGCTTAAATCAGACCGGTCAGGGTGGACCTTTTCGTCAGCCTCAGCCGCCTTGATGAGCGAACGGATAGCCGTTGGCGCGGTGTAGAAAATTGAGACCTTGTGGCGCTCAATCATCTGCCAGAAGCGGCCCGCATTCGGGAAGGTCGGGATGCCCTCAAAAATCACCTGCGTGGCACCTGCAGCCAGTGGGCCATAGGCTACGTAGGTATGGCCGGTGATCCAGCCAATGTCAGCTGTGCACCAGAAGACATCTGACGGCTTCAGGTCAAAGGTCCAGTCCATCGTGAGCTTGGCCCAGAGCAGGTAACCGCCCGTACTGTGCTGAACGCCTTTTGGTTTGCCGGTAGACCCTGACGTGTAGAGGATAAACAGCGGGTGTTCGGCGCCTACAAATTCCGGCTCGCATTCGGGTGCGGCACTGGCCGTGACTTCATGCATGAAACTGTCACGCCCGGCAACCATGTCGCAGGCGGTCGGGGTGCGCTGGTACACCACGACGTTCTTGATGGATTCGCAGCCGCCCATGGCGATACCTTCGTCCACGATGGCCTTGAGCGGGAGCTCTTTACCGCCGCGCAACTGGTAATTGGCGGTAATGACGGCGACAGCCCCGGCGTCCTGAATCCGCTCTTGCAGGCTTTTGGCAGAAAAGCCACCAAACACCACCGAGTGCGTTGCGCCTATTCGTGCGCAGGCCTGCATGGCCACAACACCTTCAACCGTCATCGGCATGTAAATAATGACGCGGTCCCCTTTTTGGATCCCCATCGATTTCAGGGCGTTGGCGAAGCGGCAGACTTTGGCGTGCAGTTCTTTGTACGTAACAGGCATGACCTTGCCGTCGTCACCCTCAAAAATAATCGCGTTCTTGTTTTCTGTCGGGGTGCCCAGATGGCGGTCAAGGCAGTTGTATGACGCATTGAGTTCACCATCTGCAAACCACTTGTAAAACGGTGGATTTGACTCGTCCAGTACCTGGTTGAAAGGCTTTTTCCAGCTCAGGTTTTCCCGCGCGAGCCTGGCCCAGAAACCTTCAAAGTCCTTATTGGCCTCCTCGCACAAAGCGTTGTAGGTGTCCATGCCCGAAATCCGGGCAGCCTGGATCGTGGCTGGAGTAGGCGGGAAAACGCGGTTTTCAACCAGCATGGATTCGATATTGGACGAAACTGAACTCATTTTGCATGTCTCCGATTTGTAATTGAATGCGTGGTACTGTCTTATTTAGCACTTACAAGCCACTGACTGGCTTGAATCTTACAAAGTTCAACCCCCTAAAATCGCGCCCATGACTGACCCTACTCCCCAAAAGCATCCGCCCCTGCGCCCCCTGCCAAACTTCATTTTTGCCAGCAGGTGGCTGCAACTGCCCCTGTATCTGGGCCTGATTGCCGCCCAAGCGGTGTATGTGCTCCACTTCATGGTGGAGTTGAAGCACCTGATTGCTGCCGCATTTGGCAGCCAGCCAGATTTGCAGGCACTGATTACCAGCATTGGCTACAAAACCACTGTACCCATCATTAACCTTAACGAAACCGTGATCATGCTGGTGGTGCTGGCGCTGATTGACGTGGTGATGATCTCCAACCTGCTCATCATGGTGATCGTGGGCGGCTATGCGACCTTTGTAAGCCGGATGGACCTTGACGGGCACCCAGACCAGCCAGAATGGCTAAGCCACGTGAATGCTTCGGTGCTCAAGGTCAAGCTGGCAACTGCCATCATCGGAATCAGCTCGATTCACCTGCTGAAAACTTTTATCAACGCCGATAACTATACCGACCGGGTGCTGATTGCACAAACCGTCATTCACATCGCGTTTTTGCTATCAGCGCTTGCTATTGCTTATACCGACAAAATCATGTCGGGTATTGCTACGCAAAAGCACTAGGGTCCCCGCAATTCCCGACAACATCGAGCCGCACAAAACACCCAGCTTGACCTGGGTGTCATAGTCAGCCCCCTGCCCAACAAATGCCAGGTTGCCTATAAACAGGCTCATGGTAAAGCCCACGCCGCACAGCAGGCAGACACCAAAAAACTGGAGTCGGCTTGACTCTGCTGGCAGGCGCGCACCGGCAAAGCGGATCAGCAGCCAGGACGCACCAAAAACGCCAACCGCCTTGCCCAGCAGCAAGCCTGCCGCAATGCCCAGTGGCACGGTCTGCAACAGGCTTGCCGGGCTCACGCCCTGCAAGGACACACCCGCGTTGGCAAACGCAAACATCGGCAGTATTGCAAAGGCAACCCACGGGTGTAGCGCGTGCTCGGCCTTTTTCAGCGGCGAGCCGCCCCGGGTATCTGACAGCGGAATCGTCAGCGCAGTCGCAACACCCGCAAGCGTTGCATGAATGCCGGACTTATAAACGAACAGCCACACCACCAGCCCCACCAGCACATAGGGTGCAATAGACATGACTCTTGCACGATTAAAGGCTACGAGAAAGAGGAGACCCAGGCCAGCGCCTGCCAAGGCAGCGAGCGACAACTGCTCGGTATAGAAAAAAGCAATGATCAAGATCGCGCCCAGGTCATCAATGATGGCCACTGCGGTCAAAAACACCTTGAGTGAAGTCGGCACCCTGCTACCCAGCAACACCAGAATGCCGAGTGCAAAAGCGATGTCAGTTGCTGCGGGAATGGCCCAGCCGCGCAGGGCCACAGGGTTGCCCCAGTTGATGGCCGTGTAAATCAGCGCGGGCACCAGCATGCCGCCCAGCGCTGCACCGGCTGGCAGCATGGCCTGGCTGCGGGAGGCCAGCTCGCCTTCAAGCATTTCGCGCTTGATCTCCAGCCCCACCAGAAAGAAGAACACCGCCATCCACAAGTCATTAACCCAGTGCAGCAGGGACTTTGAGAGCACCAGCCAGTCGCCGCCGATACGCAACTCACCCGGCCAATTCTGAAAGCGGCTGTAGGACTCGCTTAAAGGCGAGTTGCTGACCACCAGCGCCAGCAAGGCAGCCAACGCCAGCGCGATACCGCCCAATGACTGTGACTGAATGAATTGATTGAAGGTTCGACGGACAAACTTGTACATCAGGCTATTTTCACCGCTTGGCCCCCTTGAAGCGCCAAAAACTGACAACAAAGCCCGGCAAGCTGGTTTTTTACGTCAAATAGGCCCTGTGCCCATATAAATCGGGAATAAGCAGCTATTTATTTAATAGCGGTCATTAAACCAGGGTGTAACCTGAAAAACGTCGCGCAAAGCCTTCCTGGCTACTTTCCGACCATATCGCCAGGCACAACCCAGGCATCAAACTGCTCGCCTGTCACATGGCCGGAAGCCAGCGCAGCTTCACGCAGGCTGCTGCCTTCTTTATGCGCTTTTTTGGCGATGTAAGCGGCCTTGTCATAGCCAATGTGTGTGTTCAGCGCCGTTACCAGCATCAATGATGAGCTGACCAGCTCGGCAATCCGTGCCCGATTCGGCTCAATGCCGACCGCGCAATGGTCGTTAAAACTCACCATACCGTCAGCCAGCAGCCGCACACTTTGTAAAAAGTTGTGCGCAATCATGGGCCTGAAGACGTTCAACTCAAAATTGCCCGATGCGCCACCAAAGTTGATGGCCACGTCATTGCCAAACACCTGCGCCGCGAGCATGGTCACGGCTTCGCTCTGTGTCGGGTTGACCTTGCCCGGCATGATGGACGAGCCGGGTTCGTTCTCGGGAATGCTCAACTCGCCAATGCCGCTGCGCGGGCCGCTGGCCAGCCAGCGCACATCGTTGGCGATTTTCATCAGGCTGGCGGCAAGGGTTTTAAGCGCGCCGTGGGCATGCACAAGGCCATCGGCCGAAGCCAATGCCTCAAACTTGTTCGGTGCTGTCACAAAGGGCTGTCCAGTCAATGCAGCCAGCTCGGCGGCCACCTGCTCGGCATAGCCCTTTGGCGCGTTTAACCCCGTACCCACTGCGGTGCCACCCAATGCCAGCTCATACAGATGCGGCAAAGCGGCCTTGACGTGTTTTGCAGCGTGGTCAAGCTGCGCAACATAGCCTGAAAACTCCTGGCCCAGGGTCAGCGGCGTGGCGTCCTGCAAATGCGTACGACCGATTTTGACGATGTCATCAAATTCTTTTGATTTTTGCCCAAGCGTGGCACGCAGCTTTGCAATCGCGGGCAGCAGCTTTTCAGAAATCGCCACCACCGCCGACACATGCATGGCCGTGGGGAAGACATCGTTTGACGATTGACTGCGGTTCACATCATCATTAGGGTGAACCAGCCTGCCCTCACCGCGCTCGCCACCCAGGATCTCGCTGGCGCGGTTCGCCAGCACCTCATTGACATTCATATTGGTCTGCGTGCCTGAGCCGGTTTGCCAGACCACCAGCGGAAACTCATCAGCGTGCTGGCCAGCAATCACCTCATCAGCCGCCGCAACAATCGCATCGGTTTTGACCGCGTCCTGCAAACCCAACGCCTGGTTGACCCTTGCAGACGAGCGTTTGATTTGTGCCAGCGCACGGATGATTTCACGCGGCTGCTGCTCACCGGAAATATCGAAGTTCTGCAAAGAGCGCTGGGTTTGTGCGCCCCAGAGTCTGTCGGCGGGCACTTCAATCGGGCCAAAGGTGTCGCGTTCGGTGCGTGTCGTCATGATGATCGCCTCGTTTCAGGATGATGGGTCCAAGTATCACCAGAAAAGCAAAAGGGCCGCAGCGCGACCCTTTTTACTGTCGTCATCCCTGGCAAGCCAGGGCCCCAGACGACTTAGCGAACCACACCGTAATTCAATGGAACCCAGGTGAAGGCCTTGCCGTTCGCGCGCACCCGGCCGAGGCCCGGAAAAGCAATGTGCGTAGCAGCTACCACGTAGCCATTTTTGGCTGCATCTGCGTAAGCGGCCTTGCGCTGCGCAGCAGCTGCTTTGGCCCTGGTGTCAAATCCAATCGTTACGTCCGGGTTGTCAAACTGTACAGCGGCAACGTGAATAAGGTCGCCCCAGACCATCATTTTTTCGCCCTTGCTTTCAACCAGGTAGCTGCTGTGGCCAGCAGTGTGGCCGTAGGTTGCGGTGGCCTTGATGCCAGGAGCCAGTTCGGTGTTTCCTTCAAAAGCCTGGAAACGGTTGGCTTTGATGTAAGGGTTGAGTGACGCCATGGCGCCCTGGTAAAAGCCTTTGGAATCAGTCGGTGCCTTGTCAAGATTGGACTGGCTCAGCCAAAAGTCGACATCGCGCTTGTCCGCGCGAACAGTGGCATTGGGAAAAGCCATCTTGTCGCCCGCCATGAGGCCGCCAACGTGGTCCGGGTGCATGTGGGTGATGTAGACCTCGTCGATTTGCTCCGGCTGATAGCCAGCGGCTTTGAGATTGCTCAACAAGTTGCCCAGCGTCGGGCCAAACAATCCGGCAGCGCCGGTGTCTATCAGTATTAATTTGCTGCCGGTGTTCACCAGGTAGGCGTTTACCGAGGTTTCCAGCGGTGATGAAAGGTATGACTTGGCCAAAGCCTTGTTGACCTTGGCAGGCGTTGTGTTGGTCAGCAACATGGCGACGGGCAGATTGACCGTGCCGTCAGACAAGGCCGTGACCTCAAAGTCGCCCAGCATCATGCGGTAATAACCAGGTGCAGAGGTTTTAACCATGGGCGCTGCTGCGTGAGCTGTACCCACCGCGCCCATGCCAAGCGTGGTGGCCGCAAATGCTGCCAGCAAGGCAACGCGAAGGATAGATTTTTTGAGGTTCATAAGTCAGTTGAAGTTGAAGAGAAAAAACGAAAAAGAAGGTAGAGACAAAAAAGTTACGCGGGCGCGCCGACCTGGCGCAAGGGCGCCGCTTTGGCAAAAGCCTCATGTGCATCGCAAGCCTGCATGATGCGGTCAATGGTGGGCGTGTCGGGCACGCTGATTTTGAACAGGCGGGTCATCACCACAATGCTGGCAAGCACGATGTCGGCCATGGTGGGCGAGTCGCCGTGACAGAAAGTGCCGGTTTCCGAGTCGCCGGCCAAGCGCTGCTCGACGGCCGCCAGGCCGGTACTGAACCAATGAATTTGCCAGGCGCGCCAGGCTGCATCGTCAAACGGCGCGACCGATGTCAGGTATTTTTTAATGCGTGTCGTGATCAGCGGGTGCGTGTCTGCAACCAGCATGGCCGCCAGGGAGCGTACCCGTGCGCGCCCATGCAAGTCAGTGGGCAGCAGCGGCGGGTTGGGTTGAAACTCCTCCAGAAACTCAAGAATCGCCTGGGATTGGGTTAGCGGCGAATGGCCTGGTTCAACCAGTGCCGGAATCGCACCGAGCGGATTGATTTTCAAAAACGCTTCACCAAGCTGCTCTCCAGCATCAAGGTTGATGATGCGCTCATGAGCTGTCAGTCCTTTCAGGTTAAGGGCAACCCGCACACGGTAGGTAGCGGAGGTGCGCCAGAAGGCGAAAAGTTCAAACGCCGGGGTTGATGGTGTGTTCATGGGACTTTATGTTTTTACAGATTGAATTGAAGTTGAATACCGGGACATGATTTTCGGGACATGACTTTAGTTAAGGACCAAACGGTCCATAATATAAGCCATGTTGACAGTTCATGACGCTAAAGCCACACAAAAAACCATCGCCAGTGCTGGCAGGCCGCGCCAGTTTGTGCCCGGGGAGGCGCTGCAAAATGCGCTGCAACTGTTCTGGCACAAGGGTTTTGAAGCCACCTCAATTGAAGACCTGCTAGGGGCCATGAGTCTGAGCAAGTCCAGTTTTTATGCCTGCTTTGGCTCAAAGCAGACCCTGTACACCGAAGCCATACGCGCCTATTCGGACAGCTACTTTGATGCGCTGTGCGCTGCTGCCCGGGCGGCAACCGACCCGCTGGCGGGTGTGCACGCCGTGCTTGCCCAAATTGCAGACCCCCAGGGCGGGTCGAAAGGCTGTTTTTTTGTCAACACCGTGACTGAGCTGGCACCCCACGACCCCGGCCTCACCACCTATTGCCAAGGCCATATTGCACGCGTTGCCACACTGGTGACCGAGCTGCTGGTGCAAGCCGGTTTCAAACCGCAGCTTGCGAGCGACAGGGCGGCGGCGGCGCTGTCGCTCGCAATGGGCCTGATTACCCTGCGGAAAGCCGGATTTCCGCCCGAGCGGCTTGAAGAACTGCTGGCGCAGGTTCGGCATCTGCTCGTTTTGCCCTGAAGTACAAGCGGCCAGATTGCAAGCCACCGGATTTATTCCTGTTTCTATCCCTTCACCGATTTCGAACTTGTTCCTGGAGTAAGCGCTATGTCCAAATCCCTTCCCACCGTCTTTATTCCTGCGCTGCTGTGCGATGAACACCTGTACAGCGAGGTGATGACCGCCCTTGGCACGCAGATTGAGGCCCATGTCCTCATGTCACCCCAACCTGATTTAGCCGACAGCGTGGCCGACGTCCTGGCCCGTGCACCGGCCAGATTTGTCCTGGTCGGGACTTCGTACGGCGGAAAACTCGCACTTCAAATTGCGCTCGCAGCGCCGGATCGGGTCATGGCGCTCTGGCTAATGGGTTGTGACCCCGGTGCACAACCATCAGGTGGGCCCGATCTCGCGGCTGGACTTGAAGCGGCCCCCGAAGCCGTATTCGACATGCTGGCCGGCCTTGTGGTCCACAAGCAGGCGGTTGCCGCTGCTGCAACTTTCAGGGCGATGGCGCAAAAAGTCGGCAGTGCAGCCGGTGCCGCACAAGCCAGGGCTCTGGGCAAACGCGCCGACATCACCGACCGCTTGCCCGGGCTAAAAATGCCCGTTCTGGCACTTTGGGGCGAGGACGACGCACTGGTGCCCGCAGCCGTCGGACGCAAGCTGGCTGACGCTTTGCCGCATGCATGGTTTCACCAGCTTGCAGCTTGCGGCCACCTCCCGACGCTTGAAAAGCCGATGGAGTCGGCCGCGCTTTTCGCAGCTTTTCTGCGCTCTGAGCTGGACTGAGTTGACTGGATAGCACGAAGCGCCCTGGTCGCCTGGCGGCCAGACAGACGCAGGGCGACCGCTTTGAGGCCGGGGGATAATTGGGGCGTTTTAATCCGCAAACCCACGACTCCCACACGACCGCCCCCATGACTACAAGCACAAGCATCAAACAAGCCGACCTGATCGAATCCGTAGCCGCTGCC
>JANOCP010000060.1:0-4626 GCA_031412235.1 Polaromonas sp.
AACTTGATTTGACGATACCGCTGGGCAAAATCAGCTACCAGATCCCCTGCCACGGCCGGGTACAAAACATCGGCAAAAAAACCGAAGAAATGCTCAAGATGGTGCCCGGCACCAGCGTGCACACGCACGAGCGCTGCTCGGGCCATGCCGGCACCTTTGGCGTCAAGCTGCCCTACCACCAGCAGGCCATGAAAATCGGCAAGCCGCTGTTCAAGGCCATGGCGAACCACAAGGACGGCGGCTTGCCCGACGTCATCAGCAGCGACTGCCCGCTGGGCGGCCACCACATTGCGCAGGGCTTTGACGTTAACGCCCTGGGTGTTGTGCCGCAAAAGCATCCGCTGACCCTGATACGCACCGCCTACGGGCTGAAATAAGAGACTTCACACCATGCAAACCACTGGCAACATCACCCGTAGCAGCCTCATGACGCTTGAGGCCTACAGCAAATACCGCAAAGAAAACAAGAGTGCCATCATGGCGCACCGCAAGCTGCGCAGCGTGCGCCTGGGTGAGTTCATCAACCTGCAGTTTGAAAGTGAAGTCACCATTCGCTATCAGATCCAGGAAATGCTGCGGATTGAGAAGGTGTTTGAAGAAGATGGCATCCTGCAAGAAATTGAAGCCTACGCACCGTTGATGCCCGACGGCAGTAACTGGAAGGCCACCATGCTGCTGGAGTACCCCGATGTCAATGAACGCAAACGCGAGCTGGCGCGCCTGATTGGCGTCGAGGACCGCATGTTTGTCGAGGTTGAGGGCCACGCCCGTGTCTATGCGATTGCCGACGAAGACATGGACCGTGAAAACGACGAAAAAACCTCTGCCGTCCACTTCGTGCGTTTTGAGCTCAACCCGGCCATGTGCGCTGCAGTCAAGGCCGGTGCCAGTGTCAAGCTGGGTTGCGACCACACCCACTACCCGGCACATGTGACGATTTCGGCAGAGACCATGGCATCGCTTGCCAGCGACTTGCGCTAGTTTGCCGCGTCTCAAGTAAAGTCAGGGGTTTGCTTTCCCCTTACAACCCAAAGCCATGCAGTTTTTAATTTCCCCGGCCAAGTCGCTTGACTATGAAACGCCGCCGCACGTGGCAAGCCATTCCAAACCGCTGTTTGCGCGCCAGTCAGCCGAGCTGATTGAGGTGCTTAAAACCCAGACGCCGCAGCAGGTCAGCACGCTAATGAAGCTGTCTGATGCGCTGGCGGGCCTGAACGTGGCGCGCTACGGAGCCTGGTCGCCCAAATTCACGGCCAAAAACTCAAAGCAGGCGGTGCTCGCTTTTAACGGCGACGTGTATGGCGGGCTCGATGCCAAAACGCTGAGTGAGCAGCAGCTGGTGTGGGCGCAGGCCCATGTCTGCATTTTGAGCGGGCTGTACGGCGTGCTCAGGCCACTGGACTGGATGCAGCCCTATCGCCTTGAGATGGGCACGGCGCTGGCAACTGGCAAGGGTAAAAACCTGTACCAGTTTTGGGGCTCGCAAATTTCAAACTACCTTAACGAGCGCGCCGCCGCTGACACCTCACCCATCATCGTCAATCTGGCCAGTGAAGAGTACTTCAAGGCGGTTGACCGCAAGACCCTCAAGGCCAGGGTGGTGAGCTGTGTGTTTGAGGATTTCAAGGGCGGAAAATACAAAATCATCAGTTTTAATGCCAAGCGCGCACGCGGTCTGATGCTGCGCTACGCGATTGAAAAAAAGCTGGCCACGGTTAAAAAGCTTGAAGGTTTTAACGCTGAAGGTTATCGTTTTGATGCTGAAGCGTCTGCGCCTGACCGCCTGGTTTTCAGGCGTACACAGGGCGTTTAGGGCATTTAGGGCGTTTGACCCTCTCCAAAAAATATATAGCAAGAGGCTAGTGACATGAACCCGCAAACTGCATTTGTCCAGTCAGCCACCCCGGAGGTTCTGGCTTGGCTGGAGTCCCAGTTGGCACGCGGCTGCACGCGGCCTTCGCTTTATAAGTCGCTGCTTGACGCCGGCTGGCAGGCCTCCAGCGCGAGCCACATGATGCAGCTGACGCCCCAGGAGGTACAGGCTTTTGGTGTGCCACTTGCCGCGTTGGCGGTGCCAGTGGTGGCCGACGCTGTGGCGAAGTCTGCCGTGCCAGCGCCAGTGCTCGACGCAGGGGGCACCATGGTGGATGCCGGTGACAAATGGGTTGAAGTCATTGAGCAGCGCCATGACCCGGAAATTCTGGTGTTTGCCAATTTGCTGAGCCCCGCTGAATGCGAGGCGCTGATTGACGCCGCCAGGCCGCGCCTGTCGCGCTCGCTAACGGTCGATATCAAGACTGGCGGTGAAGAGCTGCACCCCGACCGCACCAGCCAGGGCATGTTTTTTGAGCGCAATGAAAACGCAGTGGTTCAGCGCATCGAAACCCGCATTGCAAAGCTTTTGCGCTGGCCCATTCAAAACGGTGAAGGCCTGCAGATATTGCGCTACCCGCCGGGCGCGCAATACAAGCCCCACTACGATTACTTCAACCCTGCAGAGCCGGGTACACCCGCCATACTTGAGCGTGGCGGGCAGCGTGTCGCCACCCTCATCATCTACCTGTATGAACCCGAAGCGGGTGGCGCTACCGTGTTCCCCGACATTGGATTGCAGGTTGCTCCCCGGCGCGGCAACGCGGTGTTTTTCAGCTACGCACAGGCGCATCCGGCAAGCCGCACGCTGCATGGCGGCGAGCCGGTGGTGACAGGCGAGAAGTGGATTGCCACCAAATGGCTGCGTGAGCGTGAATTTGCCTGATGGTGCCTTGTTTTTTAATCAAATAAGCTCTCAGCCCAATATTTACGGGTACATAAAGCTATGAAAATAAGAGCAAACGGCATTGACATCGAAGTGATGGACCGGGGTGAGGCGCAGGATGCAAGCGGCAAGGCACGGCCCGTCGTACTGCTCATCATGGGCCTGGGCATGCAGCTGGTGGCGTGGCCACCTGCCATGGTCGATGGCCTGGTTGAGGCGGGATACAGGGTCGTGTGTTTTGACAACCGCGATGCCGGGTTGAGCAAGCATTTTGACGAGCTTGGCAAGCCCAACCTGTTGTGGGAGGGCCTCAAATACAGACTGGGCTGGCGCAGCAACCCGGCTTACACCCTGCACGACATGGCGCTGGATACACTCGGCGTGCTGGACGCGCTGGCCATTGACAAGGCGCACATCGTTGGGGTCAGCATGGGCGGCATGATCGCCCAGCGACTGGCACTGAAATCTCCCAGCCGCGCCTTGAGCCTCGTCAGCATCATGAGCTCCAGCGGCGCACGCGGCCTGCCCGCCGCCTCTCGCGAGGTGACGCGTCAGCTTTTAAGCCGTCCCGCCGGTAAAGGCAAACAGGCAGCCATAGACCATTCGGTCAAGCTGTTCAAGGCTATCGGCAGCGTCGGCTTTCCGATGGACGATGCCTATCTGCGAGAACGCGTCACCCTGGCCACCAACCGCAGTTTTCACCCCGAGGGCATT
This sequence comes from Polaromonas sp., assembly GCA_031412235.1. Lineage (GTDB taxonomy): Bacteria > Pseudomonadota > Gammaproteobacteria > Burkholderiales > Burkholderiaceae_C > Polaromonas. The sequence continues at coordinate 3,473 of JANOCP010000060.1, forward strand.
AGCCGGCAGATGGTTGCGATAGTGGCCGACCGTCACCGGCCAAATGAGCTCAAGTCGCTCAAGGTGCCCTCCCTGGTGATCCACGGCAAGGCAGACCCGCTGGTGCCTTTTGCCTGCGGCGAAGACACTGCACGGCGCATTCCGGGTGCGCGCTTTGTCGGCATTGAAGGCATGGGCCATGATTTGCCACCCGGCGTGGTCGAGCGCCTGCTGGCCTTGCTGATTCCGTATTTCAAATCCCTGACGACCCATTAATACATCGTCAACAAACAAAGCACCCATGAATCTCCCTGAAAACTCGCAGCTTGGCAAGTCGTCTGCCTATATTGACCAATACGACGCGTCACTGCTTTTCCCCATCCCGCGCGCGCCCAAGCGCGCCGAGATTGGCATCACCGACACACCGATTTTTTTTGGCGCCGACATGTGGACGGCTTTTGAGCTGAGCTGGCTCAATATGCGCGGCAAGCCGCAGGTGGCGCTGGCGCACATTACCGTGCCCTGCGAATCGCCCAATATTGTAGAAAGCAAGTCCTTCAAGCTTTACCTGAACAGTTTTAACAACACCCGCTTTGCCGACGCACGCGACGTGCGCGAGCGCATCCGCGCCGACCTGAATGCGGCTACCGGCGGCGGCGTAGGCATCAAAACTCTGGGCCCCGAGCTGTTTGACCGTGAGCCGGTGCACGAAATGGACGGCCTGAACCTTGACCGGCTCGACGTCGAGTGCATGCACTTCACCCCCACGCCAGAACTGCTGTTTGCCGAATTTGACGAGCCACCCGTGAGCGAAACCCTGACCAGCAACCTGCTTAAAAGCAATTGCCTGGTCACCGGCCAGCCGGACTGGGGAAGCGTGCAAATTGCATACTCAGGCCCGCAAATCAACCAGGAAGGCCTGCTGCAATACCTGGTGAGCTTTCGCAATCACAACGAGTTTCATGAGCAGTGCGTAGAGCGCATCTTTATGGACGTATGGACGCGCTGCAAGCCGCTAAAGCTGTCGGTCTACGCCCGCTACACCCGGCGCGGCGGGCTGGACATCAACCCGTTTCGGGTAAGTTACCCGTCGGCCCTGCCGCCAAATGTGCGCATGGCGCGGCAGTAGTTGCTATAGAAATAGTAGCTGGATATAGCCGTAATCATTGGGCTTA
>JANOCP010000061.1:0-5331 GCA_031412235.1 Polaromonas sp.
CTGAACATACAGCGGCTGGAGGTGTTTGGCTCGGCTGCGCGGGGCACGGATTTTGATCCTTCCCGTAGTGATGCTGATTTTTTGGTGGAATTCGCGCCAGGTGCCAAGCGGGGATTGCAGGGCTATTTCTTACTTAAGGCAGAGCTTGAACAGCTGCTTGGCCTGGGTGTAGATCTGGTGGAGCCGCAGAGTGTGCGCAACCCCTACGTGCTGGCCGGCATCAACAGCGCTCGTGAAATCGTTTATGCAGCGTGACCCGCGTGCATGGCTTTGGGATGTGCGTGATGCCGCAGTGGCTATTGCGCAGTTCACGGAAGGGCTTGACTCTGTTGCCTATTCCCGCACGCCGCTGGTGTATTCGGCGGTAGAGCGCAAGTTCGAAATCATCGGCGAGGCACTTGGCCAGCTGGCCAAAGCGAATCCTGATTTGGCTGCGCGCATACCTCACTTGTCCCAGATTGTGGCTTTCAGAAACCAGCTTATCCATGGCTATGCTCGTGTTGATCACTCGACAGTTTGGGAGGTGATAGAGCAATTTCTGCCACAGCTAAAGACCGTGGTTGGTGAACTGCTACAGGAGCTGGGTCAAGACTGAGCCTTTTGGCGAGTTGGCCTTGCAAGCCTTCAATGCAGCACCCGCTGCAATTTCTGTCAGTAGCCAGCCTTTTCAGGTGGGGAATCGGCTCCCAGACCAGCAAACGCGTGCACAGTCAGCCACTAAAACAATAGCGCCAGCATTGCCCAATCCACCCGGCATGACTAAACTGGCCAAATCCCTCAACCCACGCAAAACATGCCCATGACCCCATCACCCAGCCCGCAAATCGAGGTACTCCTCCTGCAGCCGGGCGATGATTTGTGGGCCTCGCTGGTGGCGGCTTTTGCTGCCTTGGCGGCTGGGGGCGCAGGCGGCTTGTGTGCTGCAATGCTGCGCTTCGCAGACCAGTCGCAGGGCACCCTGCTTGCGGGGCCGCTGGAGCTGCTGGCTTTGTCTGGAACGCTTAGCCCGGACGGGCCGCACCTGCATGGCAGTGTGGCTGATGCGCTGGGCCGGTTCAGTGGCGGGCATGTGATGACTGGCTGCGTGGTGCGGACCACGGCCGAGATTGTGCTGGCGGTGTTGCCGGACTGGGCGTTTGCCAGGGTGCCGGATGCTGAAACCGGCTTTTTGGAGCTTGTGGCCAGCCGGGTGGGCGGTTCAAGGCCCGTTTTGGGCATCATATAGGCCCGTAGCCCAGTGAGTACGGCTATAGGCAGATATGTAATTAATAGCGAAAATCTGCGGGTGGCGATGCTGGCAACCATCGTTATTGCGGCGTTTGGGGCAGCATGCCCCGCTTGCAGCAACTGCCTTCACGCGGTGCTGTCTGACACGGGCGCTGCGCGGGTGTTCCCACAATGAATTGATTGGGTCCAAAAACCATTGGACCCGATAAACCCGACAAGCCGCATCAACTCATGCATCACCCCATTTAAAGGACACACCATGACCTACAAACAGAACGCCCGTGACGAACAAGCGCCACAAACCGGCAAGGTGGTTAATGACCACAACAAGGTTGGCGAGCAGGATTTAACCCAGAAAAACGAGGCCAAGCGCACCTCAGACAGCCGCACTGACCGTGAAGCACATATCGGGGGCGGTAACCAGACGCAGGCACGCAAGGGGAGCTCGGGCGCCAAAACCGGGCACTGACCACTGTTTAAGGTGGCTACGGCGTCGTGGCCGCCTTGAATAGCCGGAACTGGTCGCTTACGACGGTGAGCACGGGCGTGCCTGGCGGTATGCGTGGCTCGACGTGTCTGGGTTGTTTTATGCATCATTTGTGCCGCTAGCCCAATGAGTACGGTTATAGGCAGCTACTAAAACAATAGCGGAAACAGTGGACTGAAATGGCGGCGTCTACCGCCATTGCGGCGTTCAGGGCAGCATGCGCTGCAGCTCGGCGTGCTTGTCAACAAGCTGGTGCTTTAGTGCGCCGCCGACATGAGCCACAAAAAGCGCATACAGCAGGTAGCTGCCATAGGTATGCACTGCGCCAAAAGCGGTATGCAGGGTTTTTTTGAACACGGGCTCTATTTCCATGATCCAGCCTATGCGGGGCCAAGGCACCAGGCCAAACAGCTTCAGGGGGTGGGACGCGGCGTCTTTCCAGGCCGAGTCGTGCAGCCAGCCTGACAGGGGCATTAAAAAGATCAGCACATACAGCAGCACGTGGGCGGCATGAGATGCGCGGCGCTCCCAGCGGGCGTAGGTGCCGGGCAGCTCGGGCGGCTTGTGGGAATAGCGCCACAGCAGCCGCAAAATGGCCAGCCCCAGCACGGTGATGCCGGTGGACTTGTGGGTGTCAATGGCCAGGCGAATGCGCTCGTCGGGCAGATAGTCAACGGCCATGATGATCACGATGTTGATGATGATCAAAACCGCGATAACCCAGTGCAGGGCCATGGCGGTACGGGTGTATTTGGCGGCTGGGGTCATGTCATTGCGGCGTTTTAAACGGGTGGTAAATTGAACATGAAAAATGTGACACCTATGTTACGGGTACTGGCGCAGTGAACCCTGGCGGCGTTTGGGTGTCCGACCTGGCTGCGGGCGTTTGTGCATCTGCCCGGCGCTGGCTCGCGTACCTGCAGCACACTGCCTGCCATCTACCCATTACCCCACTGCATCGGAAACGTCTTTTGCCGCATTCGCTAGAGCTGTCACTTAAAGCTGCTTCGCCCCGCTACCGCCCGCCGCCCACGCCTTTGCGCAGCTATCTGATTCATGGCGCGGTGTTGCTGCTGTGGGTGGGGCTGTTTGCCATGGCTTTCAGGTTTACCGGTGTGCTGGCCTGGTCTACCGGACTGGCTTACGTGGCCTATGACACGGTGCTGCTGGGGTTTGTGTTTTGGCAAACGCTGGGGCTGGCCCGCGACGGGGCGGGTGCTGAGTGGGTAAGCACTGACTTGTCTGCTTCGGGTAACGACAGCGTGAACACTCGTGCCAGCCTTGGGGTGATTGTTGCGGCGCATAACGAGGCAGCGGTATTGCCTTTAACGCTGGCGGCGCTGCTGGCCCAAACGGATGTGCCTGACCAGATCGTGATTGCTGATGATGGCTCTATTGACGGCACGACCGGGCTGTTGCTGCAGCAGTATGGACTGGTGCCGCCAGCGCTGGGCACCCTGAGCGCGGCCAGCCCCACGCACCCGGCCTTGTACTGGCTGCGTCTGCCGCATGGTGGCAAGGCCCGCGCGCTGAATGCGGCCATCATGCAAATGAGTGCCGACACAGTGTTGACGGTAGACGCCGACACGCTGCTGGAGCCAGAGGCAATAGCCGTGGTGCGCGATGCCTTTTCAGCTGAGCCAGCGCTGGTGGCAGCTACTGGCGTGCTGGCGCCGGTGTGCAGTGCCACTTTTGGCGGCAGGCTGTTTCAGTGGTTTCAGACCTATGAGTACATTCGCAACTTTTTGTCGCGCTATGCGTGGATGCAGCTTGGCAGCCTTCTGTTGATATCGGGCGCGTTTGCGGGCTTCAGGCGCAAGGCACTGATAGAGGTGGGCGGCTTTGACGCTGACTGCCTGGTGGAAGACTATGAGCTGATTCACCGCCTGCGGCGCTACGCCACGCTTAACGGGCGCGGCTGGACGACACGGGTTTTGGGTGGCGCCCGCGCCCGTACTGAGGCACCCGGAACCATTGGCTCGTTTTTGCGCCAGCGCCAGCGCTGGTTTGGCGGTTTTTTGCAAACCCAGTACTGGTACCGCGACATGGTGGGCGACAAACGCCACGGCTGGCTGGGCCTGGCAATGCTGCCGGTGAAGGCGGTAGACACGCTGCAGCCGCTGTATGGGCTGACGGCCTTCTTTTTGCTGCTGTATTACCTTTTTAATGGTTCATTGGGTGTGCTGGCACCGGTGGCGGGCGTGATTGCGGCCAAGATTGTGATTGACCTGGCTTTTCACCTGTGGTCGGTGCATTTATACCGGCGCTGGGCTGAAAGCGGCGTTGACAGTGGCCATGCGGGCCGGCCGCAAGCCGGTTTTGGACTGGCGCTGCTGGCTGCGCTGGCCGAGCCGTTTACGTTTCAGATCTTGCGGCACACCGGCGCGGCCTGGGGCTGGTGGTCGTTTTTGACCGGCCAGCGCAAATGGGGCAAGCAAAGCCGCGGCGGCCTGCTGTAGGCGTGAAACGCTTGGCGACGATTCGCCTGCCTGTTAATACCGGCTACATGTTGCCATGCTAAAAGTGACTTGCAAGCGGCATTGAAGGGCTAAAACCGTGGGCCTGGACGTGGCACCAAATATGCGTCAGCTGACCCGCGCCCTTGAATCCGGCCATTTTGGCGCGCATCTGCACCAGTACCTCCATATTTCGCACTGCCCATGGCTTTTTATCCGCTGATTTTTATGACCGCCTTGCTTCACGCCTGGATAGGCTGGCGCCTGCTGCCTGCTTTGGGTGCATCTGCTGTGGGCGGCACCGGGCAATGGTTGTTTGCCGGGCTGCTGCTGGTGTCTATCGTGCTGATGCCGCTGGGCTTGGTGGGTAGCAGGGCTTTCAGGCAGCCGTGGGCTGACCGTTTGAGCTGGGTCGGCTTGTTGTTTATGGGGCTTTTCTCGTCTTTGCTGGTGCTGACGCTGGCGCGTGACGTGCTGCTTTTGCTGCTGCTTGCCGTTGACGCCCTGACGTCAGCAGGCTGGCCGCTGGATCAATTGCGTGCCGCCTCTGGCCTGGCGGTGCCCGTGCTGGCCTTGCTGGTCACGGCTATCGGGTTTTTGAATGCGCGGCGTACGCCCGCCGTGGTGCGGGTTGACGTGCCCATCAAGGGCTTGCCTGCTGCGCTGCACGGTTTTACGCTGGCGCAGATCAGTGACATTCATGTGGGCCCGACCATCAAGCACGCCTATCTGCAGCGCATTGTCAGCAAGGTGAACACGCTGCGCGCCGATGTGGTGGCGATTACCGGTGACCTGGTGGATGGCCGGGTGGCCGACCTTGCTGCGCACGTTGCGCCGCTGGCGGGTTTGACGTCGCGTCACGGTACGTTTTTTGTGACTGGCAACCATGAGTATTACTCGGGTGCGCATGCCTGGATTGTCGAGCTTAGGCGGCTGGGCTTGACGGTGCTCTTGAACGAGCATGTGGTGCTGCACCACGGTAGCGTGGAGGCGATTGCGGCACAGGGAGAGTCGCAAATTATGGCGCCGCTGGTTTTGGCGGGCGTGACCGACTACAGCGCGCACCACTTCGACCCGGCTCACCGCAGTGACCCGCATGCCGCGCTGGATGGCGCGCCACCGTCTGCGCTGGTACGGGTGTTGCTGGCGCACCAGCCGCGC
>JANOCP010000062.1:0-3075 GCA_031412235.1 Polaromonas sp.
GTCTCGGGCGGTGTCAGTGCCCCAGGCTACGCTCTGGCGCCCCGCTTGCTGCGCTGGCATCGCCTGTATCCGCCAGGCCTGTGTTGCGCATGAAGTCGACGTAGGTTGCATGGACCTTGCAAAAGTCGACAAGTTTTTCAATGTCGCGGGTTTTGTCAAAAACGCCGTCTGCGCCTGACTGCATACAGCGCTGGCGGATATCTGCATTGACGTAGCCCGTAAGCACTACTATTTTTTGCAGGTTGGGGCGGCCGCGGTGCTGCTGGAGCACGCCGAAGCCCGAGCCTTCATTGAGTTGCAGGTCAATGATGGCCAGGTCCCAGTTGTGGGCGCGGTCGTCCAGCCATTCATTGGAGGCTTCTTCGGTGTTGGCTAGGCCTACAAACCTGATGGGGGCAACCTGCTGCATGGAGCCGACGAGGGCGCGGCGCGTTTCGATGCAGGGTTCAGCCAGAAATGTTTTCAAAACCATATAAGCACTATGTGTTGGTCAACCAGCAACCATATAGCTGCCGCCGCACACATCGCGTGGTCTGATGGGCACTAGCCTTGTAGGCGCAGTCCCATGCGTGGGGCGCAACGCCCGCGCTGGCTGGTGCGCTTGAACCCTGCGCTGGACTCAGACGGTATCGGCCAGCTGGATGACTTCAACCCGCATGTCGCCCATCTGCAGGGGCTGCGAGCCGTAGTCTGAAATAAAGGCAACGTCAGCCGCATCACGCCCGTAGGCCAGCACAATGCGGCCGCCGCGCGGTGCGTCTTGCGTGGCGTCAAAGGTGTACCAGCGGCCACCGGCAAACACCTCAAACCAGGCATGCAAGTCCATCGGGTTAAGGCCGCAGAGGTAGCCCACCACAATACGGGCCGGCAGCCCCAGGCTGCGGCACAGCGCAATGCCGACATGCGAAAAGTCGCGGCAAACGCCTGCCCCCTGGCTCAGGGTGTCAAGCGCGTCGGTAGTCGGCAAGCTGACGCCGTAGGTGTATTCAAGGTTGGCGTGTATCCAGGCGCAGATTTTTTCGGCCTGGGCGTAGCCGGGCGGTGCGTCGCGCACAATGCGCCTGGCGCGCTCGGCCATCTTGTCAGACGGGCAGTAACGGCTTTGCAGCAGGTACAGCAGCACGTCGTCGGGCAACTGGGCAACGGGGGTGGCGGGGGCGTCGGGCACGACGGTAATCTGGTCTTCAACCTGCATGACGACCTCAACCTTGATGTTCATCACACCCTGGGGGATGACCAGGCGCTGGCAAAGGTTGCCGTAGTTGTCGACGTATTCACTGACGGGCGCAATGGGCTGCAGCTCGTAGCTGTCGCTAACCACCCACTGGGCCTGGCCGCTGCGCGGACGCAGCATGGCGACGATGGGGGTGTCTGCAGCTGCGCTCACGGTCATGGTGCAGGTGGCTTTGAGTTTCATGGCGTGGCGCCTGGAAAGTTGCGAATAGCGTAATTGGGCCATCCGAATGTGTCAGTCGGCCGGGGCCGCTGGCCCCCTTGAGCGTTGGCCTAGCGCCTACCCGCGATCAGGCGGTAAGCAATCAGAAGAATGATGGAGCCCAGCACGGCGGCGATAAATCCGGCCGACTCCCCAAGCTGGTACCAGCCCATGGCCCGGCCGAGGTAGCTGGCGATGAATGAGCCGGCAATGCCAATCAGCACGGTGATGATGAAGCCGCCGGGATCGCGCCCGGGCGTCAAAAACTTGGCGACGATGCCGACAACAAAACCAATCAGTATGGTCCAAATGATGCTCATAAAGTCTTTCGAGTTAGGTAGACGCAGTTGCGCCTGGTACTTTGATAGCGCTGCAACCCATGTTTGCCAGCCCCCACATCATGTGCAGGCCAGACCATCGCCCCTATCGGCGAGTTGACCGGAGCGCTGTAGGAAAAAACGGACGCATCAGTGCCAGGCTGGCCGGCTAATCACGTCCAGCACCCGAAAATATGATTATTTAGCTGCTTAGCCCAATGAATACGGGCATCGGTAGCTATGAATTCAGGAGTTAAATGAGCCGGTCAGGATGGTGTCCTGGGCAACCGGGCGCTCTTCATGACCATCAGGGTGCCGGGCAAACCGGGCCGGGTTGCGCCCATGTACGGGTGCTTCGTCGGCCCATGGCCAGCCGCCGAAGCGGGTGCGCTGGTAGTCGGCCATGGTCTGGGCAATCTCGGCCTGGGTGTTCATGACAAACGGGCCGTACTGAACCACGGGCTCGGCAATCGGCTTGCCTTGCAGCAGCAAAAACTCGGCGACCTCATTGCCGTTATTGACCAGCTCTACCGGCTGGCTGGCTCGCAGCTCAATGGCGGCATGGGCGTCGATACCCTGCCCGGCGATGACGACAGACGCGCCTTTAAAGAAGTACAGCTTGCGCCGGGTGCCTTGACCGGTGGCGGAAGGCAGCGTCCATTTGGCACCGGGTGCCATGCGCAGCGTCCAGATGGCGACGTCAGCGTCGGCATGCGCGGCCCAGGAATCGGGCGGCGGGGCGAGTGCGTCAAGCGTGTTTTGCGTGCCGGTGCCGTCGGTTTCCTTCAACTGGCCTGCCACCACGGCTACTTCGGTGATGCGGCCGTGCTCGTCCCTGGCGGCCAGGCGGGGAATGGTGTGCGACCACAGCATGGTGAAGTGCGGCTTGACCATCTTGTTGCGTGCAGGCAGGTTCAGCCAGATCTGGAATAGCTCAAGCGGGTTAGGCGCGGCGGCGTCAAGCAAAGGGAACATTTCTGAATGCACCACGCCGCTGCCAGCGGTGAGCCACTGCACGTCACCGCCACCAAAGCGAGCGGCGGCGCCCAGTGAGTCGGAGTGGTCAATAAGGCCCTTGCGCACGATGGTTACAGTCTCAAAACCACGGTGCGGGTGGCCAGGAAAGCCGGGCACTGCTTCCCCGTGGTACATGCTCCAGCCATCTTTGCGGCTGAAGTCCTGCCCAATGGAACGCCCGGCCAGTGAGGCCTGCGGCCCCATCTGCGGGTTGCCAGCCGGGTAGGCGTCGTCGTGATAGGCGCAAAACAAAAACGGGTCTATGGTGGCCCACGGAAAGCCGAGGGCGCTGACTTGCAGGATGGG
>JANOCP010000063.1:0-7965 GCA_031412235.1 Polaromonas sp.
CTGCGCCGCTGCTGTACCACGGCGGCAAGTTTTACACCGAGCATCCGCTCTGACGGGGTTTCGCTTTTGCAGCGAACACCGGGTTGCCATTTTTGACCATGAGGCTAAAAAAGGGCGAGGTGTCGTTAAACCTGTTCACGCCCATCAAAACCATGGGTACACCGCACGAGGTCACGCTGCATGAGTTGCGGATAGAAAGCTTATTTCTGGCAGATGACGCGACAGCAGCGTGATTCAAGTCAATGGCATGAGCATGTGCCTGATGCCGGCCCAGTACGGCATTGTCAAAGTTACCATCACTGGATGACTTCGCGTAAATCACACCTCGACCTGCTCGCCGTTTCCCTGCTTTTGGCCTGCTGCCTTTTTTGGGGTCTGCAGCAGGTACTCATCAAAGCCACGATTGCCGAGATCCCGCCTATGTTTCAGGCGTCACTTCGCCTGTGGGGGGCCACGGCCTTGCTGTGGCTGTGGTGCGCGTGGCGTGGTGTGCACCTGTTCAGGGGCGATGGCTCGCTCAAGGCGGGCTTGCTGGCGGGCGCATTGTTTGCCGCTGAGTTCGCCTGCATTTATCTTGGCCTGCAGCACACGACGGCATCACGATTGACGGTGTTTTTATATCCCTCGCCCTTCTGGGTGGCGCTGCTGGTACCGCTGTGGGTGAAATCTGAAAAGCTGCGCGGGCTGCAGTGGGTGGGCTTGACGGCCGCATTTGTAGCCGTGGTATTTGCGCTCTGGGAAGGCTTTACCGGCGACCATACTTCTACCGCGCGCGGCGACATCCTTGGCCTGGCTGCCGGCATGTTGTGGGGCCTGACCACGGTGGTGATCCGGGCGTCCAGCCTGGTCAAAATTTCAGCCGAAAAACTGCTGTTTTACCAACTGGCGGTAAGCGCGCTGAGCTTCCCGATACTGTCATTTGCACTGGGTGAGGCATGGGTCTGGCACTTCAGCCCTTTTGCCATCACCTCGCTGCTCCTGCAAACTATCGTCGGCGCGTTTGCCAGCTACCTGGCGTGGATGTGGATGCTGACTCGTTACCCGGCGACCAAAATTTCGGTGTTTGTGTTTTTCACGCCCCTGTTTGCGCTGCTGTTTGGCGCGCTATGGCTGAAGGAAAGCGTGACGCAGGGTTTGCTGGTGGCGCTTGCTACTGTGGCAGCAGGAATTGTGCTGGTGAACCGCAAGCCCGGCTGACTAAACTTTTTTGCCCGCGTAGTCCTGCGCAAACGCAATGTACCAGTCCAGACACTCCGGGTTGGCCATGGCGTCGCGATTGACCACCTTCTCAATCGGTGCTCCAAGCAGCAGCTTTTTAATCGGCAGCTCCTGCTTTTTGCCAGACAGCGTGCGCGGGATCTCTGCGACTGAAAAAATAGCGTTCGGTACAAAGCGTGGCGACAGCGCGGTTTTGATGGCGTTATTGAGTTTGGTGGCCATCGCGTCGTCCAATGCGATGCCTTCACGCAGCACGACGAACAGCGGCATGTAGCTGTCACGGCCCAGGTATTCAAGGTCCACCACCATCGAGTCGAGTACCTCGGGCAGTGCTTCAATGGCGCTGTACAGCTCGCTGGTGCCCATGCGCAGGCCGTGTCGGTTAATCGTCGCGTCGCTGCGGCCGTAGATGATGCAGCTACCGGTGTCGGTGACCTTGAGCCAGTCACCATGCCGCCAGACGTTGGGGTACATGTCGAAGTAACTTGAGATGTAGCGCTGGTTGCCACTGTCGCCCCAAAAGTACAGCGGCATGGATGGCAAGGGCTGCGTACAGACCAGCTCACCGACTTCGCCTGTAACGGGTCTGCCCGCTTCGTTCCAGGCTTCAACCGCGCAGCCCAGCAGGCGACATTGCATCTCACCCGGGATTTGCGGAAGCTCGCGGTTACCACCGATGAACGCGCCCGCAAAATCAGTGCCGCCCGAGATATTGCAAAACCAGATGCCCGGCTTACCGATGGCCTGAAATTGCGTCACACCCCAGCGCTCGGCTTCTGGCGACAAAGGCGATCCGGTAGAACCCAGCGCCCGCACTTCAGACAGGTCACCGCAAGCTGCCAGGTCAACCCCGGCCTTCATGCAGTTGGCATAAAACGCTGCGCCTGCACCGAAAAAGCTCACGCTGGTTTGGCCTGCAAACCGCCAGAGGGTTGTCCAGTCTGGTTTTTCCTTCGTGCCGCCGGGGTTGCCATCAAAGATCACGCAGGTGGTGCCATTGAGCAGGCCACTCATCTGCGCGTTCCACATGACCCAGCCGGTCGAGCTGTACCAGTGGAAGCGCTCGCCCAGGCTGTTGGCGGCGTAGCTGCAGCCCACATCGTTGTGCAAGACCTTGAGCGCCAGTGCAACGATGAGGGTACCGCCATGGCCGTGCACGATGGGCTTGGGCAGGCCGGTGGTGCCGCTCGAATACACAATCCACAGCGGGTGGTCAAACGGCAGCCAGAGGGGCTCAAACGCTGCTGTTTCAGCATCATTTTGGCTACAGGCCCAATCAAAACGGCTATAGTCTGCTATTGAATGCATAGCATATGACTGGCTTTGAACAATAACATGCTGCAAGCTGGGCAAGGCAGCGCGCAGTTCAAGCAGCACGCCGGTACGGTCAAAGTAGCGCCCGCCATAGGTCACACCGTCGCAGGCGATCAATACCTTGGGCTCAATCTGCCTGAAGCGGTCCAGCACCGCATGGGTGCCCATGTCGGGGGCGCAAATGCTCCAGACTGCGCCCAGACTCACTGTGGCCAAAAAGGCGACCATGGCTTCAGGAATATTGGGCAGGTAGGCAGCAACCCTGTCGCCCGGCACCACGCCCTGCGCCCTGAGGTGCAGCGCCAGCGACGCGACCTGGCGCTTTAGCTCGGGCCAGCTGGTCTCCCGGGCAGCCAGGCCACTGGCCAGGCTGGCTTCATCATGGCTGACGATGGCGGGCATGCCTGCTTTTTCTGCAGGGGCGACATGGCGGAACACCTGCTGCGCGTAGTTGACCTGCGCGCCGGGGAACCAGCGCGCGCCCGGCATGCGCCGCTCCAGCAGCACGGCGCTGTGCGGCGTGGGCGACTGCAACTCAAAGTAGTCCCAGATGCTTTGCCAGAAAGCTTCCAGATCAGTGACTGACCAGCGCCAGAGCGCGTCGTAGTTTTCAAACTGCAGGCCGCGTTCGTTTTGAAGCCAGTTCTGATACAGGCGTATTTGTGGAATATGGGGGGCGCTCATGGCCAACAGCTTAGTCCAATACCCATTAAAAACGATAACTGCGTTGCAAGTTCTTGCCGTGCTGAAGCACTGTCTGCGACTTTGCGCCTTGTCCTCGCTTCCAATAGGTACTGGAACTCACCGCCTGCAAGCGCCATCTGGTGCAGCTGGCACGCTCTTTGGGTTACGCTCGGGCAAGTCGTGCCTCAAACATGGTGTGGCTGCAACAAACAAAAAAGGAGCGAGCCATGGGAATGCTGGACTGGACAGAAAAAAGCAGCGCGGTATTGCAACAGGGCGGCGTCATCGCTCCTGACGAACGCCTGAGCTGGCCGCAAACCACGGTCATGGGCGTACAGCACGTGATTGCGATGTTTGGTGCCACGGTGCTGGCGCCCATACTGATGGGGTTTGACCCGAACATTGCCATTTTGATGAGCGGCATCGGTACCCTGATCTTTTTTGTCGTGACAGGCGGCAAGGTGCCCAGCTACCTCGGCTCGAGCTTTGCGTTTATTGGCGTGGTGATAGCCGCAAGTGCTTATGCGGGCAAGGGGCCCAACGCGAACCTGGGCGTGGCGCTGGGCGGCATTGTGGCTTGCGGCGTGGTTTACACGCTGATCGGTGCAGTGGTGCAAGCCGTTGGCACTGGCTGGATAGAGCGCTTCATGCCGCCCGTGGTCACAGGCTCAGTCGTCGCGGTGATTGGCCTGAACCTGGCCAGCATACCCATCAAAAACATGGCGGCCAGCAACTTTGATTCATGGATGCAGGTGGTGACTTTTGTCAGCGTGGCACTGGTTGCAGTAATGACGCGCGGCATGGTGCAGCGGTTGCTGATTCTGGTCGGGCTGATCGTGGCCAGTGTGATTTATGCGCTGCTGACGAATGGCCTGGGGCTGGGCAAGCCGCTTGACCTCTCGGGCATTGCCAGTGCGGCGTGGGTCGGCCTGCCGGCCTTTACTGCGCCGGTGTTCAGCGCCAATGCCATGCTCTTGATTGCGCCGGTGGCGATTATTCTGGTGGCAGAAAACCTGGGCCACATCAAGGCAGTAACAGCCATGACCGGCAAAAATCTCGACCAGTACATGGGCCGCGCCTTCATCGGTGACGGCATTGCCACCATCGTGTCGGGCAGCACAGGCGGCACGGGTGTGACGACCTATGCCGAGAACATCGGCGTGATGGCGGCGACCAAGATTTACTCCACAGCGGTGTTCATGGTGGCGGCGCTGATTGCCGTGGTGCTGGGTTTTAGCCCCAAGTTTGGTGCGCTGATTCAGGCGATTCCACTGCCGGTGATGGGCGGGGTGAGCATTGTGGTGTTTGGCCTGATCGCCGTTGCGGGTGCCAAGATCTGGGTCGACAACAAGGTTGATTTTTCTGACAACAAGAATTTGCTGGTAGCGGCTATCACGCTGGTGCTGGGTACTGGGGACTTCACCCTGAAATTTGGGCAGTTTGCCCTGGGCGGTATCGGCACCGCTACCTTTGGTGCTATTTTGCTTTATGCCCTGCTACGCGGCAAAAAGACGTAGCCGGCCAATCAGGTGTCCTTCAGCCCGGCTTTTGCGCGTGAAAGCGCCGTTTTTGTTGTGAGCAGTTCACGCTCCAGCGAAATACGCTCCTCGACTTCGTGTTCAAGCAGCTTGTTGACTTCAGCCAGGTCTTCTGCAGACTCCTGAATCGTATCTTCGATGTGTTCGGTTCTCTCCAGCGCCTGGGCGAGGTCACCTTTTTGCGAGTGCTCCGGAATGCCTTTTTTGAGCACTGCATTGATGACCAGCAACTCATCAGCTGACTGCTTGACCACTTTTTTGACGTTGTCGTTTTGATCAAGCGCCTTCAGAAGGGGACGGGTGGAAGCTTCAATCGCCGATTTCTTTTTGGTCATGGTGGTGTCATAAGTTGTGTGCAAGGCGCAAGATGCACCCCAGTCAACTTTTTACAGCACACTCTCCGCCTGCAAAGGTAACAATGTCGCATTTACAGGTAGGTACATTTCGACAGGCCAGCTCAAGTCAAGTTGATCAGGTGAGCGCGAGCTGCGCTCAGTTTTGATCATTCAGGTTCTGGGCCTCGACAAGCGCAGCCTTGGTTTCGGCAAGTTCTCGCTCCAGGTCAACGCGCTGGTCAATTTCCTGGGCCAGAACCTCATTGACCTGCGCCAGATCCTGCGCGGTATCGTTGATTTTTACTTCAAGCTCGTCGGTTCTTTGCAGCGCATGGGCGACATCGCCGGTCTGCACATGGCCTGGCAGCTCCTGCTTGAGCACCGCATTGATCATGACCAGCTCGGCCGCAGACTGCTCTACCGTGTCCTTGACGGCTTCATTGCGGTCAAGGGCCTGGGCCAGAGCACTGGAGCTGTCGGATGCTTGCGGGTCGACGGGAGAGGCTATTGGCGGTTGAGGCATCACATTGGCTTTGGTAAAACCGAGAGGATACCAAATCTTCCCCAGCCTGAAAAGTCACCCTGAATCACGCGCCATCCCCGAGGCCTGGCGCCAGTCAAGCCCATCGCCAGGCCGACGCAAGACCCGGTCAGCGCTTTGTGGGTGCCACAGCCGGAGGTTTTGCGCCGGCCTGTGCCGGGCTGAAGATATTGCCGAGCGCTGCGCCAAGACGGGCGCCAATCGCTGTTCCCACGCCGGGCAGCACAGCGGTACCCACCGCTGCACCCGCCAGCACACCGTTGGGCACGCTCACGTTGACTTTTTCCAGCGGGCCCTTGACGATCAGCGGAATGCCCACCACGCCATCGACCAGATCAACCGCCAGTTCGGCGTCAATAGTGCGATTGAGCAAACTCACCTTGCCGGATGCGGTCAGCACGCCAGAGCTTGCCTTCAAACGCGTCAGCCCGATCACCATGCCGTCGGCAGTGTTTTGCGTGTCGAGTTGGCCCGATACTGCATCCAGCGCGGTTTGCCCGTTGTGCTCTTTGCCAATGCTGCTAACGGCTTTAGAGAGGTCAAAGCGGAGCAGCGTACTGGGCCCCATCGTGAACGGTGTCTGGGTGTGTAACGCCTGCATCAGCTCTCCAGCATTGGCGCCGTTGGCGCTCAGGGTCATCACGCCCGAAGCCTTGCCTGAAATAACGGGCCGCCGGTTAAAAGCCTCCAATGCGCTTGCAACCTCAATACCTTCGAGCTGAAGCTTTCCAGCCAGATGCAGGCGGCCGCTGGTCTGGGTCTTTAATTCGACCAGGCCCTTGGCGGTGGAGCCCCCGGCATGCACCAGTGCGTCCCAGCGGTCTTCCTGGCCTTTGCGCGACAGTGTCAGGTCGGTGGTCGTTTTGGCCCCCGGCCGGCGCAGTGTGGCGGTGCGGGGTCGCCAGGCGGCATCAAAGTCCACCTCGCCGTCGTAAATGACCGATATACCGCTGCGCGAGACCCAGCTCACGTCCTTGAAAACAAACTGCGACAACGGCATCTCATCAATAAGCCAGGTGCCAGGCTGATCGACCGCATGACCGGGTAGCGCACCTTCTGTCTTGCCGCTGTTTATTGCGCGCAGAGACTGCTGCGGTATGACTGCACCTTCAAGTTCAGCGGTGTCCAGCTTGAAACGCCGTTGCCACAGCGCCACCAGATTAGGGCGCAGCATGAGTTTTTTAAGCTTGAGCGGCGGGGTCTGCTGTGTGGCGACGTCTTCAACCACCAGCATGGGCGTGGGCAGCAAGCGCCAGTGGACTGCGCCTACGCTGACTTTTACACCGGCTGCGGTTTCGAGTGCTGCAGCGACCCGCGTGGCGAGCTCTTCATCGGTTGGCAGCATCCTGTTGATGGCGACGCCTGCCAGTGCCACCACACCCAGCCCCAGGCCCCAGCCAATCAGTTTGCGTGCAGAGGTCATGGTGCGGCCCAGTTCAGAATCATGAAATCGAGCTTAAGCGAAACCAGGGCAAACCGCAGGCGGGGCGACATGCCCATTTGATGTAGGTGACAACCGTATAGTGCGTACTGCCTATTCACTTCACTATGTAGAGAACACCATGCGTATCTGGAAGCAAGCCCTATCGGTCGAATCACTCACGGCGGGTAACGCCAATAACGCCGTGTCGCACCTGGGCATCGAGTTTCTTGAAGTCGGTGACGACTTCATTCGAGCCCGCGTGCCGGTAGACCACCGCACGGTTCAACCCTACGGACTGCTGCACGGCGGCGTCTCGGTGGTGCTGGCTGAAACGCTGGGTTCTTGCGGCGCGGCCTATGCAGCGCCCGAGGGCCACCGCGTGGTGGGGCTGGACATCAACGCCAACCACCTCAAGGGTGCCAGCAGTGGCTGGGTCACCGGTATCACCCGCCCGGTACACATTGGCCGCAGCACGCAGGTGTGGGCCATAGAGCTGACCAACGACAAAGGCGAGCTGACCTGCGTGTCGCGTATCACCATGGCGGTTTTGCAGCCGCAGTAGCCATGCAGGGCTATTTTTAATGCGTTTTAGGCTCTGTGCCCAATGAATACGGCTATAAGTAGCTATTATTTTCATAGTGCTCTGCCAGCTTTACCGCCGATTGCAGCAGCATGATGTGGGCATGCGGCAGGAACTTCGCCTTTGCCGCGCAATCAACCTGAGCCATGAAACTCCTCAAAATTCTTGCCCTGACGGGCGCTCTGTCCATCGCACTGGCAGGCGGACTTATGACTACCACCGCGTTTGCGCAAGCCGCAGCCGGGCCCGCCATTGCCTCAACCGAATCCTCAGCCCCCGACCCGGCCCGCGCGCTGGCCAAAGCCGACATTGCCAATGCGCTGCGCCAGGGC
>JANOCP010000064.1:0-6692 GCA_031412235.1 Polaromonas sp.
GGCCGAAAAACGCCCGACAAGATTCACGTTCACGGGTTTCTCACCGTCAACAACGGCGAAAAAATGAGCAAAAGCCGCGGCACCGGACTGGACCCGCTCAAGTACCTGAGCCTGGGCATGAACCCGGAGTGGTTGCGCTACTACCTGGCAGCGAAGCTCAATGCCAAGAATGAAGACATTGACTTCAATGCTGATGACTTTATGGCTCGGGTGAACTCGGATCTAGTGGGCAAGTTCATCAATATTGCGAGCCGTGCCGCGGGTTTTATTGCCAAGCGTTTTGCAGGCAAGCTGGGTGAGGTCTCGGCCGACGGCGTTGGCCTTTTGACTTTGCTACGAATCGAAGCGGTGCCAATTGCATCGCTCTACAACGACCGCGAATATTCACGAGCACTGCGGGAGACTATGGCCCTAGCGGACCACATTAATCAGTATGTGGACCTGAACAAACCTTGGGAACTGGCAAAAAAAGACGGCATGGATGCGCGGTTGCAGGACGTTTGTACGGTTTGTATAGAAGCGTTCCGTCTTCTGACTATTTACCTCAAACCAGTGCTTCCCGCCTTGGCCGCCGAAGTGGAAAAGTTTCTGAAAATAGCTCCCCTAACATTTTCCGATGCAGAAAGCAGCCTTGGCAAAGACCACCTCATCGGTGACTACAAACACCTCATGCAACGCGTCACCCCAGAGCAGCTAGAAGCCCTGTTTGAGCCTCCAGCCCAAGCAGAGTCGGCATTACCCGCTACAGATTCAGTAGCAACCATCCCAGGCGGCGAGGCCCTGGCTCCCACCATCACCATCGACGACTTCGCCAAGATCGACCTGCGCATTGCCAAAATCGTCAATTGCGAAGCGGTTGAAGGCTCGGTCAAGCTGCTGCGCCTGACGCTGGATGTGGGCGAAGGAAAAATGAGAAATGTGTTTAGCGGCATCGCCAGCGCCTACAAGCCCGAAGACCTGATTGGCAAACATACCGTGATGGTCGCCAACCTGGCCCCGCGCAAGATGAAGTTTGGCATCAGCGAAGGCATGGTCCTTGCTGCAAGCCATTCAAATGAAAAAGTGCAGCCGGGTATTTATGTGCTGGAGCCTCTGCTGGGCGCAATGCCAGGGATGCGGGTAAGGTAAGCATGCAAAGTAAGGGGCTTGACGATTCCTTACTTTGAGACTAATCTTACATCCCACCATCGCAAGGAATCCTCATGGAAGCTACGCTGCAACTTCAAACCACACTGACCAGCAAAGGCCAGGTCACGCTGCCAGCCGCAATTCGCGCTGATATGGGCTTGAGCGAAGGCATGAAAATCAATGTTGAGCGCAGCGGCCATCAATTGATATTGACGCCTGAACTACCTGTCAGCCATTACCGCGGCATATTGCGTCACTTGGGAAATATCAACACCGACATGCCCAAAGAGCCCGATCGGTTTTGATGAATGTCGTTGACTCCTCAGGCTGGATTGAATACTTCATCGACACAGCCAGCGCTGACAACTTTGCGTCCGCCATTGAGAAAACAGCGCTACTGATCGTGCCAGCCCTGTCTTTTTTTGAGGTACACCGCTTTTTAAGCCGCAACGCTGATGCCACTCACCGCGATGCATGTCTTGAGGTCATGCGTCGCGGTACGGTTGTCGAGCTGACGGCCACAAGAGCTATTGCGGCCTCAGACATCGCCCAGAAATACCGCCTGGCCATGGCTGATGCCGTGATGTACAGCATCGCCCGTGAATTCAACGCCACCTTCTGGACTCAGGACATTGACTACAAAGACTTGCCGGGCGTGAGCTACCACGCCAAAGCGTAAGCCCAGCCAGAAACGCAACACACACAACGGCCATGCACCTCCCACCCTACCTGGCCACGTTCAACCCCCGCCTTTTGCGGGCGATGGCGGGTTACACACGGGACAGGTTTTTCAAGGATGCAGGCGCAGGCATCACGGTGGGCATCGTCGCGCTGCCTTTGGCCATGGCTTTTGCCATTGCCAGCGGGCTAAAGCCTGAAGCCGGTATCTGGACGGCCATCATCGCCGGGGCGCTGATATCGGCGCTGGGTGGCTCGGCGGTGCAGATCGGCGGGCCAGCCGGGGCTTTTATCGTGATTGTTTACGGCATTGTCGAGCGCTATGGCCTGGCCAATCTGCTGATATCGACTGCGTGTGCCGGGGTGCTGTTGTTTTTGCTGGGTTTTCTCAAACTGGGCACGCTAGTGCGCTATGTACCGGTCAGCATAGTGGTGGGCTTTACCAATGGCATTGCGGTACTGATTGTGCTGTCGCAAATCAAGGACTTGCTGGGCCTGCAAATAGCCAAAATGCCCGCTGACTTTTTCTCACAGATCAAGGCGATCAGCAGCCACCTGGGCGGCACCAACCTGTATTCGCTGGGCATTGGCTTGGCGTGCCTGTTGGGGCTATTTGTATGGCCCCGGCTGTTTGATATGCGCCAGCGTGATACCAGCGGCTTCACGCACCGGCTGCTGAAGATGGTTCATGCAACAGAAGGGCTGCACCTGATGCGGGCCACACGTATGGCCTCGCGCACACCGGGGCCGATTGTGGCGCTGGTCAGCCTGACGCTGCTGGCTTACTTTTTACACCTGCCCATTGAGACCATAGGCACGCGTTTTGGCGGTATCCCGCGTGCGCTGCCAGATTTTGCGTTGCCTGATTTTTCATGGGAAACCGTGCGGCTGCTGGTAGCCCCAACCCTCACCATTGCGCTGCTGGGTGCAGTTGAATCTTTGCTCTGTGCGCGCGTGGCTGACCAGATATCTGGCCTTCCGCGGCACGACCCGAACCAGGAACTGATGGCCCAGGGCATTGCCAATTTTGTGGTGCCGTTTTTTGGCGGCATGCCGGCAACCGGCACGATTGCCCGCACAGTCACCAATGTGCGTTCAGGCGCCACCTCACCCGTCTCGGGACTGGTGCATGCGCTGACGCTGGTGGTGGTGGTGCTTTTGGCCGCGCCGCTGGCCGTACACGTGCCGCTGGCGGTTTTGGCCGGCATTTTGCTGTACGTGGCCTGGAACATGGGTGAATGGCGAGAGTTTGCGCATGTCACCGAGCGTGCCAGCAGCCATTACAGCCTGATCATGATGGGCACGTTTCTGCTCACGGTGATTTTTGACCTGACCGTGGCGCTGCAGGTGGGCCTGATTCTGGCCTGCGTGCTGTTTGTGCGGCGCATGAGCACGCTGTTTCAGGTGGTGGAGGTCTCGCACACGGCGGATTCAGCCAGTTTTCAGCTTTACGGCTCGCTGTTTTTTGGCGCGGTAGCCAAAATCGACCCGATTTTGACGGTGGTCGAAAGTGCCCCGCAGGGCCTGGTGATCCGGCTGGATGTGCAATCGCTGCAGTCCCTGGACGCCTCAGGCCTGGATGTGCTGGACCAATTACACAAGGCGATAGTGCTGCGCGGCGGCCGACTGGTGTTTGCGGGGCTGAACGCCCAGCCGAGGGCGGTGATGGAGCGTTCGGGCTTTCTTGCCAAAGTTGAAACGCTATAAAAATAGTAGCTGCCTATAGCCGTATTCACTGGGCAGGGAGTACATTTGGCTCCAAAAATGTACCCGCGAGGCATTCCGGGCGACGCTATGGGTGTCCGACACCTGTCGACCCGTGACTAGCGCCCTTTCGGGTTCAAGCTGTCATCTTCTGATGACGACGTGCTCAGCACGCTCAGGTTCGCGTCGAACACCACGGTAAAAATCATGGCGGTGGCCGGCGGGTTCAGGTAACGCCAGTCATAGTGCGTTTGCTGCTTGAGGGCATAGGGCGTCACCTTCATGGGCTTGCCCAGCAGTTTGCGCACTTGCTCCATGCGCATGCCTGGCAGCACAGTGGCAAAGTTTTGCGGATTCAGCACTTGCCGCAGTGCGCTCATCTTGCCGTCAGGGCCAATCGTGATCATGTAATTGGCATTGCCCGCAGGCTGGCGGTTGTACTCGAAGGTTCTGGCGCCGGGTGCCGCCACCACGGCCAGGGTCGCACCGGGTAGCGGTGTGGTCGCCATGTCCCGGGCATCCCAGATTTTTTCGGGCTCACCAAAGCGCGTGCGTACATCGGCCTCGGTCGCCACGCCCTCTTCCAGCTCGGCGATGCGCTGCTGGTCGCAACCCACAAGGCCAAGAAAAATTGATAACAAACCCATTGCGGCAATCGCCTTGGTGAAATTTTTAAAGCGCACGGCAGTCCCCGGTAAAATCGGGCCAAACCACGTTCGTCCCCATTACCGGCAGTTTAGACCCATGGCTCTCCTCAATTTTTTTCGCCGCTCTGACTACACCTCTGAAGCCACACAGTTTATTGACCAGCTAAAGGCCAACAAACCCACACTGGAAGCCGAGCAACGCGCGGGCCGGGCCCTGCTGTGGGACAAAAACCTGAACCGCGCCGACCAGGTCGACTATCTGGACGCCAGCGTGCCGCAACAGGCTTACGTTTACGGCACCAGCGGCCACCCCAACAGCAAGTAGTCCCAAATAGCCCAAGCAGTCCTCAGATAGCCCCAAATTAGCGTTTTTATAGTCAAAGTGCCTCTCTACCCAATGATGACGGGTATTACTAGCTATATTTTTAATAGCAACCATGACTGGCAGTTCTGGCAGTTCTGGCAGTCCCGGCTTTCTGACCCGCTACCCGTCTGACCACCCGCTTTTTCTGCAATCCCCGCGTCGCTTTCATGGCATCAAAACACCCCCCTCTACTGCCAGCCGGCCTTCCGCCAGCCATGGGGCTGGACATGCCCGCAGTGGTAGACCAGGTCGCGCTAGCGCGCCTGTACGGGGAGCCGCTGTTTGCGATGCCGCACGACCTGTACATCCCGCCGGATGCGCTGCAGGTGTTTCTGGAGGCGTTTGAAGGCCCGCTGGACTTGCTGCTGTATTTGATCCGCAAGCAGAACTTCAATATTCTTGACATTCCGATGGCGGCGGTAACGCGCCAGTATCTGGTTTACGTTGACGAAATCCGTGCCACCAACCTGGAGCTGGCAGCTGAATACCTGCTGATGGCCGCCATGCTGATTGAAATCAAGTCACGCATGCTGCTGCCGCCCAAAAAGGTCGCCGAAGGGCAGGAAGCCGAAGACCCACGCGCCGAGCTGGTCCGCCGCCTGCTCGAATACGAGCAAATCAAGCTGGCCGCCCACAAGCTCAATACCCTGCCGCAGTTTGGCCGCGATTTTTTACGTGCCCAGGTGTACGTTGAGCAGTCACTGCAGCCGCGTTTTCCTGATGTGCATGTGGTTGACTTGCAGGACGCCTGGCGGGACATCGTCAAACGCGCCAAGCTGGTTCAGCACCATGTCATCAGCCGTGAAGAACTGTCGGTGCGCGAACACATGAGCATAGTTTTGCGCAAGCTGCAGGGCCGCAAATTTCTGGAATTTGAAGACCTGTTTGACGCCACGCGCGGCATGCCGGTACTGGTGGTGACTTTTATTGCACTGCTTGAGCTGTCCAAAGAGGGCCTGCTTGAAGTTACGCAGGCTGAGGCATTTGCCCCCATCTACGTTCGACTGGCCTACACACCAACCTAGACCTTTCCATGCAGGCTATCCCTTCAAATGAGGGCCGCGGGACTGGCTCTGCCAGACCGCAGGCGCAGCGGCCCCCTCGGGGGGCAGCGGCTACACGAAGTGAGCAAGCGTGGGGGCATGATGTACTTATAGTCGGCAGCGGCCTGGCCGGGCTGACTGCCGCACTACGCCTTGCGCCCACCCACCGGGTAGCTATTTTGACCAAACGCGCCATGGCTGATGGCTCCAGCGGCTGGGCGCAAGGCGGTATTGCAGCGGTGCTTGCCGAGGGTGACAGCTTTGAGTCGCATATTGACGACACGCTGGTTGCCGGTGCCGGTTTGTCTGACCTGGCCGCCACCCGCTTTGTGGTTGAACACGCACCGCAAACCATTGCCTGGCTGCAAACGCTGGGCGTTGCGTTTTCGCAAGAAGACGGCCACCTGCATTTGACGCGCGAAGGCGGCCACAGCGCGCGGCGCATCGTGCATGCCACTGACGCAACGGGCGCAGCCGTGCAGCGCACGCTGATTGAGCAGGTACGCCGCAACCCCAACATCACGCTATTTGAAAACCACACCCTGGTTGACCTGATTACCTCAACTGGCCCAGAGGCCAAGCGCTGCCTGGGCCTTTACGCACTGGACGAGGCGACAGACAAAGTCATCACCTTCAGCGCCGCACACACCATTTTGGCCACTGGCGGCGCGGGCAAGGTTTACCTCTACACCACCAACCCCGACACTGCCACGGGTGACGGCATTGCCGCTGCCTGGCGCGCTGGCTGCCGCGCAGCGAATATGGAGTTCATACAGTTTCACCCCACCTGCCTGTACCACCCGCATGCCAAATCGTTTCTGATTACCGAGGCGGTGCGTGGTGAAGGCGGCAAGCTGCTGCTGCCTGGATCGGCAGGCGGCACCCGCTTTATGGTGCAGCACGACGCCAGAGCCGAGCTGGCACCGCGTGACGTGGTGGCGCGCGCGATTGACTTTGAGATGAAAAAGCATGGCCTGGATTGCGTGCACCTCGACATCTCGCACCAGCCGCTGGCTTTTATTCTTGAACACTTCCCCAACATCTACGCCCGCTGCCTTGAGCTAGGGATAGACATCTCGAAGCAGCCCATACCCGTGGTGCCCGCTGCACACTACACCTGCGGTGGCG
>JANOCP010000065.1:0-19530 GCA_031412235.1 Polaromonas sp.
CTTTTGGCGAAGCAAAAGAAAGTGACGAGCCGCCGGGCTCCCCCCGGCCTGGTAATGAAGGGCAAGAGGGGTACATCGCTACTAATTCCATAGCAAACATAAGCCGATTCCATTGGGCAAAGACCACATTTGACCCAAAAACCAGCATCATTTCCGCCCCAGACCCCGAAACCGCCGCCCCAGCCTGTCAAATCCAAGATAAATCACCGGCGTCGTAAAAAGCGTCAACACCTGGCTCACAATCAACCCGCCAAAAATGGCCAGGCCCAAAGGTCGCCTCAACTCCGCTCCTTCACCAAAACCCAGCATCAAAGGCACCGCAGCAAACAGCGCGGCCAGTGTCGTCATCAAAATGGGGCGAAAGCGCAGCAATGCGGCCTGGTGAATGGCCTCCTGCGCTGACTTGCCCTGATGGCGTTCGGCATCAATGGCGAAGTCAATCATCATGATGGCGTTTTTCTTGACGATACCAATCAGCAGAATGATGCCTATGATGCCAATCACACCAAGATCAGAGCCGCTGATCATCAGCGCCAGCAACGCGCCTACACCGGCTGAGGGCAATGTCGACAGAATCGTCAGCGGGTGAATGTAGCTTTCATAAAGCACGCCCAGCACGATATAGACGCAAACTATGGCAGCAAGAATCAGCCACAGCTGGCTGGAAAGTGAGGCCTGATAGGCCCCGGCTGCGCCCAGAAACGTCACGGTCACGCTGGGGGGCATGCCGATGTCTTTGGCGGCCTTTTTGATTTCATCAACTGCCCGGCCAAGGGAAACGCCCGGTGCAGTGTCAAAGCCCAGTGTGGTGGCCGGAAACTGCGCCACGTGCGTAATCTGCAAGGGCGAGGGTCGCTCGGTGATGGTGGCCAGAGCCGACAGCGGCGTGGTACCGCCAGAGCCGGTTTTAAGCTGCAGGCCCCCCAGCGATGCCGGCGTCGTCAACTGGTCGGGCATGGCTTCGAGGATGACCCGGTACTGGTTGGTTTCAGTGAAAATCGTCGAGACAATACGCTGGCCAAAAGCGCTGTACAGCGCATCGTCAATCGACGAAGTCGTCACGCCCAGACGCGCTGCGGTGTCGCGGTCAACCGAGACGTAGGCGGACGCTCCACTGGAGCCGGCATCAGACGAGACATTGCGCAAATCCGCCAGCTCCCGCATACGCTGCGCAAGCCGGTTGGCCCATTCCACCACGACGCTGTTGTCTGAACCCTCAATCGAGACGCGAAACTGTGTCGGCCCGGTTTCAGCATCAATCGTGAGGTCTTGCGTGGGTTGCACATATAGCGTGACACCAGCGATTTTTTGCACCCGCTCGCGCAGGCGATCCATGGTCTCCTGCTGGCTGCCGATACGTTTGTTCCGGAGGTTGATCAGCATGCGCCCGGTATGCAGCATGGTGTTGTTGGCGGCATCCACGCCAATAAAAGAACTCAGGTTTTCAACATCGGGGTCTTCAAGAATGGTCTTGGCGGCCGCCTGCTGCAGCTCGGCCATGCGGGCATAGGACACAGACCGTGTCGTCTCAACCCTGGCCTGCAACTGGCCGGTGTCCTGGGTCGGGAAAAGCCCTTTCGGAATCAGCACATACAACACCACAGTGAGCACCATGGTGGCCAGCGCCACCAGCAAGGTCAGGCCCTGGCGCTTGAGAACCCAGCTCAGCCAGATGTCGTAGCGGCTGATAACACCATCGAAAAATCGCTGTAATTTGGCACCTGTCTTGCTGCCTTCGTTTTCAGGCACGTGCTTGAGCCAGCGCGCTGACATCATCGGGACAAGGGTGAGGGAAACGACGGCAGATATCAAAATTGTGATGGCCAGCGTAATAGCGAATTCACGAAACAAACGACCCACAATATCGCCCATGAAGAGCAACGGAATCAGCACCGCAATCAGCGATACCGTCAGCGAGATGATGGTAAAACCGATCTGCGCCGCGCCCTTGATGGCTGCGGCCATGGACTCTTCACCTTCTTCAATGTAGCGCGAGATGTTTTCAATCATCACGATCGCGTCGTCCACGACAAAGCCGGTCGCAATCGTGAGCGCCATCAGGCTCAGGTTGTTCAGGCTGTAGCCCAGCATGTACATGGCGCCGCAGGTCCCTATCAGTGAAATGGGTACGGCCAGGCTGGCAATCACGGTAGCGCGCACGCTGTGTAAAAAAGCAAAAATAACCAGCACTACCATCACAACTGCCAGTAAGAGCTCTATCTCGACATGCAGCACCGACGCACGAATTCCGGTGGTGCGGTCGCTCAGCACATCGACTTTCAATGCCGCCGGCAAACCGGCCTGCAACTCGGGCAAGCGTGCCTTGATGGCATCCACCGTGGCGATTACGTTGGCGCCTGGCTGGCGCTGTACGTTCAGGATGATCGCTGGCGTCAGACCAGACCACGCACCCAGCTTGATGTTTTCAGCACCGTCAACAACCTGCGCCACATCTGCCACGCGTATGGCAGCGCCATTTTTATAGGCAATGATGAGGTTTTTGTAGTCCTGCGCAGCCAGCAGCTGGTCATTGGAGTTGATGCTGTAGGCACGCGTCGGGCCGTCAATGCTGCCCTTGGCACCGTTGGCATTGGCCGCTGTAATGGCCGTACGCAGGGAGTCAAGTCCCAGGCCATAGGAAGCCAGCGCCCGGGTATCTGCCTGAATGCGCACTGCGGGCCGCTGGCCACCGCTCAGTGACACCAGGCCCACACCATTAACCTGGCTGATCTTGAGCGCAAGGCGGGTATTGACCAGGTTCTGCACCTCGGTCAGCGGCATGGTGTCAGACGTGATGGCCAGCGTAAGCACAGGCGCATCTGCGGGGTTGACCTTGGCATACACAGGCGGCGCAGGCAGGTCAGCCGGCAATAGCGAGCCCCCTGCGTTGATGGCGGCCTGTACCTCCTGCTCGGCAACGTCGAGCGTGATGCCAAGACCAAACTGCAGGGTGATGATGGACACACCGGCTGCACTTGTGGAGCTCAGTCGCGTCAGCCCGGCCATCTGGCCAAACTGGCGCTCCAGCGGGGCCGAGACGGTTTGCGCCATCACATCAGGGCTGGCACCAGGGTAAAGCGTCTGCACCTGTATGGTGGGGTAGTCCACTTGCGGCAAGGCCGACAGGGGCAAAAACTTGAAGCCCATCAAACCTGCAAGCACGATGGCGACCATCAGCAGCGAGGTCGCGACGGGCCGCAAGATAAAGGGACGTGACGGACTCATTTGGCTGAAATCCCGAGCGCGCTCATTGTGCTGGCCGTTCGCCCTGGGCGCGTCGCTCCATCATGGTCCGCCACCGCGCAATGGCCTCTGGGTCTTTCTGGTCGAGCTTCTCAAAGAATTTTTGCCTGCGCTCCAGTGCTGCAGGGTCATCCTTGAGTTGCGCAAGCATGCGCTCGCGCTGCTGCGGAGATGGACCATCAGACATGGTCTGGGCTGCGACAGGCGCAGTAACCGCAGCGGGTTCAGGCCTTGAACTACCCTGGCCTTGCTCACGACTTTGCGCCGGGTTGCTGCGGCCTTGAGGACCACTTGCAGGGTTGGCGCCCGAAAGAGCAGCCGATGAGGCAGAGGCTGGTGGCGATGCGTCCTGCGACGCGCTGGCCCCCTGACGGCGTCGGCCGATCCCACCGGCACGGGGCACATCACCCGCCAGAGCGACCCGCGCGCCGTCCTTTAGTCGGTCAGCTCCTTCAGTGATCACGCGCTCTCCAGCCTGAAGGCCGGTGGCAATCACTATTTTGTCGACGGTGGCCTGCCCGCGTGTTACGGACCGCAATGACACCGTACGCTCTGCGGCGTTAAGCACATAAACATAGTCACCACTGGTGCCCTGGCGCACGGCGGTAACCGGCACCACAACGGCGTTCTCAATGGTTCTCACCAAAAGCTGCACGTTGACAAACTGGCTTGGAAAAAGCGACAGCGGGGTATTGGCAAAACGTGCCTTGGCCTTGACGGTGCCCGTGGTGGTGTCTACCTGGTTGTCCAGCGATGCAAACACGCCGGTGTCGAGCACGGCTGAGCGAGTCCGGTCCAGGGCCGTGGCCTTGATGGATTTGGCACCGGCATGCTGCAAATCGCCAACGCGGTCTTGCGGTACGGCAAACACCACATCAATCGGCGAGACCTGGGTAATTAAAACCACGCCGTTGACATCACTGCTGCTGACCACGTTACCCACATCAACAGCGCGCAGGCCAACCCGGCCACTCACCGGCGCAACAACACGTGTGTAGCCCAGGTTCAGGCGGGCCGTGCCTTCAGAGGCCCGGTCAATAACGACTGTGCCTTCAAGCTGCTTGACGAGGGCAGCCTGGGTGTCGACTTCCTGGCGCGCAATTGAGTCCTGCTCCAGCAGGGTCTTGTAGCGCTGCAAGGTGACTTTGGCACTGTCAAGCTGCGCTTCGTCGCGCTGGCGCTGGCCAACGGCCTGCATCAAGGCCATTTCAAACTGGCGCGGGTCTATGGTGGCCAGCAGATCACCCTTTTTAACCATCTGGCCTTCATTGAAAAGAACTTTTTCAAGTACGCCAGAAACCTGGGGACGCACCCTGACCGTAGCCTGCGGCGTGACCGTGCCGAGGGCATCCAGCACCACCGGAATACTGGCACGCTCGGCTGTTGCTACGCCAACCGTGCTGGCTGGCCCACCCCTGCCGCCGCCCGGGCCACCCTGCCCGCCGGGCCCGCCCATGCCTGCAGTCGTTGGAGCCACCGCCGGACGCGTCAGGTACCAGGCAAGGCCGCCGATACCGGCCAATAGCAAAACAGCCACGACACCCCCAATAACAGAGGCGCGGCGGCTGATGGGTTTGGGTGCTGGTGAATCGGGTATCGCGGCTTGCGCCTCGGGCGGTTGCGGGTTCATCATGAGTCCTTGTAGTCCAGAAATCCGGCTGGTCCCGGCTGACCATATTCATGCCAGCTCCTTGAATAAATTCCCGTTCGGCATATTTTTT
The DNA here is from genome assembly GCA_031412235.1 of Polaromonas sp. Lineage (GTDB taxonomy): Bacteria > Pseudomonadota > Gammaproteobacteria > Burkholderiales > Burkholderiaceae_C > Polaromonas. Next base: position 4,965 of record JANOCP010000065.1, read on the forward strand.
TATCTCTATGCAACCCTGCATCGTAGGGATGAATGCAGAGAGCCAACCGGATAACGCGTCATAGCCAGGCTCTGCCACCGCAACGCACACCCTGAATAACACTTGAAAATTATTATCACGGCTGGCCAATGTCGGCGCACTTCAGCCTGGAAAGCACGGCGTAAATGTCCGGTAAAGAGTAAATGCAGTGCGCCGCTTCGGGCGCGATGCTATCGCACCGGGATTTTGATGGCCCGGTCTACCGAAACCGCAGTCACACTGTTTTGGGGCGAACCTTCAATGAAGCGGTCAGAGTAGGTCAGGTAAACCAGCGTATTGCGCGCCTTGTCCACCATGCGCACCACACGCATTTTTTTGAAAACCAGCGAGATCCGTTCGTTCAGAACCTCTTCCTGCAATTCCAGCGGTTTGGTGAAAGTAATGGGGCCGACCTGGCGGCATGCAATCGATGCTTCAGATTTGTCTTCAGCCAGGCCAAGCGCTCCCTTGTAGCCGCCGGTTTTGGCACGTGAGACATAGCAGGTCACACCGCCGACTTTGGGGTCGTCATGTGCATCGACCACGATTTTGTGGTTTGGGCTGAGCAGATTGAAAACTGTGCTGACTTCACCAACCTGTTCGGCACCCGCTCGGGTTAACCAGAACAGCGTGGACACCATAAGAGCGACTGACAGCAGGGAAACACCAAGGATTTTTTTCATCTGATTTCTTTCGCAACAAAAGCCAGGTACTAGCGGCACTTGGGTTGCAAGCGTACACGCTGCGCACCGGCGCAGATGTAAAAGGGGCTAAATGCCGCTGGCCTGCAGTGCAGCAAGCATGCCGTTGAGCGAACGCGTTTCAGGCAGCACATAAACCACGCTATGGCTTTTGCCGAGCACAGGCTTGATGACGTTTTCATAAAATGCCACCGGCACCACGATGCAACCCAGGGAAATACGGTTGTCATCAACGGTAGCCGACGCCAGGCGCTGGGCGCGGCGTTCACCCTTGGGATCAGGCCGCAGGCGATGAATGGCAATTTTCGCGGCGTAGTCCACCCAGACGATTTCCTCGCCCTGCAGGTTATGACCGGGCTCGGCCACAAAGCGTCCCGACGGCGTAGTTTTTTCGGCAGGGCGCAGGCTTGAAACCGCGCGGCCCGACATATCCGCGAGTCCATCGTCGCCCACGGCCAAGCCCAGCAACACCGGCGTGGCACCTTTTAGCTGGCCGCCAGCGCCAAATACAAACAAGTGTGCGTTTTTCTTGTCGACAATGACAAAGGGCAGGCGCTGGTTATCAGCGTTTTCGGCCACCCAGTTAGCCGCGATACGTGCGTCTGCCGTGGCGAGCTCTCCTGCAAAATCCAGGCGGGGTACGTTCGGCGGGCTGTCCGCCGCACGCGCAACACCTGCAAGCGCTGTAAGAAGCGCCAGGGCAAGACCAGCCGACCGAAAAAAAACAGACTTCAAAACGGATTGCTCTCCGACCAACAAAGCTGTTTAACGCGCAAAACAGGCTGCCGGACTACATGAAACCGGGAAGAAGGACGACAAAGCTTGCTCGACTGCTGGCGCTGAGGGCGATGCTAGATAAGAAGCCAGCGGCTCACAATGGGCCACCGTGCGGCAGCCTGTCTTTTGCTAAATTTCTTACAGCATTAAATTTCTGCCCGTTAACAGCAGCAGGCAAGTCACCCAATTGAGAGAGATCGGAACCGCCGGATGTAACAGTGGCAGAAAAGTCGATGAGTGCGGATTAATGCGCCGTATCAAGATGCGCAGATACAAAGTTGGCCCTGCCCGCAGCCTGAAGCTGGTTACACGGCTTACACGGCTTACAGTTTCGCCGTCGCTTGCGGTACGGATCCGGCCCAACCGTGTTTTTCGGCATGGTCATAGGCGCCTACAAAAACTTCTCGCAACGCCTTGACTTCGGGCAGCACATACACGACCCCATACTTTGCCTTGAATTGCGGGCTCAGTACCTTGTCGAAAAAGGCGACCGGAATGTTGACGCAGCCAAACGAGATGCGGTTGTCGTCGGTGGTGGGCGTGGCCAGCCGCTCAAGCCGGCGCTCCTTCGGGTCAACAATACGTACGCGGTGCATCGATACCGCCGTGTCGTAGTCAACCCAGATGACGTCCTCACCGCTGGTATTGCGCCCAGGCTCTGCGATAAACCTGCCAGCAGGTGTGGTGCGTTCTTCGGGTTGCACTTCCTCAATAGGGCGTTTACCAATGCCCGTAACAGAATCATCGCCAGCTGCGGCGCCCAGCAAAACGGGCGTAGCCCCCATCAGCTTTGCGCTGGCGTCAAAAACGAAAACACGCGCATTTTTTTTATCAATGATGACAAATGAAAGTTTGCCGTTATCACGTGAATTAGCTACCCAGTTGGCTATAAACCGCGCATCGGCAGACGCAGCCTCGCCCACAAAGTCCGCATACCGTGGTGTCTGACGCACACTGGCGGGTCCGCCGACGGCGGTTTCAGAAGGGGTCAGCCAAGTAGTTGCCAGTTGGGCGGGCGGTATTAGCAGGGCGAGTACGGCACCAGCAATCAGCACGCCCTGCTTCAATCCTGCCGTCCATTCACCGCACGCAGCAGACGCTGATTTCTCTTCGAAGGCCCCGAATGAGTGCGTTACCGGTTTGACGGTTTGTGCAGGCATATCAAGGCGGAAAATGAATCAGATTCCAAAAAAACAAGCCTCTGGTAAGCGGTTGCAAGGTGCAGCGCAGACACAGAGGCCAAATCAAAAGCGGGCACGCCCGTTTTTAATTACGGTCGGCCTGTGCAGGACGTTCAGCCTGGAAGCTGGTATCTGTCGATGGCGTAGCAGCGGCATCGGTTGACGGCTGGTTAGTCATAGCGTTGGCAGCAGGCGCAGCCGGTTCCATTTGCTGCGTAGGCGCGGACTGCATGGTTTGCGATGGATCCTGGGTCTGTGCATATGCCAGCCCAATACCGCCTACCAGAGCAGCAGCAACGAAAGCAGAAGTCAAAGTTTTCGACGATTTCATGAAAAGCTCCTTGATAACGACCGGAGGGCCGTCGGGTTAGAAAGAAAGCCGACATTGCTGCCGACTCCATTCAATTTAGGAGCATGAGAGGGTGTGCGCGGTCGTCGCGCTTCCGTGATGGCTGTAGGACAAGCAAGGTCACAAAACGACAGCCACAGTCACAAAATGCTTCAGCGATTCAATGCTGCTGCGCAAGGACGTAAAAAAGGCCCTGTAAGGGCCTTTAAATGAGTTCGAAAAAGCATACGCTCTGGTCAAGTACTGGCTAGCGCGCCCCGCGCTGCGGTGCGCCGCCACCCTGACCTGCGCCAGGGCCTGGTCCACGTCCGGCAATGTGACGGAAAGTGATGCGGCCCTTGCTCAGGTCGTAAGGTGACAGCTCAAGCGACACCTGGTCGCCAGCCAGAATCCGGATATGGTTTTTGCGCATCTTGCCGGATGTGTAGGCCACAAGTTTGTGGCCGTTGTCCAGTGTGACGCGAAAACGTGAGTCCGGAAGGACCTCGTCTACCAGACCGTGCATTTCAATCAGTTCTTCTTTAGCCATACCTGGATTGTCCTTGAAAATTTTTTGAAAATTGAAAAATATCGGAAAACGGTAAAAACAGTGATGTCCGGGCGCAAAAAATTCAGGCGCAGACGGGTGTCGTGCGTTCCTGAATCCAGTTCAGTGCGTGATCGGTGGCGTACTGCAGGGCCTGGGCCGCGCTGTCAAACAGTCCGCTAAAGCGCATGACACGGTCGTGCGTTGCACTGCCGCGGCCTGAACGAATCGAAACCGATGCTGCGTAGCCGCCAGTGCCTTGTGGTTTGGCGAGGGGGGAGACAAGGTATTTGCCTACCGCTATGTTGTTGTGAGAGAGAGTCATAAAAGTCTGTGCCGGGTTGCCAGATTTTGTGGGTCCCGGCCGGGAAAATAAGGAAAACAAAGTAAAGCAAACGGCCTGCAAGCAAGCCAACGGGTATTCGGTTTTTGCCAGGCAAGCCTTAAAGGATTGGTCTGGTTGAGCCTTGAGTGGGCACCGTTGGAGAAAGTGCTCGCCGGGAATAGAACAGTGATAAGAGTGTTTGGGAGTTCAGTGCTGTGTGGGCACTAAAACCGGAAAGACCAAAACGTTGGCACTGGGAATTCGGGCTCTGGGAAGCGCCGCATTTGAGAAGGAGAGCCTCAATTAAGAGGCCTCGTTATAAAACGCTGATGCGTTACCGAATCCAGTATTGTACCTTCCCGCCAGGAATTGGCCAGAAACGCCCCTTAATCCTTGCTTTTAGCCCTCGAATTGAGGGTGTAATTGCCGGATGTGGTTCATCGCCATGCCGGCGGCAGCCGTACGTGTTTCAACACCGAGCTTGGCATATACCCGCTCCAGGTGCTTTTTGACGGTGGCCGGGCTGGCGCCCAGAATATCGCCAATATCGCGGTTAATTTTGCCTTTCACGACCCAGTAAAGCACCTCGGCTTCGCGGGCAGTCAGTTTAAAGCTCAGGCTCATGGCTTCAACGATGGCGTCCTCGGAGATTTCACGCATCACGATCAGCCAGTCGCCCGTGCCGCCTTCGCCCTGGCCGTCGCCGGTTTGCTGGTGCAGTCTGAAGGTCAGGCGGCGAGGCCCCAGCTCGGCTGACAGGCGCGGTGGTTCAATCTGGCGCTCGGCGTCTTTTACATGGCGGCGAAGCCAGTTCAACACGGGCTCTGGCGTTTGCGGCGCCGTGGTGCCGTAGTAGCGCGCCAGCAGGTCCCGCGCCAGCGGTGTTTGCCAGATCAGTTTGCCGTCACCCGCACCACCCATGCGTACCGTGATGCTGGCATAACCAAACGCATCCAGGGCATTGCGTGCTTGCCCGGCCTGGCGCGCCTCCTGCCGTGCCCGGCGCGCGCCCTGCAGGTGTACGCCCATTCGGGCCATGACTTCCTTGGGCTTGATCGGCTTGGTCACGTAGTCAACGCCGCCAGCCGCCAGTGCCGCCACCAGGTACTCGGTTTCAAGCAGGCCAGTCATGAAAACGATCGGGATATGTGCCGTTTCGCTCATGGCCTTCAGGCGCTTGGCGACCTCAAAGCCATCCATGCCCGGCATCATCGCGTCAAGCAGAATAATATCGGGCAGCGCCTGTTTTGCGCGCTGCAAAGCAGCTTCACCACTTGTAGCCACCAGCACCGTATAACCCGATTCGTCCAGCGCATCGTGCAGTACTGAAAGGTTGTCGGGCACATCGTCAACGATCAGCACCACATCGCTGTTGGCACGGTCCAGCGTGTGCATCAGGCGCGCGGCGGGGGTGGCCTCAAGCATCCTGCTCATGCTCCGCCGTTAATTGCCGACCCATCGCCTCAAACTGGAACTGCCGGGCAAGCACACGCATTTCTTCCACAAACACAACAGTGGCTGGCTGCAGCTTTTCAATTTCGGCGAGTTTATTCATGATGCCCCTGTAAAACCCGAGGTTAACAACTTCCAGCAGGGCAAGCCGCTGGGCGCTATCAGGCAGTACGCGTGGCAGGGTAGCAACTGCGGGCACTAGCAGTTTTTCTTCAGGTGCAGGGCCATAACGCCAGGTCAGGCCCAGGCGCCTCTCAAGCCAGTCAATCAGCTCAGTGTGCCGCACCGGTTTGACAATAAAGTCCTCCAGCCGTATTCCCAAATCATTGGCCAGCTCATTGTCCAGGCCCTTGTCAAAAGCATTGGCTGAAACAATGGCCAGGTGAATGTCGGTATGCCCAGAGGCGCGTACCCGACGCAACGTTTCCCAGCCATCAATACCGGGCATGGCCAGGTCCATGAAAATCACGTCGGGCTGGTAACCGGCCGCCAATAAATCAAGGCAGTCGTGGCCGCTTGCAGCCGTGCGCAGCTCAAAACCCAGGGGCTCTAGCAGTTGAACCACCAGTTCGCGGTCGGGCTCTTCGTTGTCAACTACCAGCAGCTTGCGGCGTGCGCCTTCATAGTGACGCGGCTGGCGGCTGGCGGGTATCAAGCCCGGGCTTTGCGCAACGGACGAGCCATGCACTTCGGGCAAAAACAGCCGGATGCGAAACACCGAGCCTTCACCCGGCGTGCTGATGACCGTCATCTCGCCGCCCATCAGGTCGGTCAGCATTTTGGCAATCGTCAGGCCCAGGCCGGCACCTGGTGTGCCCTCGGCGCTCTGGCCTGCCGCACCACCGCGCGCGAAGGGTTCAAAAATTTGCGCCAGTTCAGCGTCGCTCATGCCGGGGCCGGTATCGTCAATATCTATATAAGCCATCTCGCGCGCATGGCGCAGCTTGAAAGTCACCCGCCCCTGCACCGTGAACTTGATGGCGTTACCCAGCAAATTGATCATGATCTGGCGAAAGCGCTTTTCGTCGGCCCGTACCAACTTGGGCAAGTTGCCCTGGGCTTCAAACACAAAGCCCAGGCCCTTGGCCGCGGCCTGCAGTTCAAACATGCCCGCCAGCTCGTGTACGCAATCCGCAAAATGCATGGGTTTGACGTTGAGCGTGAGCTTGCCGGCTTCAATGCGGGCGATGTCCAGCGTGCCTTCAATCAGCGACAGCAAATGCTCGCCGCCACGCTTGATAACGTTGACGGCTTGCCTGCGGTTAGGCGGGATTGATGCGTCTTCACCCATGAGTTGCGCGTAACCCAAAATGCTGTTGAGCGGTGTGCGCAGTTCATGACTGATGGCGCTGATGTAGCGGCTTTTGGCCTGGTTGGCGAGGTCAGCTACTTTTTTTGCCAGTTGAAGCGCCTCGTCAGTTTGCCGGTGCGAATCGATTTCACGCATCAAAAGGTGCGTCTGGCGATTGGATTCCTCTTGTGCCACCTGACGGCTTTTGTGCGCCAGCACCAGCCACCATGCGACCAGCCCGGCCGTCACCAACAGCGCCATGTAAGCCTTTATAAACCCCGAGCGCAGGGCCGACTCGGGCGCTTCCAGCATTTGAGGGTCAGCGGCGCCAAGGGCCAGCGCGCCCAGTTCCTGGTGGTACAGCAAGCCAAACATGCTGGCCAGCAGCGGCACGATGATCAGCATGAGCAGTAAAAAATGGCCCAGCCCGGTGTCAAGGTAAGGCCAGATGCGGCGCGGCAACAGCCAGCGCAGGGCAGCAGACCACTGGGCTGACAGGCTGGCGTGCGGTTTGCACAGGTCACCGCATCGCGCATCAAGCGTGCAGCACAGCGAGCAGATAGCGCCCTGGTAAGCCGGGCAATGCGCCATGTCCGGGCCTTCGTAGTCACGCTCGCAAATCACGCATTTTTGCGTGCTGTAACGCTTGTAGCTGCCCGCGCTGCACGGCTTCGGACTGCGTGCAATGTAGTACTTGCCTTTGGTTGCCCATGCGATCAAAGGCGCAGTCACAAACGCGGTGCCCATGGCAATCACTGCCGAAAACGCCTGCGCCAGATCACCGTAAAGGCCCAGGTGTGCCGTAACCGACAGCACCGAGGCCAGCGCCATGGCACCCACACCAACCGGGTTGATGTCGTAAAGGTAGGCGCGCTTGAATTCGATACCCTTCGGCGACAGGCCCAGCGGTTTGTTGACCACCAGATCAGCCACCACGGCCATCACCCAGGCAATGGCAATGTTTGAATAAAGCCCCAACACATCGCCCAGCGCCTGAAACACATTCATCTCCATGAGCATGAAGGCAATCAGGGTGTTAAACACCACCCACACCACCCTGCCCGGATGGCTGTGCGTGAGGCGCGAGAAAAAGTTGGACCAAGCCAGCGAGCCGGCATAAGCGTTGGTCACGTTGATCTTGATCTGCGAAATCACCACAAACAGCGCGGTGGCAGCCACGGCCATTCCGTAGTTCGGGAACACATATTCATAGGCCGCCAGATACATCTGGTTCGGGTCAACGGCGCGGTCAGGCGGCACCATGTTTGAAATCGCCAGGTAAGCCAGCAGCGCGCCACCCAGCATTTTCAGAACGCCCAGCACAACCCAGCCCGGCCCCCCCACCAGCACACCGGTCCACCAGCGCCAGCGGTTGGCTTTGGTCTGCACCGGCATGAAGCGCAAATAATCAGCCTGCTCGCCCATTTGGGTAATAAGTGCGATGCCAACCGTCAAAGCCGCACCAAACAAGTGCAAATTAAACGCACTGCTACCGCCTTTTTCACCAACATAGTGCAAAACACCCGAAAAAGCCCCAGGGTTGCGATAAAGCACAAAGATGAAGGGCACCACCAGCATGACCAGCCACAGCGGCTGGGTCCAGACCTGTAGCCGGCTGATGGTCGACACGCCATGCGTCACCAGCGGAATCACCACCAGCGCACAAATCAGATAGCCCCAACTGAGGGGAATACCCAGCGCCAATTCAAGCGCATAGGCCATGACCGCCGCCTCAAGCGCAAAGAAAATAAAGGTAAATGAGGCGTAGATCAGCGAGGTCAGGGTTGAGCCGATGTAGCCAAAACCGGCACCACGCGTCAATAAGTCCATGTCTACGCCATAACGCGCGGCATAAACACTGATGGGCAGGCCAGCCAGAAAAATGATCAGCCCCGTAGCCACAATGGCCCAGAAGGCATTGGTAAAGCCATATTTCACCAGCAGCGTGGCACCCACCGCCTCAAGAATCAAAAAAGAAGCCGCCCCAAACGCCGTGTTGGCCACCCGCCACTCAGACCATTTGCGAAAGCGCTGCGGCGTAAAGCGCAGCGCATAGTCTTCCATCGTCTCGCTGGCCACCCAGCTGTTGTAGTCGCGCCTTACCTTGATGATGCGCTGCACCGGCTCGCCAGAGTCGGGCACAGGGCCACGGCTCTCAGCGCCCGGCAGCGGGGTTGGGGTTGAAGAGGGTGTGGAGTTCAAGTGGCGTTCAGGACAGGTTGGGTGCACTGACGCTGCAGTTTCTATGCCACGGGCTTGGCGAAGCTGCATGGGGGCAGGCGGTATTTGCTATAAATATCATAGCTATTAATAGCCGTTTTCATTGGGCAGAGACCCGAAAAGGTATCGAAAATACGGTTTGAAATGCACTTCGCAGTCATCACGGCTAACCTGGCGTGGGCAGAGGGGAAATTTGGATACCGTGGGCAAATTGCAGCAAAACAGGAGCCAAACGATGACGACCGAAGGCAACGCAAAGACAAAAGGCCCCGCCTCCTACTTCCCCTCCATCGAGAAAAAATACGGCAAACCGATGAGTTACTGGTTCGGGCTTGTAGAAGAAAAGAGAACCCTGAAACACATGGAGATCGTCAACTGGCTCAAGGCCGAACATGCCATGGGGCACGGCCACGCCAACGCCGTGGTGGCGCATCACCTCAGGGGCTGAGCCGGGTCAGGCGTGCACCGTATTCGTTTTGCTTGCTGGCTGGCAAGCCTGGGCGTCGAAAACAGCTTTAACGAACAGCACCACTTGCAGCGACCCGAAAAATCTGTAAAACGCTATTAATTAGATAGCTACCCATGTCCGATATCAATGGGCACAGAGCCTAAAAGGCCATAAAAACGACTAAAACAAGGACGGGAAACAGCTTGTCAGGCTGCATCAAATTTGGCGGGTAACCAACCATCAATTTGTCATCCATTCGCAATCCATCCCCAGGTTAGGCGCTAGGATTGCATTTTTGCTTACATACGTAACCTTCCCACAACCTGCAGATAAACCGCACACAAACAGGCCTCGACATGAAGAAAATCCTGACCCCCACCCTTGCCCTGACTCTGGCAGCTTTAGCCCTGGCAGCCCTGCCCCTGACCGCACTGGCGGCCGGGTGTGTGGGTACCGGGTGTGAACTGGAAAACCGCTTTCAGGCAACCGAAAAACGCCTGGCCGAGGCTGAGGCCGCGCTGAGCGCACTCGCGCAAAAAAAACCGGAAGCTGCGCTGCAGTGCCGGACCGTCACCAAAGACAGCGAAGTGCTCCTTTATGAAGACCGCGTAGTAATTGACAGCGACCTGCCGCGGCAGGGTTACAGCCTGGTGGGTGGCGGCTGCTCTTTCCCCGACTGGAAGAAGTACGAAATGCCGGCGCTGATAGCCGGGCACCCGCAAGACAACAAGTGGGTCTGCGCGTACAAAAATTCCCGCGCTGCGCGCATCACAGGCTATGCCACCTACTGCCGCGCGGTTTTGAAAGATTGAGCTTGGGATGACCGCAGCAGCGCGTCTATGGCACTGTTTTTGCAAGCAAGCCACGGTGTGAGTCGAGCCATTGCAGGCCAAAAGCTTCCCTTAAAAACATCCCGAAAGACAGCCCATGGAACTGACTCCCCGCGAAAAAGACAAGCTGCTTATTTTTACGGCGGGCTTGCTTGCTGAACGCCGCAAGGCGCGGGGCCTCAAGCTCAACTACCCCGAAGCCATGGCGCTCATCAGCGCGGCGGTTATGGAAGGCGCGCGTGATGGCAAAAGCGTAGCGCAGCTCATGAGCGAGGGGCGCAGCATCCTGACGCGTGCCGACGTCATGGACGGCATCGCCGAGATGATTCCGGACATTCAGGTGGAGGCCACCTTTCCCGACGGCACCAAGCTTGTCACCGTACACCAGCCGATTGTTTAACCCAACACTTTGTGCCAACACCATGAAAATACCTTTTGCTACCAAGTCAATAGCTGCTACTGCCCTATCTACCTGGGCAGGGGCCATATTTGCCCATGACGGGCACGGTATGGCGGCTACCCACTGGCACGCTACCGACACCTGGGGCTTTATGGTGGTGGCGGCGCTGGCTGTTGTGGCCATCTGGTGGTCGAGGAATGGGAAGTAAAACCATGATTCCCGGCGAACTGCTGACCGACGGCGCTGAACACCCCCTCAACACCGGGCGGCGCACCATTACGATGGTCGTGAAAAACACGTCCGACCGACCTGTGCAGGTTGGATCACACTACCACTTTGCCGAAACCAACTCGGCGCTTGGCTTTGAGCGTGACGCCGCGCGCGGCATGCGGCTCAATATCGCATCGGGTACCGCCGTACGCTTTGAGCCGGGCCAGCAGCGCACGGTTGAGTTGGTTGACTTTGCGGGCGAGCGCAAGATTTACGGCTTTCGCGGCCTTGTCCAGGGAGCGCTTTAATGGCAACGATAGGAAGACGTGCGTACGCAGAAATGTTTGGCCCCACGGTCGGCGACCGCCTGCGGCTGGCCGATACCGACCTGATGGTCGAAGTGGAAGCCGACCACACCCTGCGCGCTGGCAGCTATGGTGAAGAAGTCAAGTTTGGCGGCGGTAAAACCATTCGTGACGGCATGGCGCAGTCACAGCGCACAAACGCTGAGGGAGCGGTTGACACCGTCATGACCAATGCGCTCATCATCGACCACTGGGGCATCGTCAAGGCCGATATCGGCCTGAAGGGCGGCCGCATCGTCGCCATTGGCAAGGCCGGCAACCCTGACGTGCAGCCCGGCGTGGACATCATCATTGGCCCCGGTACTGAAATCATCAGTTGCGAAGGCAACATCGTCACCGCTGGCGGCATTGACTGCCACATCCACTTCATCTGCCCGCAGCAGATAGAAGAAGCACTGGCCAGCGGCATCACCACCATGATGGGGGGCGGCACCGGCCCGGCCACCGGCACGTTTGCAACTACCTGCACACCGGGCCCGTGGAACATTGAACGCATGCTGCAGGCAGCAGATGCTTTCCCCATGAACCTGGGGTTTTTCGGTAAGGGCAATACCAGCCTGCCTGCTGCCCTGCATGAGCAGATCAACGCCGGTGTGATTGGCCTGAAGCTGCACGAAGACTGGGGCAGTACGCCCGCAGCCATCAGCAACTGCCTGGACGTCGCCGAAGAGACCGATATTCAGGTGGCGCTGCACTCTGACACGCTCAACGAGAGCGGTTTTGTCGAAAACACGATTGCCGCAGCAAAGAACCGGGGGCTCTGCGCATTTCACACCGAAGGCGCAGGCGGCGGCCACGCGCCGGATATTTTGCGGGTCGTCGGTGAGGCGAACTTTTTGCCTAGCTCCACCAACCCGACCATGCCCTACACCGTCAACACACTTGACGAGCATGTCGACATGCTGATGGTCTGCCACCACCTTGACGCGGGTATTGCCGAAGACCTGGCCTTTGCGGAAAGCCGTATCCGCAAGGAAACCATTGCCGCCGAAGACGTGCTGCACGACCTGGGCGCCATCAGCATGATGAGCTCTGACAGCCAGGCCATGGGCCGCGTCGGCGAGGTCATCATCCGCACCTGGCAGGCCGCGCACAAGATGAAGCAGCAGCGCGGCAAGCTCGATGGTGACACGGACCGCCATGACAACTTTCGCGTCAAGCGCTACATCAGCAAATACACCATCAACCCGGCTATTGCCCATGGCATATCGCATGAAGTCGGCTCGATTGAAGTCGGCAAATGGGCTGATCTGGTGGTCTGGAAACCCGCGTTTTTCGGCATCAAGCCCTCAGTCATCCTCAAAGGCGGCTTTATCGCCATGGCCGCGATGGGCGACCCCAACGCATCAATCCCGACCCCGCAGCCTGTGCACTATCGCCCCATGTTTGGCGCTTTTGGAGGCGCAATTGCGAAGGGATCACTCACTTTTGTGTCGCAAGCTGGCCTTTCAGCCGGTGTCAAGCAGCAGTTCGGCCTGGCCAAGACGCTAAGCGCAGTGAAAAACATACGCGGCGTGCGCAAGCAGCACATGGTTCACAACGCCTATCTGCCAAAAATGGAAATTGATGCCCAGACCTATGCGGTACGAGCCGACGGGCAGCTGCTGACCTGCGAACCGGCGACGAGCTTGCCTATGGCGCAGCGGTATTTTCTGTTTTGAATTCTGCTTTCGATCTTCTTTGGCTATGGCTTCAGAAAATTGCCCTATTGCATCATATTTAATATAATTTGATGCATAAAAGGAGTTTTTTGATGCGAACCACCTTAACCATTGATGATGCCGTGATTTCCCAGGTAGTGCAAACCACCGGGCGCAGCAATCCTCTGGATGCCATTCGGGAAGCACTGCAAAGTTACCTGCAGCAGGAAAAGCTCAAGCAGGTCATTGCATTGCGCGGCCAGCTCGATCTGCACGACAACTGGCGCGAGCTGCGCCAGCTCGACACGCTTGCGGACTCCCAGCACAAATGAAATCACCCGTGTTGATTGACACCTCGGCGTGGATAGATTTCTTTCGTGGCAAGCAAAGCGCGGTGACTGATACCGTTCAGCTGGCACTACAGCTGGGCATGGCACGACTGTGTGGCCCGATTAAAGCCGAGCTGCTTCAAGGTGTAAAAACCAAAAAAGAAAAACATCAGCTTGGCGTGATGTTCGACGCTGTTGAAAATCTGGATACCCATGAGGCGGATTGGGAAACAGCAGGTTCAAACCTGCAAGCCTTGCGTGAAGCCGGCATTACCCTGCCACTGACCGATGCACTGATTGCCGCCATCGCCGCCCGGCACAAAGCGCATGTGCTGACACTTGACCATCATTTTTCTCATTTGAAAGTGCAGCTTGCATGATTTCGATTTCCAAAGTCATCCCCCAGGGAGCAGGCCTCGCACCCGTCCTCGTCAAACGCGCATCCACCATCGAACTCGACTGGGATATCCGCCAGAAAAGCCGCTTTGACTGCACCGATTCACTGGGCCGCCAGCTCGGCGTGTTTTTGCCGCGCGGTACCCTGGTGCGCGGCGGTGATGTGCTGCTTGCTGAAGATGGTTCCATGGTCAAGGTGATTGCTGCGCCACAGGCCGTGCTGCGTATCACGGCCTGCACGTCGCACGGCACAGCGTTTGACCTGACCAGAGCCGCCTACCACCTCGGTAACCGCCATGTGCCGATTGAGCTCAAAACAGACCACCTGAAAATCGAGCCTGACCACGTATTGGCCGACATGCTACGTGCCATGCATTTGATCGTCAATGAAGTTGAAGAGGCGTTTGAACCTGAAGGCGGCGCATACAGTACGTCTGGCGCGGGCGGGCCTTCACATGGCCACGCACACACGCATGGGGATGAACATGCGGATGTGCAGGCGGCTACACCGACACCCGCTGCAAAGGCGGTGCATGTACACGGCCCGGACTGCCATCACGTCCATGACCATGACCGCGCCAAAGAGATCAAGCCGGTGGCCATACAGATTCATAAACACAAGCTGCACAGCCACTGAATCTGCATCACACCATGTTGGCCCAGCCCGCAGAGGCACTTTCAGCATCCAGCCTGATCCAGTTAATCTGGCTTGCCTCTCCGGCCTTGCCTGTGGGTGGGTTTTCTTACTCTGAAGGGCTGGAGGCAGCCGTAGACCGCGCGGATGTAACTACCGAAGACATGGCTGCCGACTGGCTTGACGACCAATTGCACCTCGCCCTGGCGCGCGGTGACCTGGCGGTGATTGCGCAGGCAGTTCCAGCCTGGCGGCAAGACCAGCTGGCGCGCATCAGGCAGCTCAATGACTGGGTGCTGCAAACCCGTGAAACCAGCGAGCTGCGCGCACAGACCGAACAGATGGGCCGCTCGCTTCTGGCGTGGCTGGGCAACCATGACGGCGCCAATGTCGGGCACATCGTGGCGTGTGCTGAACTGCCGCCCACCTACCCCATAGCCTTTGCATTGGCCGCATCGCAAACCGGGGCAGACG
>JANOCP010000066.1:0-2935 GCA_031412235.1 Polaromonas sp.
CTGCGTACGGCGTAGAAGACTTCAACTCCTGTGTGGCCAATGGCATTGCCACCGACGATATTTTGAACCCGGTGCAAGGCAATGGCCGCTATGTAGATGACCTGCCGCTGTTTGGCGGCCTGAACATCTGGAAAGCCGCACCGCTGGTGATTGAAAAGCTGCGTGAGCATGATCGCCTGTTTGCCACTGAAAACATCGTTCACAGCTACCCCCATTGCTGGCGCCACAAAACGCCGGTGATCTACCGTGCAGCGGCGCAGTGGTTTGTGCGCATGGACGAAGGCGAAGGCGTTTTCACCAAAGACAAGGCTGGCAAAACCCTGCGTGCGCTGGCATTGGCGGCGATTGAGGAGACCAGCTTTTACCCAGAGAACGGCAAAACCCGTTTGCGCGACATGATCGCCGGCCGGCCCGACTGGTGCATCAGCCGACAGCGCAACTGGGGCGTGCCGTTACCCTTCTTTATCCATACTGCCACGGGCGAATTGCACCCGCGCACCATGGAGATCATGGACCAGGCGGCTGACATGGTTGAGGCACAAGGCATCGAAGCCTGGAGCAAGGCCACCGCCGAGTCCATCATCGGGCCTGATGCGCCGGACTACATCAAAAGCACTGACATTCTTGATGTGTGGTTTGACTCGGGCACCACGCATGACCACGTGCTCAGGCACAGCCACGCAGCGCAATCCACCTGGCCGGCTGACCTGTACCTTGAAGGCCATGACCAGCATCGCGGCTGGTTTCACTCCTCGCTGCTCACAGCATGTGCCATGTACGACCACGCGCCCTATAAAGGCCTGCTGACGCACGGCTTCACGGTTGACGGCAAGGGCCGCAAGATGAGCAAAAGTGAAGGCAATGTGGTGGCGCCGCAAGAAGTCTCGGGCAAACTTGGCGCAGAGATTATTCGCCTGTGGTGCGCATCTACCGACTATTCAGGCGACCTTGGCATTGACGACAAAATACTGGCGCGCGTGGTGGACGCCTACCGCCGCATCCGCAACACGCTGCGCTTTTTGATGGCCAACGTCAGTGACTTTGACCCAGCCAAAGACGCGGTGCCGTTTGACCAGATGCTTGAGATTGACCGCTACGCCCTGAGTCGCGCAGCCCAGCTGCAGGCCGACATCCTGGCACACTACGAGGTGTATGAGTTTCACCCTGTCGTTTCCAAACTTCAGATTTATTGCAGTGAAGACCTGGGGTCTTTCTACCTCGACATCCTGAAAGACCGGCTCTACACCACAGGTGCCAAGTCGCTGGCTCGCCGCAGCGCACAAACTGCCCTGCACGCCATCACCCACGCCATGCTGCGCTGGATGGCGCCGTTTTTAAGCTTTACGGCTGAAGAGGCATGGAAAACTTTTGGTGCGTCAGAGTCGATTTTTCTCGAAACCTATGCGACCTTCCAACCGCAAGATGACGCCTTGCTTGCCAAGTGGTCGCGTCTTCGCGAGATTCGCGATGTAGTCAACAAACACATCGAAACCCTGCGCGCTGATGGCAAGGTAGGCTCGTCGTTGCAAGCCGAAGTTTCGCTGGAAGTCACCGCTGAAGACTTTGCGCTGCTAAGTAGCCTGGGTGAAGACATGAAATTCGTTTTCATTACTTCTGCTATAAATTTGGTAGTGGGCAGTGCAATGAGTACGGTAGTTCAGGCCAGCAGCCATGCAAAATGCGAACGCTGCTGGCACTACCGTGAAGATGTAGGCATAGATACAGCCCACCCGACCATTTGCGGCCGCTGCACCAGTAATCTGTACGGCGCGGGTGAAACCCGGACTTTCGCGTAAACACACTTATGGCTAAAACAACCTTTACCAAATCATCAGGCGCCATGCTGCCATGGCTGGCCCTGGCGCTGCTCATTCTGATTGCCGACCAGTTCACCAAGGTGTTGATTCTGGGTTATTACAAACTGGGCGACGCGACCTATGTCACCAGTTTTTTCAATGTGGTCCGCGTTCATAACGCCGGGGCCGCGTTCTCTTTTCTGGCCTCCGCCGGAGGCTGGCAGCGCTGGTTTTTTACCGGCATTGGTATTGCTGCAGCGTTGTTTATTGTGTGGATGCTCAAGTCGCACGCCGGCCAAAAACTGTTTGCTTTCGCGTTGAGCTGTATTTTGGGCGGTGCCATTGGCAACGTGGTTGACCGCGCCTTGCACGGCTACGTGGTGGACTTTCTGGACTTTCACTACGCTGGCTGGCATTTTCCGGCGTTTAACGTTGCCGACAGCGCCATCAGCATTGGCGCGGTATGTTTGATTCTTGACGAGCTGCTACGGGTAAGGCGCGCAAAGTAGGTGATGATTTACGGCCCGCCTATTGACGTCACAAGTAGTCCGAAACGCGTCATCCCCGGCTGCTGATCGACGAGCCCTGATCCAGACCCATCACATCGGCCAAGATCAGCGCGGCCTCCAGCGTGAATTGGCCCTGCTGCATGGCCTCAAGCAACTGAGCAGCATCCATCAGGCAAAACTGATCAACCTCGCCATCCTGGTTGATGGGCAGCATGCCATTGGGTACGGTGCAGCAGTACCAGTCAATGTGTTCATGCACATAGCCTGCCCCACCGCCATCATGCGCCGGGCGGCTGGTACTTAAACGACCGCCGTAGCGCATGTCCTGCAGGTCAGCGACATGCAACCCGGCTTCTTCCCAGGTTTCTCTTGCCAGCGCGGTTTCAACCGTATCGCTGCTTGAGACCATACCGCCCATCAGGGTGTCCCACAGGCCAGGGTCATTGGATTTATTCAAAGCCCGCTGTTGCACCCAGAAACACCCGTCTGGCGTCTGCCCCACCAGGTGAACGGCCAGTGTGGTAATGCCCAGCGGGCGCACGGCAGCGCGTTCAATCGTCCCCTTGTGGTGACCCCACTGGTCCGTCACGGCGAGCTGTTCATCGCGCCAGGCCCCGGCAAGCCCGGCAT
>JANOCP010000067.1:0-2851 GCA_031412235.1 Polaromonas sp.
ATGTGTCTTTGCTTGATGCGCGCACCATTAGCGTGTCGCCGTGGGAAAAAGGCATGGGCGCCAAAATCGAAAAGGCCATCCGTGATTCAGATCTGGGACTCAATCCGGCATCACAGGGCGACCTGATCCGCGTACCCATGCCAGCCATGACGGAAGAACGCCGCAAGGAGCTCACCAAGGTCGTGCGGGGTGAGGGTGAGCATGCAAAGGTATCGATTCGCAATTTACGCCGTGATGCCAATGATGGCGTCAAAAAGCTGGTTAAAGACAAGCTCGCATCTGAAGACGACGAGCGCCGTTCGCAGGACGAAATCCAGAAGTTCACGGACCGGTTCATTGCTGAAGTCGACAAACTGGTGTCCGGAAAAGAAGCCGACATCATGGCCGTCTGATCAGGCTTAACGGCCCCAAGCTTACTGTGGCCTCTCCAAGCTCAACTGCCTCCCCGTATCACGTTGCCATTGTGATGGATGGCAATGGCCGGTGGGCGACCAAACGGTTTTTACCGCGCGTGGCGGGCCACAAGCAGGGTGTGGACTCCCTGCGTGGCTGCGTTCAGGCTTGTATTGACCGCGGTATTGCAGTGTTGACTGTATTTGCGTTTTCATCTGAAAACTGGAATCGGCCTGTTGAGGAGGTTTCGGGATTGATGGATCTGCTGGTTCTGTCCCTCGCGCGGGAGGTTCCACGCCTCAAGGCCAATGGCGTTCGCCTTCATTTTGTAGGTGACCGGCAGCAACTGTCTGACAAGGTTCAGGCTGGACTGCGCCAAGCGGAAATGGCTACTGCAGACAACCAGCGACTCATATTCAATGTCTGCTTTAACTATGGTGGGCGCTGGGACATTGCGCAGGCAGCACAAAAGCTGGTGAGTACCGGTCAGGCCATTACAGAAGTCTCGATGGATCGGGCGATGGCGCTAGCGCATGTCCCAGATCCTGACTTGTTAATCCGTACCGGCGGCGAGTTACGCATCAGTAACTTTCTGCTTTGGCAGGCTGCTTATTCCGAACTGCATTTCTCGGACAAGCTATGGCCGGATTTTGATGCTGCTGCGCTGGATGAAGCCATTGCGGTTTTTCGTAGCCGCGAGCGGCGTTTTGGACAAACTTCAGCTCAGTTAAACAGCGTTGGTGAAACAAATGGCGTCAAGACTTCAAACGTGAGGGTCGCCTGATGCTCAAACAGCGCGTTATCACTGCAATCGTTTTGCTGGCCATTTTGTTGCCTGCGCTTTTTTATCCTACAGCGCTTCCGTTTTGCGCGCTGGCTTTGCTGCTGATTGCAGCCGGTACATGGGAATGGGGTCGTTTGAACGGTTGCTCCCAAGCTAGTTCCCTACTCCTTGCTTTGGGGTGTGTCGTGTTGTGTGGCTTGTCGTGGTACGCCGGGCTTTTGGAGAAGACGCTACCTGTGTTGTGGGCGCTGGCGGGCTCTGGCTGGGTGTTGGCCGGCGGCTGGCTATTACGTCAGGGTGTACCGGGTTGGTCGCGTATTCCCAGGGGGCTTCGTTTGATTGGTGGGCTGGTGGCGCTATGGCTGGCGTGGCTGGCAGTGGCGCAGGCCCGTGTGATTGGCATCAACTTTTTGCTATCAATACTCCTGCTGGTTTGGGTTGCCGATATTTTTGCCTACTTTGCTGGGCGCGCTTTTGGTGGTCGCTTCAGCAAGGGAAAGCTTGCACCAACAATCAGTCCCGGCAAAAGCTGGGAGGGTGTGTGGGGCGGCATGGTGGGTGTTGTGGTGCTGTCGCTTTGCTGGATTGCACTTGATGATCCTGGCAAGGCAACGGTTTTTAGCAGCAGTCTCTATGCCCGGTTGTGGGCCTTGCATGGCGCAACGGTGATGCTGGTGGCGGTTGTGTTTCTGGCTGCGATGAGCGTGGTTGGCGACCTCGTGGAGTCCCTTATCAAACGCAGCGCAGGCGTCAAGGACTCCAGCGGGTTGCTTCCGGGACACGGTGGTGTGCTTGACAGGGTTGATGCCTTGTTACCTGCACTACCCCTTGCCATGATGCTTGCCAGCCTTTAAACGTGGCGAAAGTTTTTTCATGACCAACAAGCAGCGCGTTACCGTATTGGGCTCCACAGGATCGGTGGGCATAAACACGCTGGATGTTATGGCGGCTCATCCAGAACAGTTTGAAGTTTTTGCATTAAGCGCAGCCACTCAGACCGATGTCATGCTGGCGCAATGCATCCGCTTCAAGCCCCGGTTTGCCGTGATGGTTAGCGTGGCCCACGCCCGTGTTCTGGCTGAGAAAATAGAGCAAAATGGGCTGCCGACCCAGGTATTGCATGGGGCGGACGCTCTTGGAATAATAGCGTCACATGAATTAACAGACACTGTAATGGCTGCCATTGTGGGTGCTGCCGGTCTTGGGCCGTGCGTGGCCGCCGCCCGGTCCGGCAAGCGATTGCTGCTCGCCAACAAGGAGGCTCTGGTGGTTGGCGGCCATGTGTTCATGCAGGCCGTGCTGGAAGGTGGCGCACAGTTGTTGCCGATTGACAGCGAGCATTCCGCCATCTTTCAGTCATTGCCCGAAGACCCGCAAACATGGCCAGAACGCGTCGAAAAAATCATATTAACGGCCTCTGGCGGTCCGTTTCGGACGCGCGATCCGTCCACACTACGCCAGGTCACGCCGGAAGAGGCGTGCGCGCATCCCAACTGGGTAATGGGGCGCAAGATTTCGGTTGATTCGGCGACAATGATGAACAAGGCGCTTGAAGTTATCGAGGCCAAATACCTGTTTGGGCTTAAGCCTGAGCAAATCGAGGTTGTGATTCACCCCCAGAGCATCATTCATTCGATGGTGCAATATCGTGACACATCTGTGGTTGCCCAGATG
>JANOCP010000068.1:0-3811 GCA_031412235.1 Polaromonas sp.
AGGTGCTGGTCAAGCCAGGCTGGCTGGCCATCTACGGCAAAGAGGCCGAGAACGAAAACACCGACGAAAAAGACAGCAAAACGCTGGTAGCCGTCAAACCCGGTGAAATGGTGCGCGCTGAAGTGGTTGAAGCCAAGGGCCTGAAAACCCGTCCGCCCGCACGCTACAGCGAGGCAACATTGCTGGGTGCGATGGAAGGTGCCGGCAAGACCATTGACGATGATGAACTGCGCGAAGCCATGCAAGAAAAAGGCCTGGGCACACCGGCTACCCGCGCCGCCACAATTGAAGGCTTGATCGCTGAAAAATACATGCTGCGCGAAGGCCGCGAGCTGATACCGACTGCCAAGGCGTTTCAGCTGATGACGCTGCTGCGCGGGCTGGATGTGCAGGAGCTTTCAAAAGCTGAACTCACGGGTGAGTGGGAGTTCAAGCTCGCGCAAATGGAGCAAGGCAAACTCAGCCGCGAAACCTTCATGGCTGAAATCGCCGCCATGACCGAGCGTATGGTGGCCAAGGCCAAGGGCTACGACAAGGACAGCATTCCAGGCGACTACGCGACCCTGAGTGCGCCCTGCCCCAACTGCGGCGGCATCGTCAAGGAAAACTACCGGCGCTACACCTGCACCGGCAAGACTGGCGCAACTGAAGGCTGTGGTTTTTCATTTGGCAAAACACCGGCAGGCCGGACTTTTGAAAACGCCGAGGTCGAGCAATTTTTGCGCGACAGGAAAATCGGCCCACTTGAAGGCTTCCGCTCCAAGGCGGGCTGGCCTTTCACGGCTGAAATGGTCATCAAGTTCGACGAGGAAACCAAGAACTACAAGCTTGAGTTTGACTTTGGCGACGACAAAAATGCAGAGACTGGTGAGATCGTTGACCTCAGCGGCCAGCAGTCACTTGGCAAGTGTCCCAAATGCGGCAGCGGAATTTTTGAGCACGGCAAAAACTACGTTTGCGAAAAGTCGGTGCCCACGCTTGCCCAGCCGACGCCAAGTTGTGACTTCAAAACCGGCCAGGTCATCCTGCAGCAGCCGATTGAGCGCGAACAGATGATCAAGCTGCTTGAAACCGGCAAAACCGATTTGCTAGACAAGTTCGTATCCATGCGTACCCGCCGGGCTTTCAAGGCCATGCTGACCTGGGACGCCGCCGCTGACAAGGTGAACTTTGAGTTTGCACCATCAAAGTTCCCGCCACGCAAACCAGCGGCATCGAAAACCGGTACCGCGACTATCAAAACACCATTTGGCAAAACAGTAGCCGTCAAGGCTGCGCCAGCTGCGAAGAAAGTAGCGGCGAAAAAAGTAGCTGCGAAGAAAGCCCCCGCCAAAACGGTCGCAGCGAAAACTGCCAAGCCAAAAGCACCACGCAAGACCACAGCAGGTACAGGCCTCAAGCCCAGCGATGCCCTGGCCGCGGTCATAGGCAGCGAGCCGGTTGCCCGCACACAAGTGATCAAAAAACTATGGGACTACATCAAGGCCGAAGGACTGCAGGACGCCGCCAACAAACGCGCCATCAACGCTGACGCCAGGCTGCTACCCGTATTTGGCAAGCCGCAGGTGACGATGTTTGAACTGGCCGGTATTGTGGGCAAGCATTTGAGTTGAAGTAGAAGCTATCTATTCGATAGCTGCTACTGCCCTATTTTTCTGGGCCACGGCCTGTTTAAGCACTTAAATCACGTGCAACAGACTCTCATACTCGACTCAGCCGCGTGATCATGAAGTTTGCCGCCTGCTCGATGTGTTGACGGGCCAGTTTCTCTGCCTTCGCCGCGTCACCCGCAATCACGAGCTGTAGCAGGGCTTCATGCTGGTCCCAGATGTCGCGCGGGCGTTCGTCGCGCATGAGAACTTCCCCCATCACGCGCTGCGTATTGGTCCAGTGGGTTTCCATGGCCGGCGCAATGAGCGGGTTCCCGGACAGCGCATAGATGAAATTATGAAAGTCAATATCAGCCGCTATCATCGCGGCGACTGAACCCTGTGTGATCGCATTGCGGCCAGCAGTGATCAGCGCCGGGCCTTCCAGCGCTGCTCGTCCAACGTTGCGCTCAGTCGCCTTGCGAAACGCCAGCCCCTCGATTACCGCGCGCATGTCATACATGTTGCGGACGTGGTCCAGATCAAGCGGGGCCACCAGCAGCCCGCGGCCCGGCGCATCACACAGCACACGCAGCTTTCGTAGCACCACGAGGGCCTGCTGCACCGGTTGCCGCGACACGCCGAGTTCCTGGGCGATCTGTTCCTGAATGATGCGCGAGCCAGGCGGCAGCTTGCCCGAGGCGATCTCGGCGAGGATGGCGTCCTGGACCTGCTGTACGAGGCCAGGCTGGCCGACAAGGGTTTTCATGAGCGCAATGCTATCAGCCGTGACGCCAGCGGCGTTCTGCGTCGTCCCACGCCGCCAGTGCCTGCAGATCCGGCACCCAGGCGAGACCTGATTTGGCGTCTGACGAGGCCGCCTCGGGCGTGACCACCACGTCGAGAAGGGCTGGGCGATTGGCCAGCGCGCGGCGGATGGCGCCGGGTAGATCCTCGGCCTTTTCGACCCGTTCAGCGTGCATGCCGAAGGCTCGTGCCATCGCCGCGTGATCGGCAAATTGCAGCCGGGTGCCGACCACTTTGCCATGCGTCTCTTGCTGGTCTCTAACCTCAATCGCCCACGCGCCGTTGTTGGCGACAACCACCAGCACCGGTGCCTTGTGGCGCACGGCCGTATCCAGCTCCATGGCATTGAAGCCGAAGGCGCCATCCCCGGTGGCAACCACCACCGTGCGATCCGGGCAGGCCAAACTCGCCGCGATGCCAAAGGGCGTACCCACGCCGATGCACCCGAGCGGGCCTGGGTCGAGGTAGGTTGACGCAGGCAGACCGACGCGGGCGAAGCTCAGGAAGTCACCGCCGTCAGCGACCACCACCGTATCGGACGGTAACTGTTCGCGTAGCGCCGCGAGCACGCGGTTCGGGTGCATGCGGCCGTCCTCACCCGGGGGTGCAGCGCGCATGGATGCCACCAGCTTGTCGGACCTTTCTTCGTGTTTGGCACGCAGATTCGTTGTCCATCCCGCTTCTGTCGCAGGCAGACGGTCACCCGCCACTACAAGGATGGCTTGCAGCGCCAGCTCGGGCGTGGCGAAAAGCTCGACCGCGCCGCGGCGGTTGTCGGTCAATTCGGACGCAGCGTCAGCGATGCGCAGAAATTTTGCCTCGCCGAACACCGCTGGCGAGCCGTAGGCAAGCTGAAAGTCCAGCCGACGCCCAACCGTGACGACCAGGTCAGCCTGCCCCATCACGCTGCCGCGCATGGCACCGACCACTGCCGGGTGGCTCTCGGGAACGAGCCCACGGCTCTCGCCGGTATCCAGATAGGCGGCATTGAGCCGGGTTAGCAGTGCGCAAAGCGCGTCCCCGGAGCCCTTGGCACCGCGACCCGTGATGAACAAGGGACGTTTGGCTGACCATAAGAGGTCGACAGCCGCACGCACATCAGCTTCGTCGGGCGCTATGCGCGCTATCGGCCGGGGCATGAAATGCTCCGGCAACTGGACGGCCTGCGGCACCTCGGCCCGCAGCGTGTCCACCGGAAAGTCCAGATACACCGGGCCCGGGTCTCCGCCGCCCTGGCCCAGCGCGCGAGAGACAGCCTGGTCAAGCTCCTGCAGCACCAGCGAAGGCTCCCGCACCGTTCGGGCGTAACGCGTGATGGAGCGAACCAGATCCGTGTGGACCATGTCCTGCAAGGCACCGCGATTTTCTTGCGGGCGCGGCGGTACCCCGGACAGAACCAGCAGCGGCGTGCGCGC
>JANOCP010000069.1:0-8095 GCA_031412235.1 Polaromonas sp.
AGGACCGAGAAAGCTGCGCGCTGCCAAAGAGTGCGAACCACGCAGTAACCCAGCAGACAGGGTATCAGCGCACCCAAAGCCACACAAATCAGCTCCGCGCCTGGCACTAGCGGCTGCAGCTCGATTTCGCGCATCGGCAGCCAGTCCAGAAAAGGCGTGTCAGCCAGGGCCTCGGCCAGCGCGGACTCAAGCCGCTCAAAAACCTGGCCCAGACCCAGCGGTACCGGCGCCGGAAACAGCAATGCCACAGGCCACAGGGCCAGCAGCGCCAGGGCGCCGCGCGCATCGATCGCAAACCAGCGCGCCCTGAAGCGGCTCCAGCGCTCAACGACACCCATTTTTTCAAGCACCCAGGCGGCGCACGCACCGGCCCATCCACCCACCGCATTGAGAATCAGGTCAACATTGGACGGCACCCGCGAGGGCAAGTAGCTTTGCAGCGTTTCCATGCAGAGTGACAACAGCCCGGCACCGAGCACCGCCACAGTCACAGTCCTCGCCAGACGGCGACTGCGCAAACCCGCAAGCGTCAGCAAAAACCCCAGTGGCGCATAGCCAGCGATATTGATGCCCACATCAAAACCAGTCCAGTATTTCGGCAGGGGTGCCGATAAAAACCGGAACGGCGAAATCCCCTGGTCACGCCACTCGGTAAAGGGGTAAAGGCTGGCGTAAACGATGAGGCAGATCATTGCCAAAGCCAGCGGAAAAGCCAAGCTTGGCACACCCCTGACATCCTCACGACGCTCCGCATCGTGTAGTGCTGCCTCCCCTTGCAGGGGACGGCGCCTGGCACCCGGCGGAGCCGGTTCGCCGGCATCTGCTGGTGAATTCGGGGAAGTCACGCTCGCCGCCCTTGATGGTTAAAACGGTTTGACAACCACCAGAATCACTGCGGCTACCAGCAGCAACACGGGCGCTTCGTTAAACCAGCGAAACCACACGTGGCTGCGGGTGTTTTGATTCGCCTCAAATTTTCGGTACATGCGACTGCAGGCGTGCTCATAGCCCAGCGCAAGCGCCACGACGACAAGTTTGGCATGCATCCAGTAATTACCCGGCCCGCGCCCAATGCCGTAACCGAGCCAAAGCCAGACACCCAGAGCCACTGCTGGAACCGAAAGTATTTGGGTAAAGCGCAGCAGCTTGCGCGCCATGAGCATCAGCCGCGCCCGCTCGGCCACACTTTCAGGCGGCACCATCGCCAGGTTGACAAAAATGCGCGGCAAATAGAACAGCCCCGCAAACCAGCTGGCAACAAAAACGATATGAAATGATTTGATCCAGAGCATGTGGTGAGTCTAATCGCCCATGGTGAACCAAGCCCTCTTTAACAAAAGCCGATCGAAGCGAAGTCTTGCAAGCAGGGGCCGCGGAACCGGCTTTGCCGGGCCGCAGGCGCAGCGGCCTCCTCGGGGGGCAGGGAGCTACACGCAGTGAGCGACCGTGGGGGCAAGAGATGACGGACAAAAAAAGGCCCAGATGACCTTGGTCATCCGGGCAGCAAGCCTTTTTGCTGTCACACGCAAAGGCCCCGCTCAGGGAGGAAAAGCGGGATGCAGCCACTAAAAGTGACTACACACCGTAATTCTAAGCCTAGGCGGTAAAAAAATACTAGTAGCTTTACTTACAGGTAAACCATAAGTGTAAATACGACTTAAAGCCAGCCAACGCCTGTCAGGCGGGAAATTAATATTCGCGAAAGCGCGCCAAGCTTTGGCACAATTTGCCGATGACATTTCATGCTTCCAACTTCGCCCCCTTCCCCGCTGGCCGTCCGCGCCGTTTGCGCCGTGACGCCTTCACCCGGAACCTGGTGCGTGAAAACGCCTTGACTGCGCACGACCTGATTTACCCGGTTTTTGTGCTTGATGGCAGCCAGCGGCGCGAAGCCGTTGCGTCCATGCCCGGCGTTGAGCGGCTCAGCCTTGATTTACTGCTGCCGGTGGCTGAAGAGTGCGTCAAGCTGGGTATACCGGTGATGGCGCTGTTCCCGGTGATTGACGGCTCGCTTAAAACATTTGACGGCAGGGAAGCGCTCAACCCCGACGGCCTGGTGCCGCGTGTGGTGCGGGCATTGAAGAAGGAATTCCCCGACCTTGGCGTGATGACCGATGTGGCGTTGGACCCTTTCACCACCCACGGCCAGGACGGCCTGCCCGACATGACGCCCGGCGCAAACGGCTACATCATGAACGACGAAACCACGGCCATGCTGGTGCAGCAAGCCATGACCCAGGCCGAAGCCGGTGTCGACATCGTTGCCCCAAGCGACATGATGGACGGCCGTATTGGGGCCATACGCCAGGCGCTGGAAGCCAAAAACCTGATTCACACCCGCATCATGGCCTACAGCGCCAAATACGCATCCGCGTTTTACGGCCCGTTCAGGGACGCGGTCGGGTCAAGCGGCAACCTGGGCAAAGCCGACAAAAAGGTCTACCAGATGGACCCCGGCAACACCGACGAAGCGCTGCGCGAAGTCGCCATGGACATTGCAGAAGGCGCTGACATGGTGATGGTCAAACCCGGCATGCCCTACCTGGACGTGGTGCGCCGGGTAAAAGATGAATTCAGGATTCCCACTTTTGCCTACCAGGTCAGCGGCGAGTACGCCATGCTCAAGGCCGCAGCCCAGAACGGCTGGCTGGACCACGACGCGGTCATGATGGAAAGCCTGCTGGCCTTCAAGCGCGCCGGCGCCGATGGCGTGCTGACATACTTTGCGATAGACGCGGCCAGAAAACTGCGGCAAGCTTGAGGGTTGCGCATGGGTCACCCCCACACCCATCACACTATAAAAATAATAGCTAGCTATGCCCGTAAATATTGGGCAGACCTGCAATTTCACTAAAAATAGACCAAAATCACCGTGCAAATCATAGAGTTCACCGCCGACAGCCTGCGTTTTGTAGACGCCGTGCCCGCAACACCGCCCGCCGACGGATTTGTGTGGATTCTGCTCGAACGTGACGAGTTTGAAGGCGTGCGGCTGCAGCTGCAGGACGCCGCCCAGCGCCTGGGAGGATCAGCTTTGCTGGACCTGCACTGCCAGGACCTGGCCAGCGCGGTGCATCCATCCCACTACGACTCCACGTCTGTCTACGACCTGATCATCTTCAGGCGGCTGGCCACCCAGTTTGAAACCCAGAATGAAGACGAGCAAGAGGCCGCCATTGGCAGCTACCACGGCCAGGGCGGCAAGCCGCGCACCAGGTCACAGGCCCGTTTGCCGGCTTTTAACCGCATCAGCTCCAAAGCTGTGGGATTTGCGGTTTTTGACCACTGCCTGATCAGCGTTCACCCGCGCGGCTGCTACGCTGCAAAAAGCTTTATTCAGCGGTTTTTGGCGGATGCAAAGTTCAGCGTCGACGCGGCTACGCCCGACGCCGGATCAGCCCGCAGCCGCCTGCCCATCAGCCCCGCCGACCTGGCATTGCGCATGATCAACGCAATGGTTGACAGCTACCTTGACCTGCGCAAGGTTTTGACCAGCCAGCTTGGGCATTGGCAGGCCGACCTGCTGCGGGCCAATACCCGGTTTGACAACTGGGCCGCGCTGATGACGGCGCGCAGCCAGCTGCATGTGCTGGAGGACCTGTGCGACGAGCAACACGACGCCATGCAGGAGTGGCTGGATTCACTGCGTGAGCAACCCCTGTCGTCATTTATGAGTGGTGACGCTGCGGCCATCGCCAAGCGCGAAACGAATGGGCAGCTGCCCGACAAATACGAGTCCGCGCAAAACCATCGCGACCAGCTCGTAGTGCGCGCACGCGATGTCATTGAACATATCCAGCGCGTCATGCAGCACGCCAGGCGGCTTGAGCAATCGGCCGAAACGGTGGTGCAAATCCATTTCAGCGCCCAAAGCAATCGCACCAACGACATCATGCGTACGCTGACAGCGCTCACCGCCGTGTTTTTGCCGCTCAACCTCATCACCGGCTTTTTCGGTATGAACTTTGAGTTCATGCCGGTTATTCATTCGCCAACTGGCTTTTGGTGGACTTTTGGGCTGATGGTGCTGCTCGTGGTAGTGGTGGTTACCGTGTTTCTGCGCAAACGCTACATTGCGCGAAGCGGACGCTAAAGCCCAATATCGCTATTAAATTAGTAGCTAAAAATACCCGGAAGTATTGGGCCAACCGCTATTTCTAATACATATTTCGGCGTTAACGCCTTCCCGGCTCCTCGGTTACCTCAAACCCAGGGCAGCTCCAGAGCTTCAGCCTCAAAAACCCTGACTACCGCCGGCCGCGCCAGCACACGCTGCAGATACGGCCCGAGGTACGCCCGGCTTCGAGCCGGCGTGGACGCAAAATTACGCGTCCAGCGGCACAGCATCAGGGTATAAATATCAACGGCTGAGTAGTTTGCACCCAGCAGCCACGGCTGGGTATATTTTTCAACTTGCCGGGCCAGCTCGGCGTCTAGCTGGTCGAGCATCAGGCCGACTTTCGCCTCGGCTTGCGCCTTCAGGCGCGCTTGGCCTGCGCTGTCGCCATCGTTTACCCAGCGCTGCGGGTAAAAGTACACGATCAGCGTGGCCTGCAAAGTGTTGGTCAGCCACATCAGCCATTTATAAAAATGCGCTCGCTCTGACGAGCCCACGGCGGGTGCAAGCCCGGCTTGCGGATATTTGTCACACAGGTGCAGGCAAATCGCCGCTGACTCATACAGTACCAGCTCACCGTCTGTCAGCACAGGTATCAGGCCATTCGGGTTGAGCTTGAGGTAGGCCGTCATTTTTTGCGCGTTCTGGGTGCGGTCTACCAGTACGCGCTGGTAGGCAACGCCAAGTTCTTCCAGCACGATGTGGGGTGCCATGGCCGCGGTGCTGGGGTAGTAGTGAAGCTGGATCATGCGGGTCATTGTGCCTTGTACTTGTCTGTACAGCCCCGTCTGGCGGTGTTGTAATTGCCGCAGTTATTACCCTCACCATCGCCCGAGACATTGCCAGAAACACCAATGAACGCACCCTTTAAAGCTTCTGAATACGTCACCCTTGCCGTACTGCTGATATGCGCTGACGTGCAGACCGGTTTTGCCCAGACGGCTAACACTTCGACCTTACCCGGCAGGTCTGCCGTTCAGGCTGACCGCAATTTGCTGGTGCAGGCAGCCTCGGCAAGCCTCACTACACCCGGAGCCAACCAGACGCAGCGCGTTGCGCTTGTCATAGGCAACGCTGCGTACAAAGACGCGCCGCTTTCAAACCCGGTCAATGATGCACGGGCGTTTGCACAGGCGCTGCAAGAGTCCGGCTTTAGCGTCATCCTGCGCGAAAACACCGACCAGCGCGGTATGCTGGCAGCCCTGCGTGAGTTTGGTGACCGTTTAAAGGCCGGCGGCACCGGCCTGTTTTATTACGCAGGCCACGGCATGCAGATCAAGGGGCGTAACTACCTGATCCCGATTGGCGCCAATGTAGAGCGCGAGGATGAAATTGCCTACAGCACGGTGGATGCCCAGGCCGTGCTCGACAAGATGGAGGCCGCAGGTAACCCGTCGAACATCATGATTCTGGATGCCTGCCGCAACAACCCCTTTGTGCGCAACTCCCGCAACAGCCAGAGTGGCCTGTCGCAGATGGACGCGCCTGCCGGGACGCTGGTGGCGTTTTCAACCGCGCCGGGTGCTGTGGCCAGCGACGGCACGGGTACCAACGGGCTTTATACCCAGCATCTGCTGCAAGCCGTACGCCAGCCGGGCAGCAAGGTTGAAGACGTTTTCAAACAGGTACGTGCCAATGTGCGCCGCGAATCGCAGGGCAAGCAGATACCGTGGGAAGTCACCTCGCTCGAAGGTGATTTTTACTTCAAGGGTGTGCCTGCCGCCAGCGGTTCCGTTAGCCCTGGCGCTACAAATGCAGAGGTAGAAGCAGCGCTGTGGGACGCTGTCAAGGCGAGCGAGCTGGCGCTTGAAGTCAGGGCCTATCTGGGCCGCTACCCAAATGGCCGCTACGCCGATCTCGCGCGTCAGCGCCTGGCGCAACTGCAACTTGCCCCTGTAGCGTTTGCAGCACCTGCCTCATTGCAATCCTTGCCCGCGCTGCCCGCGCAACAACCGGCAAGCAGCAGCGCATCGGCGCGTTACTCGGTGGGCGACAGCTGGACTTACAGCAATGAAGACCTGCTTGCCGGCAAGCAGAGCAGCTATTCACGCAAAGTCTCAGGCCTTGCCAGCAACGGCGATGCCACGCTTAATGACGGCGCGGTGCTTGTCAGTGGGTCTGGGCAAATAAAGTACTTCCGTAATGCTGAGCGGGAGCGTTTTTACACTGACGGCTACCGGCAGATTCCGACCCAGCTGCGCGCTGGCTTCAAAGAGCCGCTCAGCTACAGCATACGCAGCAAGTACAAGGATGGCAGTGAAAGAACCTTCAGCGCCAGCGGTACGCTGGAAGTTCTGGGGCGTGAAAAAATCATCACACCTGCAGGGCAGTTCATGGCCTGGCGCATCAAGCGGGTGGTGCGTGGCGCAGACGAAAAAGGCGCTGAGCTGCTGGGCGAACAAACGCTTTGGTATGCGCCAGAAATCAACAATTTTGTGGCCCAGGAAACCAGCGACACAAACGTCACAAGTGGCAAGACTGTGATGCGCAACAGGGCAACACTGCAAAGCTTTAACCTGACGGATGCCACTGCCATGAACCTTGCGAGGGCAAATATGGCGCAGGCCGCCAACCAGCCAGGCGGCGTGGCTTTTGCATCGGCTGGTTCGGCCACTTCATCGACAAACTCAGCCAGTGACCAGGCGGCCATTGACCGCCGTACCGAGGAGCTGCTGGCCAGCATTGCCGTGCAGCGCATTTCAACAGCAACAGCAACAGTAGCAGCACCTGCCAAGCCAGCAGGCGCCAGCAACAAACTCGGATTTACCACCGGCGACCGCTGGCGCTACCAGAACGTCGACAAGTACAAAGGTGAAGTGGTGTCTAACTTCAGCTACAGCGTAGACAAAATCCTGCCCAATGGCGACATGGCCTGGAACAAGGGCAACATCGTCACCTCGCCCGAGGGCAACTTCCGGCGCGATGTCAACAACAGCTTTGAGCGCCGTGACTACAGCCAGCAGGCAGACATGGTTCCGAAGGAGTTGCGGGCGGGCTACCAGCAGGATGTGCGCTTTACCGTCACGGCCAGGCGCGGCGCAGACAACTTTGACTTTACAGAGGACTACAAGGGCACCTTGACGGTCAAGGGCAAGGAAAAAATCAGGGTGCCCGCAGGCGAATTTGAGGCCTACAAAGTTGAGCGCGTCACTGACTTTACGGGCGTACAAACCAACGGCAATGGGCGCTGGTATGGCCGTAACATTGTTGTGGGCTGGTATGTGCCAGAGCTACGCAATTTTGTCGCGCGCGACCATGAACACCGCGTCGGAAGCAGCCCCCCGTCGCGTGACCGGGTTGAGCTCACCAGTTTTTCAGTGCGCGGCGCGGAAACACTGGCGCAGCGATAAAGCCGGCGCCAGCAGTTCAGCGCAAACCAAAAATACTGGCTGCGTTGCCCCAGCCAATTTTGCTGGCCACATCAGGCGGCAAATCACCCAGCCAGATGCGGTAGCCCTTCATGGTTTCGTCGTAGTACTGCCAGCGCTGGTTGACCCAGGTGTCTGAGCCAATCATGAAGCGGTTGGGATACTTCAGCAGCAATGCGCGCCACTCAGCACACAGCTTGCCGCCTTCGCAAGTCAACCCGGGCCGATACGACAGCTCACCCATCATCATCGGGTACTTGCCGAGTAATTCATCCACCCGCGCGACCGGCGCGCCGCCTATGCCTGTGTGCGCCCAGATCAGGCGCAGCTTTTGACCTTTGGAGGGCGTATTGGCCATCAACTGGTCAATCGCCACGTCGTCTACGTGGGCCAGCACCGCAAGGTTTTTTTCTTCGGCAAACACCATGAGCTTTTTGGCTACCGGCTGGTTGGCGTTGGCGCTGTCGTACAGATGAAACTCGCCAATACCGCGAAATTCGACCCGGCTTGAGGCAATGATCGCGCCCTTGGCGTGCTCGGCCAGCACCATGTCGTAAATGCTGTCGTCACGAAACCAGCTGTCGTAGTCGGCCCGGTTGCGGTACAGCCG
>JANOCP010000070.1:0-6970 GCA_031412235.1 Polaromonas sp.
ACGGGCGTCAAAGGCTCGCAGGTGGTCAATCTTGCCAAAGACCTGGCGCGCGCGCTCAGCCTGGTGTCGATTCGGGTAATTGAAACCATTCCCGGTAAAAACTTCATGGCGCTGGAGCTGCCCAACGCCAAGCGCCAATCCATCAAGCTCAGTGAAATTTTGGGATCGCAGGTTTATAACGAAGCGAAGTCGCTCCTCACTATCGGACTCGGCAAGGATATTGGCGGCCATGCCGTGGTGGCCGACCTTGCCAAAATGCCGCACTGCCTGGTGGCGGGCACTACCGGCTCAGGCAAATCCGTGGGCATTAACGCCATGATTCTGAGCCTTCTTTACAAGGCCGATGCCCGGGACGTGCGCCTGCTGCTAATTGACCCCAAGATGCTTGAAATGAGCGTTTATGAAGGTATTCCGCATTTGCTGTGCCCGGTAGTGACCGACATGCGGCAAGCTGCGCACGGTCTGAACTGGTGCGTGGCCGAAATGGAAAAGCGCTACAAGCTCATGAGTAAGCTGGGCGTGCGCAATCTGGCGGGCTACAACGCCAAAATCGACGAGGCCAAAGCCAAAGGCGAGTTTTTATACAACCCTTTCAGCCTGACACCCGACCAGCCCGAGCCGCTGGAGCGCCTGCCATACATCGTGGTGGTGATTGACGAGTTGGCCGATCTGATGATGGTGGTGGGCAAAAAGATTGAAGAGCTGATTGCCCGCCTGGCGCAAAAAGCCCGTGCCGCTGGCATTCATCTGGTTTTGGCGACCCAGCGGCCCAGCGTTGACGTGATTACCGGCCTGATCAAGGCCAATATTCCTACGCGTCTGTCGTTTCAGGTCAGCAGCAAGATTGACAGCCGCACGATTCTTGACCAGATGGGTGCTGAAGCGCTGCTGGGTATGGGTGACATGCTCTATATGCCCAGCGGTACAGGCTTTCCGATCAGGGTCCATGGCGCTTTTGTCAGTGACGATGAAGTTCACCGCGTAGTCGCCTACCTCAAGGCCCAGGGCGAACCCAACTACATCGACGGCGTTCTTGAAGGCGGTGTGGTTGATGGCGAAGGGGGTGACCTGGGAGGCGACTTGAGCGCGTCCGGCGGCAAGGGAGATGAAAAAGACCCAATGTACGACCAGGCGGTTGAAATTGTGCTGAAAAACCGAAAAGCGTCAATCTCGCTGGTGCAGCGCCACCTCAAGATTGGCTACAACCGCGCGGCCCGCATGCTTGAAGACATGGAGAAATCGGGCATGGTCAGCGCCATGTCGGGCAGTGGCCAGCGTGAAATTCTGGTCCCGGCTCGGGCTGAATGACGACAAGTTGAACCCCGCAGCCTGACGACACTCAATCGATGATGACCCAAACCCAATTCGCGTTTTTTCTTAAACCTCTAAAATGTTTGTCCATAGGTCTGCTTGCTACTATTTCAATAGCTGCCAGTGCCCAGGAAACATCGGCTGCAGGCTCAAACGGCTTGCAAAGCCTGGAAAACTTCGTCAAAAACACAAAAAGTGGCCGTGCGACCTTCAACCAGGTGGTAACGAGCCCTGCCAAAGAGGGCCAGACGCCAAAAGTCAAAAATTCAAGCGGTACTTTTGAGTTTCTGCGTCCCAACCGTTTCCGGTTTGTCTACAAAAAGCCGTTTGAGCAAAGCATCGTGTCTGACGGGCAAACGCTGTGGCTCCATGACCTTGATTTGAACCAGGTGACGTCACGCAAACTTGAGCAGGCGATTGGCGGCTCACCGGCCGCGGTGATTGCAGCTGCTGCCGACCTTAAAGGCCTGCAGGCTGATTTCAACCTGGCTGCGCTGCCCTCAAAAGCGGGTGCCAAAGACGGCTTGCAGTGGGTGCAGGCTACCCCGAAAGCCAAAGATGGCCAGTTGCAAAGCATCAACGTAGGCTTCAAGGCCACAGACAAGGGCAGTGAATTGGCAGTGCTGGAGATTCTTGACAGCTTTGGCCAGCGCTCTGTCATGAGTTTTAGTTTGTTCGAAGTCAATCCCGCATTGGCCCCAGCCAGCTTTCAGTTCAAGCCGCCTGCGGGCAGCGACGTGATCCGGCAGTAGCAGTAACGTTTTCGCCATGCCGCTTGGGCTAAGCTTGCGCTCATGACGGACACCCGCAAGAAAACCCAAATTGCCATTCCTCTGGCGGAACGCCTGCGGCCACAGTCGCTGGGAGAAGTCATCGGCCAGCAGCACTTGCTGGGCGAAGGCATGCCGCTACGCATCGCGTTTGAATCGGGCCAGCCGCACAGCTGCATCTTGTGGGGCCCGCCCGGTGTCGGTAAAACCACCATCGCCCGCCTGATGGCCAGCAGCTTTGAGGCCCATTTCATCACCATTTCTGCGGTGCTGGGCGGCGTCAAGGAAATCCGTGAGGCCGTGGAGCAGGCCAATGTCTGGATGGGGCAGGGCGGCGATTTTGGTGATGTGGCCGGCAAGCGCACCATCGTTTTTGTTGATGAGGTGCACCGCTTTAACAAAAGCCAGCAAGACGCCTTTTTGCCGCATGTAGAAAGCGGGCTGTTCACTTTTATTGGTGCCACGACTGAAAACCCCTCGTTTGAGGTCAACTCGGCTTTGCTGTCGAGAGCGGCCGTTTACGTGCTGCAGCCGCTTTCTGTCGACGATTTAAAGAAAATAGTAGGCGTGGCCCTAGAGCGACGGCTATTGGCAGCTATTGAAACCATAGCGCCAGAGGCGATGGACCGGCTCGTCGCCTATGCCGATGGTGATGCCCGGCGCTTGCTAAATACGCTGGAGTCGCTGGGGGTGGCAGCCGGTAATGACAAAGCGGCAGAAGAAATCACCGAAGTGACTGACGCCTGGCTCATGAAGGTGTTGGGTGAGCGCATGCGCCGCTATGACAAGGGGGGCGAGCAGTTTTACGACACGATCTCGGCCCTGCACAAATCCGTGCGCGGGTCTGACCCTGACGCCGCACTGTACTGGCTCATGCGCATGCTCGACGGTGGTGCGGAGCCCAAATACATGGCGCGCCGCCTGATTCGCATGGCCAGTGAAGACATAGGCCTGGCCGACCCGCGCGCCCTGCGTATGGCGCTTGATGCAGCCGAGGTGTATGAACGCCTCGGTTCACCCGAAGGTGAGCTGGCGCTGGCGCAGTGCGTGGTTTATCTGGCCGTTGCACCCAAGTCCAACGCAGTCTATGTGGCCTTTAACGAAGCCAAGGCCTTGATCAAGAAAGACGGTACCCGTCCGGTACCTCTGCACTTGCGCAATGCGCCGACAAAGCTCATGAAAGAGCTGGACTACGGCAAGAACTACCGCTACGCGCATAACGAAGAAGATGGTTTTGCTGCGGGCGAGAACTATTTTCCCGAGGGCATGGACGCGCCAGGCTTTTACCGGCCGGTTAACCGGGGGCTGGAAATACGTATTGCAGATAAGTTAAACGAGTTGAAGTTAAAAAACCATCAGAAAAACTAATAAAAATACAATCCGGCTGATAACAGCCTGTTTGGCCCGGAAATTGAAGTTTCGCAAGGGTAAACCCCGCGAAAACCCGCACACTGGCCCGATTCTCGCTAACTCGCCTTGGCTACAATTCGCCGATTAGCTCGCCCGAAAGCCCAGACATCTGGTTTTTAAAGGCGGGCTTTTTGTTAAGCCAAACTGAATCGAGTTAACGCTCCAGGCCCGCCTGCTCTCGACCCATGTACAGAGAGTGCGGCCAAAGTGAGTTTCACTGCTACGTCAACCGTTATCCGGAGAGTCATTTATGGAAGTATTCCTGCAACAGGTCATCAATGGTCTGGTTCTGGGCAGCATGTATGCCCTGATTGCCCTGGGCTACACCATGGTCTACGGCATCATCAACCTGATCAATTTTGCCCACGGCGAAGTTTTGATGGTGGGTGCGCTCACCAGCTGGACCATCATCGGCTTGATGCAATCGTCCATGCCCGGCACGCCCGGCTGGCTGATATTGCTGATTTCGCTGCTGATTGCCTTTGTGGTTTGCGGCGCGCTGAATTTCGCGATTGAAAAAATCGCCTACCGGCCATTGCGAAACTCGCCCAAACTGGCACCCCTGATTACCGCCATCGGCATGTCGCTGCTGCTGCAGACGCTTGCCATGATCATCTGGAAGCCCAACTACAAGCCATATCCAACGCTGCTGCCTGCAGAGCCCATCCAGATCGCTGGCGCAGTGATTACCGTGACGCAGATTTTTATTCTGGGTGCTACAGCGGTGTCGCTTGCAATACTGATGTGGCTGGTGCATTACACCAAGCTGGGCCGTGCGATGCGCGCCACAGCTGAAAACCCGCGGGTGGCAGCGCTGATGGGTGTGCGCCCTGACACCGTGATTTCAGCAACCTTCATTATTGGTGCCGTGCTGGCTGCGCTCGCTGGAGTGATGTACGCATCCAATTACGGCACCGTTCAACACACCATGGGCTTTTTACCTGGCCTGAAGGCCTTTACGGCAGCCGTGTTTGGCGGTATTGGCAACCTTGGCGGTGCAGTGCTGGGGGGTATTTTGCTGGGGCTGATTGAGTCTATTGGTGCGGGCTACATTGGCCCGCTCACCGGGGGCGTGCTGGGCAGCCAGTACTCTGATATTTTTGCCTTTATCGTGCTGATTTTTGTGCTGACCTTGCGCCCATCGGGCTTGCTGGGTGAGCGCGTGGCGGATCGAGCCTAGCCATAACGAACACAGCATAAAAAATACGGAGAAATCGCATGAAATCCAAAAAACTGTTTCAATTTCTGATCATCGCGGTGGCCCTTCTGGTGCTGCCCCTGATACTGCAGCAGGGCGGCAATGCCTGGGTGCGAATCGTCGACATGGCGTTGCTCTATGTGCTGCTAGCCCTGGGCCTGAACATTGTGGTCGGCTATGCCGGTCTGCTTGATCTGGGTTACGTGGCATTTTTTGCCGTTGGCGCCTATCTGTTTGCGCTGCTGGGCTCGCCGCACCTGGCCGAGGCTTTCCCGTGGATTGCGGCGCAGTTCCCGAATGGCTTGCACCTGCCGATCTGGGCCATTATTCCAGCCGCTGCTGCCATCGCCGGCCTGTTTGGTGTGTTGCTGGGCGCGCCCACGCTGAAGCTGCGCGGTGACTATCTGGCCATCGTGACGCTCGGTTTCGGTGAAATCATCCGCGTGTTTTTGAACAACCTGGACCGCCCCATCAATCTGACCAACGGCCCCAAAGGCATCAACCAGATTGATTCGATCAAGTTTTTTGGTTTTGACCTTGGTAAAAGCCACGAGTTCTTTGGCTTTACCGTTAACTCGGTGTCGATGTATTACTACCTGTTTCTGGTGCTGGTCATCGTTTCAGTCGTGATTTGCCACCGGCTTGAAAACTCCCGTATCGGCCGCGCCTGGATGGCCATTCGTGAAGACGAAATCGCTGCCAAGGCCATGGGCATCAACACCCGCAACCTGAAATTGCTGGCTTTCGGCATGGGCGCTACCTTTGGCGGCGTATCGGGTGCCATGTTTGCGGCATTCCAGGGCTTTGTGTCGCCTGAGTCGTTCAGCCTGATGGAGTCCGTGATGATTGTGGCCATGGTGGTGCTGGGCGGCATTGGTCATTTGCCAGGCGTCATTCTGGGCGCGCTGTTGCTGGCTGCCTTGCCCGAGGTGTTGCGCCATGTGGCCGGGCCACTGCAGGCCATGACCGACGGTCGGCTTGACTCTGCCATCCTGCGTCAGCTGCTGATTGCGCTGGCCATGATCACCATCATGCTGATGCGTCCGCGCGGCCTGTGGCCTTCGCCAGAGCACGGCAAAACGCGCAAGCCGGCGGCTGAGACCGACGCCAAAGCCATCAACTCAATTAACCCTTAAGGAGAATGGCAATGAGCGACACCATTCTTAAAGTATCCGGCGTGTCCAAACGCTTTGGCGGCCTGCAGGCCCTGAGCGACGTGGGCATTCATATCGAGCGCGGCCAGGTTTATGGCCTGATTGGCCCCAACGGCGCCGGCAAAACCACTTTCTTCAACGTGCTCACCGGCCTCTACACGCCGGACAGCGGCACGTTTGAGCTTGCTGGCAAGCCTTATCAGCCCACGGCGGTGCATGAAGTGGCCAAGGCAGGTATTGCACGTACGTTTCAAAACATACGCCTGTTTGCTGAAATGACGGCCCTCGAAAACGTCATGGTTGGCCGCCATATCCGCACCAGCTCCGGCCTGATAGGAGCCGTGCTGCGTACGTCCAGCTTCAAGTCCGAAGAAGCCGCCATTGCCAAGCGCTCGCATGAGCTGCTTGACTATGTGGGCATTGGCAAATATGCCGACTTCAAGGCGCGTACGCTGAGCTACGGCGACCAGCGGCGGCTTGAAATTGCACGCGCACTGGCAACCGACCCGCAACTGATTGCGCTTGACGAACCCGCAGCCGGCATGAATGCCACTGAAAAAGTGCAATTGCGCGAGCTGATTGACCAGATCCGCAAAGACAACCGCACCATTTTGCTGATTGAGCATGACGTCAAGCTGGTCATGGGCCTGTGCGACCGCGTGACAGTGCTTGATTACGGTAAGCAGATTGCCGAAGGCGCACCAGCAGACGTGCAAAAAAACGAAAAAGTGATTACCGCCTATCTGGGCACGGGACATTAATCAGTTGGGGACAGAGCTAAAGATCTGTCCCGCAAAAAGATTGACTGGCGGAAAGAAAACAATGGCAACAACACTTCTCAAAATCACGGGCCTTAAAGTGGCTTACGGCGGCATCAAGGCTGTCAAGGGCGTTGACCTGCATGTCGACGAGGGCGAGCTGGTCACGCTGATTGGCTCAAACGGCGCTGGCAAAACCACCACCATGAAAGCCATCACGGGTACCTTGCCGATGGTTGACGGAGATATTGAATACCTGGGCAAAAGCATCAAGGGCAAGGGCGCCTGGGATCTGGTCAAGGAGGGCCTGGCCATGGTGCCGGAAGGCCGCGGCGTGTTCACCCGCATGACGATTACCGAAAACCTGCA
>JANOCP010000071.1:0-3801 GCA_031412235.1 Polaromonas sp.
GAACGCAAACGGATGAATTCATCAGCCCGGGCTGCGGTGCGGGTAAAGCGCGGATCCACCACAATCATCTTGCAGCCGGTCTCTTTGGCGTGCAGCATGTGCAACAAGCTGACGGGATGCGCCTCGGCAGCATTCGAGCCGATGTACAACGCGCACTTGCTGTTCTGCATGTCGTTGTACGAATTGGTCATCGCACCGTAACCCCAGGTGTTTGCAACGCCCGCAACCGTGGTGGAGTGGCAAATGCGGGCCTGGTGATCGCAGTTGTTGCTGCCCCAGAAGCTGACCCATTTACGCAGCAAGTAAGCCTGCTCGTTGTTATGCTTTGAAGATCCGACGATGTACACAGAATCAGGGCCGCTCGCTTTGCGTAATTCGAGCATTCGGGCA
Organism: Polaromonas sp.; assembly: GCA_031412235.1. Taxonomy (GTDB): domain Bacteria; phylum Pseudomonadota; class Gammaproteobacteria; order Burkholderiales; family Burkholderiaceae_C; genus Polaromonas. Next base: position 391 of record JANOCP010000071.1, read on the forward strand.
GAAATCTCATTTAACGCTGTGTCCCAGCTGATGCGCTCATACTTGCCATTGACCAGCTTCATGGGATAGCGCAGACGGAACTCACCATGGCCATGCTCGCGCAATGCAGCGCCCTTGGCACAATGCGCACCGAGATTTATGGGTGAATCGAACACTGGCTCCTGACGGACCCAAATACCGTTCTCAACGACAGCATCGACAGCGCAGCCCACCGAGCAATGGGTGCAGACAGTGCGCTTGACTTCAATTTTTCCACTCCCGTCGCCGGCGCCTGGCGCAGCAGCGTTAGCTTTTTTAACCAGCGTAAGTTGCGTGGCCGCCAGGCCTACGCCCACCCCAAGACCAGAGCGGCGCAAAAACGCGCGTCGGTCCATGGTGGGCAAGGCATTCGAAAGCCCGCGTGAAAGGCTTTGCACAAAGCGGGATGAGCCAACCCGACGAGCGGGGTCGCTGTGAATACCAAGTGGTTTTTTCGTGAGAAGCATGCAGCTCTCCGTGAGAATGAAAACAGGAAATTAAATGCGCGTAGTACGGTAGTAGTGCTTGACGTGCTCGGACAAGCTGTAACCACCGCCTTTTTCAGGCGCTGGCTTGGGTGCTTCAACCGCGGCTTCGGTTAAAGGCGTGCCCGGCAAGACGACAACTGCTGCTGCGGCTGCACCCGTTACGGCTGCGCCGAAGAAGAAACCCCGTCGTGAGGGTTTTGGCTGGCTTTCCTGCATGTATGTCTCCATGGAAGCAAGGCTTTAAAAAAATGTGCTCTTATGCACGGCTTTGCATACTGTACGCCAGTAGTGCTTACGCGGCAATGACTCGTGAAGAGTCCTACCCTTCGGCTAGGGAAAACGATAGGTATGCTTATCAAATTCACAGGACGTGCAAGGACGCTGATGAAACATTGGTTTAACTAATCACGAAAGCATGTCAAAGCCCTGGGCCTCGACACTTACAAACGCCTGGGTAAACCCTGCAACAGAGCGGTAAAACCGGGCCTTGGGATGCTGCATGACAGCCTCGCACATCGCAGGTACCCAGGACAGCACGTGCCGGGTAAAGAACTCGCGCTGGCGCGTCAGGTTGGCTACAGCCACGTCGTCCCCGGCGATGAGGTAGCGCATGACTTCACAGATATACGCCGCATGGTCTTCTGTTTCCGGCAAGGTTTCGTCGCGGGCCAGGCCCAGCCCGGCGATGTCGCCCCGCAGGGCAGCAAGCGGCTTTTCATTGAGAAAACCACTGAGGTAGTGCGAGCCGAAAAGGTAGAGCTCGGGCTTGCCGACTCCGCCGAACAGGGCGTCGTATTCGCGTGTGATGTCAGCAGGACTTTGTGCACGTGCAGCAGCAACCAGCTCAGCCCACGAGCTTTCAAGCACCGCCCCCGGCGCAGGTGCCTCGGTCACGGCTACCTTGAGGTTGGCATGCAAATCTGCCGACGGCGCTGCGTAATACAAGGCAGCAAGCAGGCCATAGATCTCTGCGCGGGCAGTTTCTTCGTCTAGTGCGGTCGCTACAAGTTGGGCTTGCGTCATGAATCTGGATTTCTGTAGTTACGGTTTAACGAATGTCAGTAATCTTGAGTTCGTTTTCAGCAGAATAAATATCAATCACCCGGCAGTCACCGCACATTTTCAGGCGATCTGCAGCCGCGCCCTTGAACATCGCGTGCCCAGCCAGTTTGCCCAACATGGACTCAATCGCCTTGAGCGTGCCAAACGGCTTGCTGCAGCGTATGCACTGGTAGGGCTGGCTTTCATTGAGTACACGCGCTTCCCTGCGCTGCGGCGTAAGCAGCAGGCGCGGTTGCAAGGTGATGGCATCTTCGGGACAAGTAGTGACACACAGGCCACACTGCACGCAATTTTTTTCAATGAATTTGAGTTGCGGTCTTTCAGGGTTGTCCTGTAGCGCACTGGACGGGCACGCACTGACGCAGCTCAGGCAAAGCGTGCAGGTGTTGGCGTTTACAACCAGACTGCCAAAAGGCGAGCCGAGCAGCGGCAGTTCAATGGCCTCGGGCAAATTGACCGGTGCGTGAGTCATCAGATGGTCAAGCGCCATGTCCAGCGTGCTGCGCTTTTCTTGCGCTACCGCAAAGCGCGCCGGGTTCGCAGGCACGGCAGGTCGGGCACGGGCCAGGCCCTGCAGGCTGGCATCCAGGCCCGCGACGGATGCAACACGCAGCAGATGAAAATGGACTCCTGTGTAGCCCAGTCCATTCATCAGCGCCTGGGCCACAAGCATCTGTGCGCTTAAACCGTCGAGATAAGCCGGAGCCTCTTCATCGGTGACCAGCACGGCCACCTGCGTCGCACCGAATGCAATGGCGCTTAGCCACAAGTCGAGCCCGGCACTGGCGGTATGCCACAGTGCCAATGGAATCACGTTGGCGGGCACACCCCTTACTGATTTTTGCAACCGGGCCGCGCGTCCCAGGGCTTCCATGGATTGCTGACCACTCGTCTGGCTGTGAAACAGCATGGTTGCATTCGCCCCGCCGGCTTTGGCATAAGTCGACAGCAGCGTCTTGAGTCGTACGCCTTGCTCGCTGGCACGGGGGTAAGCATAGGTGAGCGCACCCGTCGGGCAAACCGTGGTGCAGGCTCCGCAACCAACACACAGGTTCGGGTTGACGACGATTTGCTGGCGGCTTTTTTCACTCTTGATGGCGCCAGCCGAGCAGATGTCAACACAGGCATTGCAACCGACGGTTTCATTGCGGCTGTGCGCACATATTTTTTGTTTGTAGTTGAAGAATTTGGGCTTCTCAAACTCGCCCACCATATCGCGCAACTTGACCACCGTTGGCAACAAGCCAGGCGATGCCATGCCGCCGGACATACTCAAGGCGAAGTAGCCTTGCGGTGGCGCATGCAAGGCAATGATCGGCTGCGCACCCAGGTCAAGCACCAGGTCGAATGTATCGGTAAGTGATTGTGCGTCACGATTAAAGTCAATGGCGCCGGCCACCTTGCAAACGGCCACGCAGTAACGGTGGGACCTGCACTTGTCGTTATCAATCTGGTAACTGAGGTCAATTGCGCCCTCGGGGCAAGCAGCCACGCAGGCGTTGCAGCGTGTACACAAGTCAAGATCAATCGGATTGTTTTTGGTCCACTTCGCCTCGAAAGCACCCAGCCAGCCCTTCAGGCTGAGATCACTGCCACTGATAACCGGGTACTGGCGCTCCTGGGTAGGAAAAGCTCCCGGAGTAGCATTGGAGACACCTTTCGTAAAAATGGTCACATCCAGTGTGTCTGCAAGCAGCGCGGCCACCTGCTCGGCCTGATCAAGCGCACCAATGACAAGCAGGCGGCCCGCGCTTTTGTAGGTGACTGTGGAAACCGGCTCCGCATCCGGCAAATGAGCAGCAGCCAGCAACGCAGCTATTTTGGGCATGGCAGCGCCAGCGTC
>JANOCP010000072.1:0-2359 GCA_031412235.1 Polaromonas sp.
GGCACGGTAGCTTTCCTCGGTCGGATTTAGAATTTCGAGCGCTGGATTCGAGAGCCCACGTATATCCAGGTACTCACTGACATTTACGATGTTTTCGATTTTCATTTTTCATCTCCCTGCAGCGCCTTTATCAGGCTGTTAGATATCAATAACGGGGTCAGGTCTTTAAATATTAGGACCCTCTTGTTTGATTTCAAAATTTTCCCCCGAATTGCGCATCCCCACCCACCCCAATCACCAATCTCTGCGTAGCTCGCGTAGCAGCCACATAAAACACCCGCGCCGCCTCCAGCTCATCTTCGCCCGCAGCAGGCATACGCCCCACACCCGGCAGCGCCACCACCGGAAACTCCAGTCCTTTGCTGACCTTAATGGTCATGATTTGTATGTTGTCTGCGGCGGGGTTGTAGTCGCCTGAGCGCTTGCGCACATTGAAGGGCAGCTTGCGCTGGTGCAATGCGTCGGCGCACAAATCCATGGTTTTCCAGTCGGGGCACAGGATGGCCATGTCGCCCCAGGCGTGACCTTCTTTATGGGCGGTGGCCAGCTGGTCGGCAATGGCAAATGCTTCTTCACGCAGGCTGGGCAGTTTGATGATGATCGGCGCTTGCCCGTCGCGGCCGCAGCTGATGGGTTTTAGCAGCGGTATGCCGTCATCGTCTTTGTCGTCTGCCGTTAGCAGGTCAGCGGCAATCAGGCTGGCGACTTGCAAAATCTGGCGGGTGTTGCGGTAGTTGATTTTCAGAATGGTGGTGCGGCCCTGCGCCTGCACGCCTACGCTTTTGAAGCTGAACTGCTTGCTGCGGCTGCGCTCGTAAATGCTTTGTGCGTCGTCGTAGAGCAGAAGCAGGCTGTTGGTGGTGGGGTCAACCATTTGGGTGACGAGTTTTAGCCACTCGGGTGCAAAGTCGTGGCCTTCGTCTATCAGTACGGCCTGGTATTGGCCGCTGGGGATTTGCTTGCGGTCAATGCCGTGAATGACGCGCAGCACAAGCTCTTCCGCATATTGCTCGCTGGTCAGCCCTTGGCCCGGCAGGGCTTGCCCGAATGCCGTGAGTTGGTCGCGACACCATTTGTGAAAGTGCCTTGCGTGTACTTTGCCGACCAAGCCTTTGGCACGCATCACCGCATCAAGCGTGACGCCCAGCGGTTCGTTGAAGCACAGAATCAAAATGGGCTTGCTGCTGGCGGTGCTTGCCCTTGCCAGATATTCAGCGCGGTAGCCCAAAATCATGGTTTTACCTGAACCTGCTACACCGTGAATCACTCGGTGGCCGTCGCCCAGGCTGCGGGCCAGCTGCTCTTGCTGCAAATCCATCACGCGCATGATGCTGGGCAGCTCGGCGTCAGCCTGGTTATCGTCAAAGAGGGTAGCTGGAGCTTGGACGCGTACCTGGGGGAACATGATCCAGCGAACGCGGTCAAGCTGAGGTAGCGACATCACGCCGCGCATCATGTAGGGGAACATGTCCCAAAGCCGGCTTTGCAGTTCTTCAGCGCCTACGGCTTCGAGCATTTCGTCCTGGCACAACACGCGGTGCGGTTCAATGGCCTGGTGTAGCTCGGCGGCTTCAAACTGTTTGCGGGTGATGTTGGTAAACACTACGCCGTAGCTCCACGGAAAAGCCAATTTGCCTGCGTGCGCGCCCTCGGCTTGCACCAGTTGCGCGTCTCGCTCTAGAGCATTGACAACCTGGTGCGCGTATTGGCGGGCTTGCTCAAGTGGGTTGATAACGGTTTTGGGGCCGCTGTCGCCCAGAATTTCCCAGTTTTGCTTGTCAGCCTGCAAGATGGTGGTGAGCTTCCAGTCTTTGACCTCCAGCACCAGAATGCCGCGGCGCGGGTGCATGACACAAAAGTCAGGATGGGCGTTGCGCGGCCCCATGGGCACGTCGTACCAAAGCAGGTAGTCGTCGTCGAGCTTTTGCTCAAGCCGCTCGGCCAGGCGGCGCTCGCCGCTGGTCATGCGCGCTACGCACGTACCCATTGAAGGAATAAGAGTCGCCATCCTGAAGCCCTGCCCTGTTAACGCTTTATTACAAGCATCATGCCGGGAAAGTGGCTCGGGGGCTAGGGGGCTTGCCTGTTCAGGTTGTTTTAGGCTGAATTTTCAGTCAAAAGTGCCTGTAGCCCAATGATTACGGCTATAAGCAGCTATACAAAACGTAGCAGTATCGGGCGACGTCAGTGCCCCAGGCTACGCTGCTGCGCCCCGCTTGCTGCGCCGGCATCGCCTGTATCCGCCAAGCCTGTGTTGCGCATGAAGTCGACGTAGGTGGCATGGACCTTGCAAAAATCGACGAGTTTTTCAATGTCGCGGGTTTTGTCAAAAACGCCGTCTGCGCCTGACTGCAGGCAG
>JANOCP010000073.1:0-8066 GCA_031412235.1 Polaromonas sp.
ATTACCCAGCCCGCCAGCAAATTTGGAAAGCAGCGCGTTTTCTTTAATAGCGTCATAGATGCCACCCAAGTCGTCAGCGACGGTGGTCAGGTAGCACGAAGACAACTGCGAGCGCAGTGTGCCGGCGTTAAACAGCGTTGGCGTGCTCGACATGAAGTCAAATGACGACAAAATTTCATAGAACTCGATCGCACGCTCTTCGCGGTTGATCTCGTTTAGGGACAAGCCCATCGCTACGCGCATGAAGAAAGCCTGTGGCAGTTCAATGCGCTGCTTGCGAACGTGCAAAAAGTAGCGGTCAAACAATGTTTGCAGACCGAGATAGTCAAACTGCAGGTCGCGTTCGGGCTTGAGTGCCGCGCCCAGGCGAGCCAGGTCAAACTGCTGGAGCTTTTCGTCAAGCAACTCGTTTTGCACGCCTTTGGCAATGAACTCGGGGAAGTACTCGGCATAACGGGTGAGCATGTCTTCCTGCGTGACTTCACCGCCCAGCACTTCGCGGCGAATGGTGTGCATCAGCAGGCGTGCAGTGGCGTAGGTGTAGTCCGGGTCTTTTTCAATCAGCGTGCGGGCTGCAAGGATGGATGCCTTGTAGACTTCATCGATGGGCACGCCGTCGTAAAGATTGCGCATGGTTTCGGCCACGATGGGGTCGGGCTTGACCTCTGAACCCAGGTTGGCACAGGAGGCTTCAATCAGCGCCTGCAGATTTCGGATGTCGAGTGCAACCCTTTTACCGCCATCAATAACGTGCAGCAAGGTGACAGCCGGGGCTTGTGCCTGCGGCTGGCGCGCGCGCTCTTGCGTACGCTTTTCGCGGTAGAGCACATAAGCCCTGGCGATTTCATGGTGACCACCGCGCATCAGGCCAAGTTCAACCTGGTCCTGCACGTCTTCAATATGGAAGGTGCCGCCACCGGGACGCGAACGCATCATGGCGCGCATGACGGTCTGGGTCAGTCCGTCCACTGTTTCGCGCACGCTGGCTGATGCAGCACCCTGCGTGCCATGCACGGCAAGAAAGGCTTTCATCATGGCTACTGCAATTTTGTTCGGCTCAAAGGGGACCACCGCGCCATTGCGGCGGATGATCTGATAGTTACTGAATGGACTGGGCTGGATATTGCCCTCATGGCTGAACTGGGAATGGGGAGTCGCGCTGGTGGCGATCGGGTTGGTGTGTTGGGCTATTTGCATGTGCTTCCTCTCGGCTTCGTTTTGTAGATTTGTTCTATCGTTCAGTGGCGGGTTTGATGTGCTGTTCACGGACGCGAGCTGTAAAATCATGAGTCTGAAAGCAAGCGCCAAATGGCCACCAAGTGGTCATTCAGCGCGATGATTCCAGTGAGTACAGCGGCCTTCATCAACTAAAAAAACTAAAACACCCATCAAACTGAATCAGGCTTATACACTATACCTAGGGTCTGAATCTAATTCAAGCACTACCTGTAGTGTTTTCGAGGTGTTTTTTGCCGGAAACTTTTTCTTACGTTTTGGCAGCTGGTTTTGAGACGCTAGCCCGTGACTTAAAGGGCTGCCGCACCAGCCGTACAGCCTTGCCCTGTCAGGCGCGAGTGTAAAAAGCTGAGTGTTCATGCGCTTTTTCAGCGACTTGTCCTCGCCAGGCCATACAGCGTAACGTTCTGCAGAAAATGAGATAAGGGCAGCTATTTGCGGTGGCCCCGGACAGGGCGAGCTTGCGGACCTATGCAAGCGATTTTGAAGGAAAACACTTATCAGGCGCAGCGATGCTACGCTGCAACAAAGCCCAGTCAAATCCGGGACCAGGGTCCTGCTTGCGCCCCACTGCAATATGTTCATGCCCGGCAATGTGCCCAACCGGATATTGGGCCATGATGGCTGCGCATAGCCCTGCCAGTGTTTCGTACTGCAATGATTCAAAGGGGTCGCCCTCGAGACCCTCAAGCTCAATGCCAATCGAGTCGTCGTTGCAATTTTCACGGCCCCGGTAGCTGGACTGTCCTGCATGCCACGCGCGGGCATCGCAGCTTACAAACTGCCATAAATCTCCGCAGCGAGTGATGAAAAAGTGTGAGGACACCTGCAAGCCCCGTATGCTCTGAAAGTAGGGGTGATTTTCCCAGTCCAGCTGGTTGGTAAACAGGCGCTGTACATTGCCGTTACCAAATTCCCCGGGGGGGAGGCTGATGGAGTGGACAACGACCAGATCAATGTTTGCCCCGGCGGGCCGGGGGCCAAAATTGGGAGACACCAGAACCCGTGCATACCGGTACCATCCCTGCTGCCAAAGCGCCGCTGCAGGGGCAGCTTCAGACATGGTCGTCGGTATTATCCATACGGTCCGAAGCGTTATCTCCGTCGGGCATGGCAATGTTCAGGCGTGCAATGCGGTAACGCATCTGGCGCAGACTAAGCCCCAGTTTTGCGGCTGCTGCTGTACGGTTAAAGCGTGTTTCCTGGAGTACCCGGCTCAGTATGCCGCGTTCCTGTGTATCCAGATAGTCCTGGAGGTTCTCGGGGATTGCGACATATTCTGCCGGCGGCGCATCCAGGTGCATCTCTCCACCTTCGCTTAGTGCAACGGCGCGATGCAGAATATTTTCAAGTTCACGAACGTTGCCCTTAAAGGGATGAGCCCGCAGCTGGTCCATCACTTGTCCGCTCAGGCTTGGCATGCCGAAACCGGACTCGCGGCAAATTCTGGATAGCAATGCCTCGCACAGGCCAGGCAAGTCTTCCAGGCGCTCGCGCAGCGGCGGCACGCCTATGACAATAACGTTGAGCCGGTAATACAGGTCCTGGCGAAAACGGCCTGCCACCACCTCCGCACCCAGCTCTTTGTGTGTGGCGCTAACAATTCGGGCGTCCACTGCATCCTCTTGGGATGACCCCAGCGGCCGGACGACCCTTTCCTGAATCGCGCGTAGCAGCTTGGACTGCATGGCCAGTGGCAGATCACCAATCTCGTCAAGAAACAGCGTGCCGCCTTTGGCCGCCTGGAAATACCCGAGACGATCTTGCGCAGATCCTGTGTAAGCCCCTTTGCGCGCCCCAAAAAATTCGGCCTCCAGTAAATTTTCAGGGATGGCGCCGCAATTGACGGCTACAAATGGCCCCGCGGCGCGATGGCTGCACCCATGGACCGCCCTGGCAACGAGCTCTTTGCCTGTACCCGATTCACCCTGAATCAACACTGGCGCCATGCTGCCCGCAACTTTGACAATGCGTGACTTGACAGTCTGCATGGCTGCGGATTGGCCTACCAGACGTTGCAGCACCGTTGGCGTTGTATTGGTTCCTGCGGCGACCTGCTGGCGCAGCGGGCTGATGGTTTCCATGAACGCGTCGTTTTCTGGGGCCGGACGTTCAGCCCGCGACGCAGACGCAGCAGCTTTTGAGCCTTGGATAGCTGAAGCCACCACGCTACGAAACTGCTTCAGGTCGACGGGCTTTGTCAGATAGTCAAATGCCCCGGCTTTAAGGGCCTCAACAGCGTTCTCGGCAGAACCGTGGGCGGTAATGACCACACAGCGCTCGGGCCGCTGCTGCGTCACCATATCGCGCAGCAATTCAAGGCCCAGCCCGTCTGGCAGGCGCATGTCGGTGATCACGGCGTCAAAGCGATGTTCCTTCAAATGCTGGCGGGCCTGCTCAAGATCGCCCGCAGCTTCGACACGGTAGCCTTCGCGCAGCAGGGTGAGTTCATAAAGTGTGCGCAGGTCCGGCTCGTCGTCGATCACCAGAATTTGTGCCGGCTGCTGGTGCGGGGTGCTGGCTTGTGTTGGCATGGTTGTCAGGTGGGCAGTGCGTCAAAAGGAATGGGCCTGGCAGGAGGTGCCATGCGCGACGGTTCTGGCGCAGGCCTGAAAAGCACAAAAAACTCATTGCCTTCCACTGAATGGCGCGTGGTTCGCTGGTAGCCTATCACCGCGCCATAGCGTTCGCATAGCTCCCGGCAAATATAAAGACCCAGGCCACTGGAGCGGCTTTCCGACGAAAAAAAGGGTTCAAACAAATGTGTCTGCACTGTTTTCTCCAGCGGCTGGCCATCACTCCATATGCAGAGCCTTGCCTGGCTGGGGCCTGACAGTTGCGTGGCGACTTCGATTGACCCTCGCGCGTGGCTTGCATAACGCAAGGCGTTGTCCAGCAAATTGATCATTAGTCGGCGCAAGTGCTCCGGGTCAAAAGTAACCGGCGCAGCATGGGCATCAAGTGCAATATGGGTTTGGTCGATAGATGCGGTTTGTCGCGTCCAGTCTGCGCAAATCCGTGAAACGGTATCGTCAAGTATCAGCGCCACAGTGTGCTGCTCCGGGCCTGACGCCTGGGCGCGCGAGATATTCAACACTTCATCGACAATTTTCGCCAGACGCTGCGCGTTTTGCCTGACCATTCCGGTAAGTTGGCGGTGCGCCGGATCTTTCAGGTCCTCTTCCAGCAATGCATTGGCCTGTGAAATGGCGGCCAGCGGGTTTCTGATTTCGTGCGCAACTGCAGCTGACATGCGGCCCATGGCGGCCAATTTTTCGGTTCTTACCCGCGCCTCCATTTCGCGCAGGTCTTCCAGAAACATGACACACAGGCTTTCAGTGGTGCTGTCCCGCGAGGGTGTCAGCCTGGTGCGGACGTGGAGTCGCCGTCCGTTGCGCGCCGGATATTCAAGGCTGACATCTGTTTCCTGCGGTACCCCGAGCATGAAAGTCAGCCGCATGATTTCTACCAGTGGCTGCCAGGCTGCTTCTGTTGCGAGCACGAAGGGGGCCATACGGCTTGATTCACGCGTCGCCAGCATGCGCCTGGACGCTGGATTGGCGGAGCGGACGATACCGTTGGCGTCGATTACCAGTACGCCATCTGTCAGGGTTTCGATCACCAGTTCATTAACCTGGGTCTGCATGCGTGCAACTGACTGGCTGCTCTTGGCAAGCTGCTCTTCCCGTGCCAGCCGTAGTGCCAGCTGATTGGCCAGCAGCGCCACCGCAAAAAAGCCCGACCCGCTCAAGCCCGACTGCAAAAAACGGGCGGGCAAGTCGCCCATGGACTGCAGCGATATCCACCACGCATCCACAAGAAGCAGCAAGGTGACGCTTGCGGCTGTACCCAGCGCCAGCAAGATGGAACCCAATACCGAGGCCAGCAGTACCGGCAGTGCAAATAGGGGTGTGTAGTTGATGCCGCTGGACTGGAGAAAATTGAGCGCTGAGAACGCGATCACATCTACGCCGATGGTGGACATCCATTGCGCGTCAAACGTGCTGCCCGGAGGTTTCGGCCGGGCCCAGGCACGCACGGCGAGCGTTGCGAACATGTAAGCGATACAGACCGCGACAGACCAGGAGTTGCCCACATTCCCCATGGCGTAAAGCAGCGCCTGCAAAACCACCAGTACGCTTGCAATAGTGACCCGGGCCGACATGAAAGCCCGCCAAAGACGATTGAACGAACCCAGCTCGGTTTCTGCCTCCCAGGCGCCTGGTCTGCCGTCTACAGGACCCAACCAGGGGTGTACGGCCTTTTTCACCTAGGCCCCTGCCTGGTTCCTGTGCGCGGCCGAGCAATAAACTCCGCCAGGGCCTGACAGGGCCTCAGAGCGCGGCAGGTGAATATGGCACAGGTCACAGGCCACTATTTCGGTAGCAGGTGGCAGTGGTTTTGGCTTGTTCGTCTTTGCCTGGCTGTCGGCGTCGCGGCCATTGCTTCGCCGACGGCTTTGCCACAGGCCCACGACTACCAGTACCAGGGCCAGAACGAGCAGGTATTTCATAAGCGGTTTAAAACAACTTCAAGGACAAAACGTGAACCGGCATAGCCGAGCAGCAAAAGTCCAGAGCCCAGATACAGCACGCGCACTGCCTTTCGCCCGCGCCAGCCGAGTCTTGCCCGGCCAATCAGCAAACCGGCAAAGGTAAGCCAGGCCAGCACGGAAAACATTGTTTTGTGGTTCCATTTCCAGGCCAGACCCGCCCCGTAGAGCTGCTCAGCAAAGAGCCAGCCGACCAGCAGCGTAGCCGACAGCAGCACAAAACCTGCCTCAACAAAGCGGAACGTCAAACGCTCCAGCGTCATCAGCGGCACACCTGTTGCGCTTTGTGCAGCTGACCGTATGGCACGCTCCGAGCGTTGCATCAACCAGCCGTGCACGACTGCCGCAGCGAAAAGGCCATACGACGCGATCCCCAAAGCCCAGTGCAGTGGCAGCCAGACAGAAGCCGCATGCGAATAGCTCGACCCCTTGAATATTTCAGCTAGCGCCACGGCCACAGCACCCAGCCCGGCCAGTGCCCACTGCGCTTGCAATTGCGGAAGCAAACGGCTTTCAATCGCGTACACGGCCAGCACCAGCCAGACCGTGGTCGATAAAGCAGGTGCAAAGCCAAATCGCGGTGGCTCGCCTAACAAGCCTTCTGCCAGCATTAAAAAATGCAGCACCCAGCCTGCAAACAGCATCAGGCGGAGCATGTCGGGCGCCATGCGTTTATGGGCAGTGGCTGCCAGCAGATACGACATAAACGCACCGGCAGCCAGCACTTCACTCCACCATTGACTCATCGCTAAAATCATGACTACAGTTTAGCTGCTCTGCACAAACTGATCTGACCTCATTTTTCCAGTTCCGCGCCTAGTCGCCCCTAACTGCTCCATTGCACCGGAGCCAACTCATGGCCTCAGCCCTCACCGACAAACTCTCCCGCCTCGTCAAGGAAATGCGTGGCCAGGCCCGCATTACCGAATCCAAGGTGCAGGACATGCTGCGAGAGGTACGCATGGCGCTGCTCGAAGCCGACGTGGCCTTACCCGTGGTGCGCGACTTTATTGCCCGCGTCAAAGAAAAAGCACTGGGCGCCGAGGTCATGGGATCCCTGCAGCCCGGCCAAGTGCTGGTCAGCATTGTCAGCAAGGAACTCGCCGCCACCATGGGCGAAGGCGTCAGCGACATCAACCTGGCAGCGCAACCCCCAGCTGTGATTTTGATGGCCGGCCTGCAGGGCGCGGGTAAAACCACCACCACCGCCAAGCTGGCCAAGCACCTGATTGAAAAGCGCAAGAAAAAAGTGCTGACGGTATCCGGCGACGTATATCGCCCAGCTGCTATCGAGCAGCTCAAGACCGTCACTGCGCAGGCCGGTGCCGAATGGTTTCCCAGCACGCCGGACCAGAAGCCGGTCGATATTGCCCGCGCCGCCATTGACTACGCCAAACGGCATTTCTTTGACGTGCTGCTGGTCGACACCGCGGGCCGTCTGGCCATTGACGAAGCCCTGATGGCCGAGATAAAAGAGCTGCACGCCGTACTGAATCCGGTTGAAACGCTGTTTGTGGTGGACGCCATGCAGGGTCAGGACGCGGTCAATACCGCCAAAGCCTTCAAGGATGCGCTGCCGCTTACTGGCATTATTTTGACTAAAACCGATGGCGACTCACGCGGTGGCGCAGCCCTGAGCGTGCGGCAAATTACCGGTGCGCCCATCAAGTTCTCGGGCACCAGCGAAAAGCTTGACGGCCTTGAAGTGTTTGACGCCGAGCGCCATGCCGGGCGTATTTTGGGTATGGGCGACATCGTGGCGCTGGTCGAGCAGGTCACTGCAGGCGTAGACGTAGCCGCAGCCCAGAAGCTCGCCGCCAAGCTCAAGTCAGGTGATGGCTTTGACCTGAGTGACTTTTTAAGCCAGTTGCAGCAGATGAAAAACATGGGCGGCCTGTCCAGCCTGCTCGACAAATTACCTGCCCAAATGGCTGCCAAGGCAGGCCAGGTTGATATGGACAAGGCCGAAAAAGACATCAAGCGCAAGGAAGGCATTATTCAAAGCATGACACCGCTGGAGCGGCGCAAACCCGACCTGATCAAAGCCACCCGCAAGCGCCGTATCGCTGCTGGCGCCGGCGTGCACGTGCAGGAGGTGAATCGGCTTTTGAACGAGTTCGAGCAGATGCAGGGGATGATGAAAAAGCTAAAGGGCGGGGGGATGATGAAGATGATGAAGCGCATGGGCGGCATGAAGGGCATGCCGAATTTTTGAGTCGTCTGTTTTTAAGGAAAAAGCGCCTCTGGCGCAATCATTGCCTTCGCAAGCTGCTATTGA
>JANOCP010000074.1:0-10668 GCA_031412235.1 Polaromonas sp.
GGCGCTTCAAAACCGGCTTTCGTTGCCAGCGCCGTCAGGCGCGAGGTCTCAAAGCGCGACTGCGCATCCGACTGGGACACCTGCACCTGTTTCTGGCATGAACGCAGGCTGTAATACTGGCGCGCCACCTCGGCGGCCACCGACACCCGCGCCTCGTGCCACTGCGCCTGCGCGCCGACCAGCCGTTCCTGCGCGGCATCACGCGTGGCGCGGTTCTCGCCAAACAGGTCCAGCTCCCAGCTGGCCTGCAGGCCGGCCTGCAAAACATTGGCCGGCACGGCGGGCGCAGGCCCGGCGGGGGCTGACCGGTTGCGGCTGGCGCTTGCATTGGCACCCACAGCGGGCAGCAGCACTGCCGCAGACCGGGTGCGTGTGAGTCTGGCTTGCTCGATGTTGGATCTAGCCGTCGCCAGCGACGGGCTGACTGCCTGCGCCGCGTCAATCAGCTCGACCAGCAGCGCGTCACCCTGCTGCTGCCACCACTGCGACAGGCTGACCAGATCGCCCCGGTGAGGCAGCGGCGCCTGCCACGCGATGGGTGCTTGAAGGTTCAGGGAGCGCGCTGGCGCAGTCGGCATGGTGCAAGCGCCCAGTAATGCTGCGCCCAGGCAGGCCAGAGCCCGCAAGGAGCGCCGGACATGCCGCGTCTGTTTGAGGTCAGATGTGTTCATCAATTGTTTTTTCTGTCGGAATTGGGGTGTCGCGGCGCAGCGCCGACTCGGCTTGAACCATTGCCAGGCCGTAACTGACCAGCCGGGCGGTCCACTGGTCTATGGCATCCGTGTGGCCAAGCAGCTGCGGGCGAATGGCCTGGACGACGTCGCGGCTCACAAACAGCTGCAGTGCCATCCCAACCAGTGAAAAGGCCAGCCGGTGCAAGTCGTCATCGGGCTCTTCAATGCCCAGATGGCCCGCCAGCACCAGCACCAGCGCCGCATGCGCCGGCTTGATGCCGTTGTCCACCTCTTGAGCCCAAAGGCCAGTGGGCTCCATCATTTCCCGAAAGTGCAGTCGAATGCACAGCTGGACAAGCTCGCTTTGCCGCAGTGGCTCCAGAAATTGCGTGAAAAACCCGCGCAGTGACTGCTCAAGCGTCAGGACAGCGCCGTTGTAAAGCGCAATTTTGTCGCTGCAGCTGCCCATCGGTTCGGTAAACACTGCCCTGTAAAGGCCGGCCTTGTCGCCAAAGTAGTAGCTGATGGCCGCGATGTTGGCGTTTGCTGCCAGCGCGATTTCACGGGTGGAGGTTTTTGAAAAACCTTTTTCGGAGAAAAGTCTCAGCGCTGCATAAAGCAGGCCGGCCCTGGCTTCGGCCCCGTCGGCGCGTGACTTTCTTGCAGCGGGTACTGGAGCGCTGGTCGAGTCCGTTGAAATTTGACTGAGGGGGTTGTTCATGCGCCAAATTAAAGCACATTAATCAAACGTTTGATTTAATAAGGTCAATCGATTGATTTAAAAACACCCGTCCACAAGGTTTGAATGGCCAGGCGCTCACTCTCAAGCAAGGGTGGTATGACCTGCGTGGGTTCTTCGTTCAGGCGCGCATGATGCTGGACACGCCTGAGCTCGCGGTAAGCGCTGGCAGCCCCCTGCCCCACCCCCTCAGGTAGCAAACCGGCGCTTTCTGCGCGCAAAAGCAGCGCAATGTTGCCCAGGTTGGGCACCAGCTCCGGGTGTTGCCCGGATTGGGAAAGTACCAAAAATTGCACCGCAAACTCGGCGTCAACCATGCCGCCAATGCTGTGCTTGACGTCAAACCTGTCGCCCTTGACCGGGTGCGCCGCGCGCACCTTGTCACGCATGGTCATGATCTCATTGCGCAGCAGGGCCGGGTCGCGCGCGGCGCTGATGACACTGGCGCGCACCTGCTCGAAACGCTCGCGGAGTGATTCCTCGCCCAACACAAATCGCGCACGGGTCATGGCCTGGTGCTCCCAGGTCCAGGCGGTATTGCTACCGCGCTGCTGCTGGTAAGCGGTGTAGGCCGCAAAGCTGGTGACCAGCAGACCCGAGTTTCCGTTCGGCCTGAGTGCCATGTCGATCTCAAAAAGGTCGCCCTCGCCCGTTTTGACGGTCAGCCAGGTGATCAATTTGCGCACCAGTGCGGCGTAGACTTCAGGCGCTTGCTCGTGCTCGTCTTCGTAGACAAACACGATGTCCAGGTCACTGCCGTAACCCAGCTCTTTACCGCCCAGCTTGCCATAGGCAATGATGGCTATTTGTGGCTGGCCAGATGCGGTGACGTGCTTGTTTTTAAGGCGCTGCCAGCACCAGCGGGTGGTGACCGCCAAAATGGTTTCAGCCAGCGCGCTCAAATCATCAGCGACTTCTTCGACCGTAAGCACGCCCTCGACGTCTCTCGCCAGGGTACGAAAGACCTCGGCATGGTGCGCGCGACGAAGCAGGTTCAGGCTGGTCTCCTCGTCATCTTCACCGGTACGCCGCAACGACTCCAGGCGCTGCTCCAGCTCGGCGGTAAACACAGCACCATCAAAGCGCTGGCGCAGCATTTCATCACTGGCAAGTTCGTCAATCACACCGGGGTGCTGCAGCAAATAGCGGGCTGGCCATTTGGCATCGCCCAGCAAACGCAACAGGCGCTCATGCACTTTGGGACGCTCCTGGAGCAGCGCCAGATAATTTTCGCGCCTGAGCAGCGGCTCTATCCAGTCAATGATGCGCAGCGCGGCTTCCTCGCTTACCGTGCCTTCGGTAAGCCATAAGGCAGTACGCTGCACCAGCTGGCTCAAACGGGCACGTGAATCATCGCGCAGCGCCAAAACCTTGGGGTGTTCACGCCACAGCGCCAGGCGGGCACGAAACTGCGTTGGCCATTGCGCCGACAGGTGCTCCAGCAGCTCATCGAGCTCGCGAACCGGCACGGCGGGCTTTGCACTGCCCTTGACGCAGCCCTTGCAGTCGGGCTTGCCGCCCAGCAGCTTGTCAAACTCCCCCGCTACCAGCTCGCGGTGGGCATCAAGGTCCCCCAAAAACATGCAGCAATCACTGTAACCAAGGGTCTGCGCAATCCAGAGTAAATCGTCGTCACGGGTAGGCAGTACGTGAGTCTGCTGATCGTCCAGGTACTGGATACGATGCTCGACGCGACGCAAAAAATCATAGGCTAGCGCCAGCGCCCCGGCAGTCGCTGCAGGCATAAGCCCGGCATGGGCCAGGCGGTGCAGGGCATCAACGGTAGGCCGCGTCCTTAGTTCGGGAAACTGCCCGCCACGCACCACCTGCAGCAATTGCACGGTAAATTCAATCTCGCGAATGCCACCGCGTGACATCTTGACATCATTGGCGCGCTCGGGGTGACCGGCACAGCGTTTGGCCGCATGTTCACGAATCTGGCGGTGCAGGGTACGCAGGGCATCAAACACGTTGTAATCAAGGTAGCGCCGGAACACAAAAGGCAATACCGAGCTGCGCAGCGCAAGCGCAGACCCGTTTTGCAGACTCTCGCGCGGTGCAACCACACGACTTTTGAGCCACGCAAAGCGCTCCCACTCCCGGCCTTGTGCCTGAAAATACTCTTCAAGCGCGTTAAGTGAAACGGCCGCAGGCCCCGAATTACCGTACGGCCGAAGTGCCAGATCAACGCGAAATACGAAGCCGTGCTCGGTGGCGTCGCCAATCAGGCTGTAGATGGCCTTGACCTGGCGCGCGAAATACTCGTGGTTTGAAATACGCCCACGGCCTGAAGCGCCACCTGCCGTTTCACCGTCTTGGTCGTAGACATAGATCAGGTCAATGTCGCTGGACACATTGAGCTCGCGGGCGCCAAGCTTGCCCATGCCGACAACCCACAACTGGGCGCGCCGTCCCGGCAATCCGGTGTTGTCAGCGCATTGCGGTGCGCCATGTATTTCGTCCAGGATTTTTCGGGACTCCAGCACAGCCACATCAAGCGCCAACTCGGCCAACTCGGTCATGGCCCTCGTGACGACCCCAAGTCTGGCCTGGCTGGCGAGGTCGCCATCGCAGTCAAGAACCACCAGGCGCTCCATGACCAGCTGCCGCAGCACCCGCAGCGCAGCGCCGGTCTGAAGCCCCCCGGCCGTCAGGGAGTCCAGCGTGGATTGCATCCCTGCGCGAACCGGCGCGCCTTCGGGCAACAGGCCCAGCTGGCCCGCATAGCGCCTGCGTATGCGCTGTACGTAGCGGCTGTAGCCAGACGCAGCGCAAACAGCCGACATAGCCAAAGGACTTGGCATATCGGGGTTAAGGCTGACGCTTGAGGATGCAGTCATCACACGACTTCACGAAACTTCAAGTTTGTTCATTAAACGGACTGCAGCACTGACGGTCATAATTCTCATGTCGATGGACCCACGAACTTTCCTGTCACCCGCCCTGTCAACCCGGCGTATGCGCTGGCTGGCCCTGACCGCCCGCCTGCTGCTTTGGCTGGTGGCGGCAGTCTGGTTGCTGTTCGGTGCGACCTGGGGCCTGCTGCACGGCTGGATTGTGCCGCGAATCGAGGAATTCCGCCCACGCCTCGAAATGGCCGCCAGCAAAGCGCTTGGAATGCCCGTGCTTATCGGACACATCAGCGCGCAATCCGAGGGCATGATCCCGGCGTTTGAACTGCGCGATGTGGTGCTGCTGGACGCCAACGGACACGAAGCCCTGCGCCTGCCGCGCCTGCTTGCAGCGCTATCGCCGTCGTCGCTCTGGGGCATGGGCTTTGAGCGGCTGTTTATTGACCAGCCAGCCCTTGAGGTGCGCCGCACAGCAGACGGCAAAATCTACGTTGGTGGCCTGGACATGTCGCAAAGCCGGGGCGACGACAACGCCGCTGCCGACTGGTTTTTCTCACAAACCGAATTCTCGATACGCGGCGGCACGGTTCGCTGGGTTGACGAGCTGCGCACAGCACCGCCGCTGGCACTAACTGCCGTTGACGCCGTCATACGCAATGGGCGCCGGCGACACCTGATGCGGCTGGACGCCACGCCTCCGGCAGAGTGGGGTGAACGCTTCAGCCTGCGCGGCGTTTTTCGACAACCGCTTTTGACAGCAAATGCAGGTCGCTGGACTGACTGGTCGGGTCAGCTTTTCGCACAATTTGATCGCGTGGACGTCTCGCGCGTCAAACGGTACGTCAACCTGGAAAGCCTGGGCATTGGGGTTGCGGGCGGCAACGGCAGTCTGCGCGCCTGGGCCGACGTCACGCGGGGTCAGGTCACGGGTGCAACCGCTGATTTAGCGCTGATTGATGTCGACACCCAGCTAGGCAGAACCCTCAAACCGTTGGCGCTGGAGTCAGTTTCGGGTCGTGTCGGCGGCCAACGGCGCGACGACGGATTTGACTTCTACACGGAGAATTTGCGATTCAAGACCAGGGACGGACTGCAATGGCCTGGCGGAAATCTGACAGTGAGCGCAACGGATACCGCAGGACAGTCACAACAGAAGGTCGAGATGAAAGCCGACAGGCTGGACCTCGCAGCGCTGGCGCAAATCGCCAATCGCCTGCCGCTGGGCACCAGTACCCACGCGTTGATAGAGTCCTTTGCCCCCAGGGGACTTGTTGAAGCTGTCGATGTACGCTGGCAAGGCCCGAGAGGGGCGCCCACCACTTTTGCAGCCAAAGGGCGGGTGACGGGTCTTGAAGTTGTAGCGCTCACCAGAGCCTCTTCAGGCTCTGGTGCCGACTCGCACCAGGTCCCCGGTCGCCCCGGGGTCAGCGGGGCCAGTGTCGACTTTGATGTCACGCAGTCTGGCGGCAAGGCCAGGGTCAACATTTCCAGTGGCGTGCTGGATTTGCCGGGTGTATTTGAAGACCCGCGCATTCACTTTGACCAGATGTCGCTTGACGCGCAGTGGAAACTGCTGAACGGGAAGATTGACACCCAGTTAAACAACATCAGGTTCTCGAATGCAGATGCCGAGGGGCAGGCGCAGGCCAGTTGGCATTCTGCGGATACATCCGCGTCTGGCAAGGCATCTGTCGACGGCAAGCGCATCGACAACTCCATGGGTGTTCTGGACTTGCAGGGCAGTCTGAGTCGCGGAAATGGCGCGAGGGTACACCGCTATCTCCCGCTGGTATTGCCCGACCGGGTGCGGCACTATGTGCGGGACGCGGTGGTCAGGGGCGACGTGAGCGAGGTTAAATTCAAGGTCAAGGGGCCCGTGGCCCAGATTCCCTTTTCAGATCCTGCGCTGGGCGAGTTCAAGGTATCGGCCAGGGTTAAAAACGGCTTGTTTGCGTATGTGCCCAAGCTGGTGCAACCCAGGGATGCCGTAGCGTGGCCTGCATTGACTGACCTCAATGGTGAACTGGTGTTTAACCGGGCATCACTTGAAATCAACGGCGCCAGTGCAAAATTCGCCGGCTTGCCGGGCCTGCAGATCATCAAGGCAGACGCCCGGATTCCAGACCTGTTGCACGGCGCAACGGTAGACCTCATCGGCAATTTAAAGGGGCCGGTTTCTGAGGTACTGGGCTTTGTCAACGCCTCACCTGTAGCGGCCATGACATCGCAGGTGCTGGAAAAAACCGTTGCCAGCGGACCAGGCGACTACGCGCTGCGCCTGAGTCTTCCGCTATTTGCCATCGACAAAACCCGCGTTCAGGGCACGGTAAGTCTGCCGGGCAACGACGTGCAGTTCACGCCCGGATCGCCCATGCTGGGACGCTTGAAGGGTGTGCTGACTTTCAACGAAACCGGCTTTTCGGTTGCGGGCGCACAGGCGCGTTTGCTGGGCGGAGATATCCGCTTTGACGGCGGGATGCGTGCACCTGTGCGTGCTGCAACAGCCGCGGGAGGTATCGATGCCGAGGCCAGTGTCAGCTTCAAGGCTCAGGGCACGCTGACGGCAGAGGGATTGCGACAGGCCAAAGACCTTGGCTTTGCCTCGCGCATGGCGCAAAACGCCAACGGTAGTACGGCTTACGCTGCTACTTTGGGATTCAGGCGCGGCATGACTGAGGTGGTGGTTTCAAGCAATCTGCAGGGCATGGCCCTGAGCCTGCCTGCCCCTATGGGTAAAAGCGCAGAAGCCTTGCTACCAGTGAAGTTTGAGCAATCCCTTCTGCGTGAATCGATGGGACCGGGGCAAAAACTCCAGGACCAGTTGAACCTGGCGGTAGGCAATATTGCATCGGTGACCTACATACGCGACATCAGTGGCCCCGAACCCCGCGTCGTCAGGGGAGGTATAGGTGTTGGGCTGGAAGCAGGCGAGTCAGTGCATGTGCTGGACAACGGGGTGGGTGCCAATATCAACCTGGCCAATGTGGACCTTGACGCCTGGGAGCGTGTTCTGTCGGCCTCTACCGCTCCAGCCGCGCCCACCGCTGCGACCGGCTCACCCGGCAGCCGCAGCAGCGTCTCATCCGAAGCCATGACCTATCTGCCCACGCGCATGGCCATACGCGCACAAGAGCTGCTGATTGAGGGCCGCAAGCTCCACCGCGTGGTGCTCGGCGGCTCGCGTGACGGCCTGAACTGGCGCGGCAATATCGACGCGGAAGAGCTCAATGGCTATGTCGAGTTCAGGCAACCCGGCGGCGGTGGTGCAGGGGCTGCAGGACGGGTTTTTGCGCGCCTTTCACGCTTGAGCCTGGGGCAAAGCACTGCCATCGATGTCGAAAGCATTCTCGACCAGCAGCCCGCCAACATTCCCGCGCTTGACATCGTGGTGGACGACCTGGAATTGCGCGGACGAAAACTCGGGCGTATTGAGATTGATGCCGTTAACCGGGGCGCGCTGGCCGTGGCCCGCGAAGGCGGCGCACGGGAATGGCGTTTGAACAAGTTCAATGTCACCTTGCCAGAGGCTGTGCTCACGGCATCCGGCAATTGGGTTGCCGTGAACGCCCAGGCGCCAGCTGCCGCCGTGCCGGGGCAGCGCCCACAAGCCCCCGTGACAGAGCGCCGCCGCACGGTCATGAACTTCAAGCTTGACATTGCAGACTCTGGCGAGTTGCTCAAGCGTTTTGGCATGAAGGACGTCATACGGCGCGGCAAGGGCAAGATGGAGGGTCAGGTTTCCTGGCTTGGCTCACCGCTTACGCTCGATTACCCAACCATGAGCGGGCAATTCAACATCAACATTGAATCTGGTCAGTTTTTGAAAGCCGACCCTGGCATTGCCAAGCTGCTCGGTGTGTTGAGCCTGCAGTCTTTGCCGCGCCGCCTGACGCTGGATTTCCGCGACGTGTTTTCAGAAGGTTTTGCATTTGACTTTGTACGCGGTGATGTCAACATCAACCAGGGGCTGGCCGCCACCAACAACCTGCAGATGAAGGGTGTCAACGCCGCCGTACTGATGGAGGGCAGTGCAGACATTGCCCGCGAGACACAAGACCTCAAGGTGGTCGTGGTGCCCGAGATCAATGCCGGTACGGCCTCGCTGATTGCCACGGCCATCAACCCGGCCATCGGTTTGGGTACCTTTTTGGCGCAGTACTTTTTGCGGCGGCCCCTCATGCAGGCTGCGACCCAGGAGTTTCATATTGATGGCAGCTGGGCCAACCCGAAAATTACCAAAGTGGAGCGCAAGTAAGTCATGAAAAGTACCTCATGAAAACTACGTCATGAAAGTCGCTGCCATTCAAATGGTGTCTTCCGCTGAAGTGGCCGTCAACCTTGCCACAGCCAGGCAATTGCTGGTGCGCGCCGCTGCCGAGGGTGCCGAGATGGCGGTACTGCCCGAGTATTTTTGCCTGCTCGGCTTCAAGGACACCGACAAGCTGGCGTTCACCGAGCAGGCCGGACACGGGATACTGCAGGATTTTTTAAGCCAGTGCGCCCGTGAACTCAAACTCTGGATTGTGGGCGGCACTGTGCCGCTGGCAGCTGCTGGATCGGCCAAGATCAACAACAGCACGCTGGTTTACAGCCCCGCTGGCCAGTGCGTGGCGCGCTACGACAAGATGCATTTGTTTCGCTTTGACAATGGTCAGGAGCAATACGACGAGTCGCGTGTGCTGGAGCCAGGTACCCGGCCGGTGACCTTTGAATTGCCATCGCTTGATGGCAATACCTACCGCGTCGGTTTGAGCATTTGCTATGACCTGCGGTTTCCGGAGTTGTACCGCGCCCTGCGCGCTGACATCCTGCTGGTGCCCAGTGCTTTCACCTTCACCACCGGTCAGGCCCATTGGGAGGTGCTGCTGCGCGCCCGCGCCATTGAAAACCTCGCCTTCGTGGTCGCATCAGCGCAAGGGGGCGTACACGAAAACAAGCGCCGCACCTGGGGTCACAGCATGGTGGTAGACCCCTGGGGACAAATTCTGGCGCAGCAAGCCGAAGGGGCAGATGTGGTCGTAGCCGATATTTCCAGGGCGCAACTGGACGCTGCGCGTTTGCGGCTTCCGGCACTCCAGCACGGGGTATTGTGAAACCCATCGCCCTCAAGCTGCCGCACCTGCCGGGATTCAAGCGGTCGCAATGGCGGGTTGGTCTCAAGCGCTCAAGCCTGTGGGTTGTGCTGCTGCTACTGCTGGCTTCACTGCTTGGCACGCTGGTCTGGCTGGCGGGTCGTTATGAAGCCAGCCAGATACAAAGCCGGCTTGAACGGGATGCCGCAGAAATGGTGACGGACATCCGGGCTGGCCTGACCCGCAACATCCAGAGTTTTCAGGCCCTTCAGTCGGGTGACCGCACGCGTGAAGCCTGGCAATCTCCGGCTGCTGCGCTGCTGCGCGAGCACCGGGAAATCATGCGACTTGAGTTGCGCAGTGAAACACTTGAGGCACTTGCCCATGCTGACACCCCCTATCGCAGCCCGGTTTTCGAGCGATTGGGGCGAACCAGCGCGCAGGCTGATGTCAACCTGGCCTGCACCACGGCACGACGTCTGAGCGGTGCGGCTTATTCAGGCAGTTATTTCATGCCGCAGGCTGACAGTTTGGGCTTTGAACTGATCGACATGTGCATGCCCATTACCGTGGCAGGCCGTCTGGTGGGCTACAGCGTAGCTACTTATTCTTTGCAGGATGTACTCGGCGAGCTGGTCGGCAAACAGCTTGCGCGCGGGCAAAGCCTGTCATTTACTGAGGCTGACGGTACCCGGCTGGCCATTCACGGCACGCCAGCGCGGGGAAGCCGTACTTACATTGCGCAGCAGTTGCTGGACCTGCCCGGCAACACCCTGGTGCTGCGACTTGAAAACCGGCTCGGTACACCGTCACTATTCCCCAATGTGCTCACGGCGCTGGTCACCGCCATGTCACTGGCGCTGATGGCGGTGCTGTTTTTACTGGCGCGCGACATGCGGCGACGACTGAAGGTCGAGCATGACCTGGGCGAGGCGCTGGCTTTTCGCAAGGCCATGGAAGACTCGGTGTTGACCGGTCTGCGTGCGCGGGACCTCTCTGGCCGCATTACCTATGTGAATCCGGCGTTCTGCCAGATGGTTGGCATTGCCGCCAAAGACCTGCTGCACCAGAGCTTCCCGTCGCCTTATTGGCCACCTGAGCTGGTGGATACCTACCAGGAACGTCAGGCCATACGGCTGGCGGGCAACAATCTGCCACGCGAAGGCCACGAGTCGGTCTTCATGCGGCCTGACGGCACGCGGTTTCCGGTGCTCATCATGGAAGCCCCGCTGATTAATGCTGTCGGCAAGCACACCGGCTGGATGAGCGCCATTCTTGACGTGTCAGAGCAGCGCCGCATTGAAGAACTTTCACGGGCCAGTCAGGACCGC